>CAYIMR010000306.1:0-1504 GCA_964364455.1 uncultured Planctomycetales bacterium | reverse complement strand
TACCTCCTGCGGAGAACGTGAAAATTACCGGTGAGGGCGGAAGCCCGCTGGCGCGTTCCAATGAATTCGTTAATACAACGTGTCCGAAATGCAGGGCCAAGGCCCGGCGGGAAACCGATACGATGGCGACCTTTTTCGATTCTTCCTGGTATTTCTTAAGATTTTGTTCGCCGCGCGATGAAGGGCAAGTTTTTGATAAAAAGGAAGCCGCCTGCTGGATGCCGGTCGATCAATATATCGGCGGGATCGAGCACGCCATCCTTCATCTTTTATATTCGCGTTTCTTCACGAAATTTTTCAAGGATCTGGGATTGGTCAATTTTGACGAACCGTTCGCGCGGCTCTTGACGCAAGGGATGGTCCTTAAAGACGGCGAGGTCATGTCCAAATCCCGGGGGAACACGGTTGATCCTGATGAAATTATCGAACGCTACGGCGCGGATTCATTGCGCCTGTGTATTCTTTTCGCCGCGCCGCCGGAAGACCAGCTGGAATGGAGTAACGGCGCCGTGGACGGCTCCTGGAAATTCCTGAACCGCATCTGGAATCTGGCTGAACAGAGGTTCGCTCCAGTCGCGGATAATATTCCCGCGGCGAGTTTCGACCAGGAAGACAAAGACCTGGAGCGCGAGCGAAATGCCGCCATCAAAAAAGTCACCGAGGATATTTCGCAAGGGTACAAATTCAATACGGCCGTCAGCACCCTGATGATCCTGATGAACGCGATCGATAAATATAAAGTCATTACAGGCAATACGACCAAGCAAGCACTTTTAAATAGAGCCATCCGTACCGTCATTGTTTTGCTCGCGCCGTTTACCCCGCATATCTGTGAAGAATTGTGGGAAAAAACCGGCGGCAATGAAAAAAGTGTGATGAACGTTTCCTGGCCGTCTTTTGACGCGCGGGCGCTGGAGCGGGATTCTGTCCAGGTTGTTGCCCAGATCAACGGCAAGCTGCGCGGCAAGTTCCAGGTGGCCTCCGGCAGCAACGAAGATGAGGTCCGCGAGATCATTTTGGCTGACGCCAAGATCCAGGAATTCATTTCCGGCAAACCGGTCAAGAGGTTCATTTACATCGCCGATAAAGTGGCGAATATTGTCGTTTAATATTTAATCTCCCCCTGTTTTTCCGTTCGATTTCCCCCTTAAAGTCGTTTGTCCCATGCTGCATTTCACAAAACAAGAGAAGCAGGTGCTCCTTCTTGTGGCGACGGTCTTTACCGCCGGCTCGCTGACGCATTATGTCTTGAACCGCTGGCCCGCCTTCAAGAATGCCGTCGGGGTGGTGGACAGCGCTGAAATTTACCCCAAACTTGACGTTAATACGGCTTCCCTGGAAGAACTCGTAAGCATCCCGTATATCGGCGAGTATACCGCGCGCCAGATCATCGATCATCGTCAGCAAAAAGGGCCGTTTAAGTCCCTGGAAGAGATCAAGCGGGTCCGCGGGATCAAGGAAAAGAATTTCACAAAATTCAGCGGATTTTTGAAGATCACGCGAC
>CAYIMR010000305.1:0-1509 GCA_964364455.1 uncultured Planctomycetales bacterium | reverse complement strand
CGCGCGTCGTGAAAGAAAAGTTCAATCTGGATTTGGTACGTGAAGTGCGTTTCGTGGGCAAATTCCGTGGTATGCCGGCCGACGTGCGGGAAATTATTTGGTAAATTTTGCCCGTATCGGTTGACATCTTAGGGTAACGGAACTGGCCATTACCGTTACCGAACAACGAAACGGGCCTCGTTGCCTTAACCAATTTACTACTCCGTCGTCACAGTTTTTACTTTATCCAACGCGCCTTTCATGGTGTGCCAGCAAAGGCTCGCGCATTTAACGCGCGCCGGGAAATGCCAGATCCCCGAGAAAACGGAAAGCTTGCCCAGCACGTTAGGATCTTTGTCGGGATGAAGTTCGCCTTTGATCAAATGATGGAACTGCTCGAACAGAACGTCAGCTTCTTCGAGTGTTTTGCCTTTAAGGCTCGTCGTCATCAGGGAGGCCGATGCTTTGGAGATCGCGCAGCCGTCGCCTTCGAAGGAAACGTCATCGATCACGCCGCCTGGCTCCTGGACGTGCAGATAAATGTGCAGATGATCGCCGCAGAGCGGATTATACCCTTCGGCCTCGTGGGTGGCGCCGGGGATCTTGCGGAAATTCTTCGGGCTTTTGTTGTGCTCGATGATGACTTGCTGATAGAGTTCACTGCGGCTGTCGTGGGTCACGGGAATACTTCCCTCACCTTGATCAAGGCCTCGACCAGACGGTCGATCTCGGCGGTTGTGTTGTAAAAAGACAACGACGCGCGCGAAGTAGCGGGGACACCGAAATGTTTCATCACCGGCTGAGTGCAATGATGTCCCGTGCGGATCGCGATGCCCTCATCGTTGACCAGCGTCCCGATATCGTGCGGATGCACGCCGGGCAAAATAAACGACAATACCAATACCTTTTCCTTGGCCGTGCCGATCAATTTTAGTCCCGGCACTTTTTGCAAGGCGCGCGTCCCGTATTCCAGAAGACTTTGTTCGTAGGCCTCGATACGCTCGAACCCGACCGATAGAACGTAATCGATCGCCGCGCCCAAGCCGATCACCTCGGCGACCGCCGGCGTCCCGGCCTCGAATTTGTACGGCAGAGCGGCGTAGGTCGTTTTCTCGAAGGTGACCGAGCTGATCATATCGCCTCCACCGTGAAACGGCGGCATTTTATTCAAAAGTTCCGCTTTACCATAAAGCACGCCAACCCCCGTTGGCCCGAAAAGCTTGTGCCCGGAGAAGGCCAGGAAATCACAATCCAGGTCCTGCACATCGATCCGGCGGTGGCCCACAGCCTGCGCCGCGTCAACGAGAACAAGCGCGCCCCGCGCGTGCGCGGCTTTGATCATCTTCTTGACCGGATTGATCGTGCCCAGCGAATTGGAAATGTACACGATCGAAAGCAGTTTTGTTTTCGCCGTTAAAAGCCGCTCAAATTCCTCGTAGATCAGTTCGCCTTGATCGTTAAAAGGAATGACCTTAAGGACGCACCCTTTTTCTTCGCAGAGCATCTGCCAGGGCACGATGTTGGAATGGT
>CAYIMR010000304.1:0-1526 GCA_964364455.1 uncultured Planctomycetales bacterium | reverse complement strand
GAACGCGCCATCGACAAGCTTGTTAAGAGGAATTCTTTTCTTTTGGGTATTTTCGAGCGCCGTCCCGTTTCCGGTGAGGACATCGATCTTTTTATCAAGACCTTGGGAGCCCTGGCGCACACACCGACGCGTTCCATCGAGAGGATCATCCCCGGTGGCCAGCAGTTCCTCAAGGATTCAGCCCTTTTCAACGAATTCATTGAATATGTTTATAATTTCTGGAGGAGTTTCGACCGGTTCCTCATCGCCAGCGACAATGGCCAGCAATGGGACCAGAAGCCCTATCGTACGTTTAGCGCGACCATCGGGCAGCTGACGGGGTTGATCCGCGGGATGTACCGCGACATCCAGGAAAACGTCACCGGTATTCACCCGCGCATTTACCGGCAGGTGGCCGCCGGAGCGGAAGTGTCCTCCATTGCCGCGCTCAAAGAAGTGCCTTTTCCCGCGCCGGTCTATAAAAAACTCAACGCGGTGCCCGTCATCCGCCAGATCCTGATTTATCCGCCTTTGATCCTCAATCCGCCGATGAACAAACGCACGGGTAAATTCGAGAGAGTGCGGAAGAACCCTCTGGAACTTTTTGATCTTAAAGCCGGAGAATGGCTGTGTTATCCGGCGAAAGTCGGGTCGCTGATCATCCTGATCTATTTCCATAACCGTTTTGCCGAACTGGGGCATTCGCTGTGCAATCTTTTTGAAATGGCCGAAGATGAAGACCTGGCGCGCAAGCCTGACGCGGTGTACGCTTTTGGTGTCCCTGATGGTGTTTTAAATGGATTCGGTTCTTTCCCGACCGTGTTTTACGACGATGAAGAAAATGGCATCCTGGTGGGGGCGATTCCCGGACGCGACGAATTTGGCTATTTCGGCTATCTCAAGAAAATGGTCCTGACGCTGCACAATATCATCATGATGAAAAAAGGGAAACTTCCCTTCCACGGGGCATTTGTTCGCATTCGCCTTAAGGGCGGATTGGATAAGACGATCCTTTTTATCGGAGATACGGGGGCGGGAAAATCCGAAACGCTCGAAGCCCTGCGTGATCTCGGAGAGACGAGCATCGAGGATCTGATCATCATTGCCGACGACATGGGGTCGCTGGAGATGGCACCCGCCGGCGTCATCGGCTACGGCACGGAGATCGGGGCCTTTCTGCGCCTCGATGACCTGCCGCCCGGTTACGCCCTGGGACAGATCGACCGCGCCATCATCATGAGCCCTAATCAGGTCAACGCCCGGATCATCCTGCCGGTGACGACGTTTTTAAACGTAGTTAAAGGACATAAGGTAGATTTTATTTTGTACGCCAACAATTACGAAGATATCGATGATGACCACCCGATCGTCGAATTCTTCGCGAACCCCGGACAGGCTTTCAGCGTTTTTCGCGAAGGGACCGTTATGAGCAAGGGGACGACCACGACGACGGGTATCGTGCATTCCTATTTTGCCAATGTCTTCGGTCCGCCTCAATATAAAGAACTCCACGAGGCCCTCGCGCACAAATTTTTTCAGGCCTTCTT
>CAYIMR010000303.1:0-1539 GCA_964364455.1 uncultured Planctomycetales bacterium | reverse complement strand
GCGGGAATTGATCGTAATAAGCTTGGTCCCCCGGCCGAGGTTACGCCGTCTTTTATGGAGCACTTCTTTCATAAGAAAAGTATATCACGCGAAGAACACCAAACAAGACGACGGAAGGCGTTCGGAGAAAACGTTTTCCCGCTATTTACCCGTCGCTGATCGAGGACCCGCAAAGAGTTAGGACAAATAAAGAATGATTTTGTGGCACGAACCGGCTTTGTGGAGGAATGAACCTGCGGGCGTTTACAAGCGGAGGCGGTTCACTTTTTCTTGTGGAAAGGCAGCGGCACGCGCGATTCCTGGCCGTCCCAAAGCCGCTTGATATTGGGCCGGTGGCGCGCCACCACAAATACACAGAATATGGCCCCCAGCACGACCAGCGGGAACGCCTGGCTGGTCAAGGCCATAATGATCGGTAAAAATACGGCGGCGATAATGGAGGCCAGCGAGACAAATCCGGTTGAAAGAAAGACCACCAGCCAGATGAGAAGAGTAAAAAACAAAACAGGCCGGATAAAAACGATCTTGATCGTCAGCCCGATCAACGCGCCCAGGCTGGTCGCGATGCCTTTGCCGCCTTTAAAGTCGAGAAAGACCGTCCAGTTGTGGCCGGCAACGACAACCAGCGCCAGCAAGACGCGCTGGTCCACTTTGATGAGCCCGAAAATATCGCCGACAACGGTGACCGCCACAACACCTTTGAGGATATCGAGGACCAGCACGACGATCCCCGGCCATTTGCCCAGGACCCGGAACACATTTGTAGCACCCACGTTGCCCGAGCCGTGCTTGCGAATATCTATTCCTTTAAGAAGCCTCCCCGCGATGTAGGCGGTGGGGATCGCGCCCAAAAAATAACTGATCCACAGTGCCAGAACGAGTTTCACGCGGCGGCTCCGTTGTCCGCCTTCGCTGAATAACTTTCGTATTCAGCTACGGCGGATGTTCGCCGAAAGGCAAATCCTTCGGCGGACAACCCCGACGAGTATGGAAAAATTATCGAAGAGAATTTTTTCATATCTTACGAGTCGGGGTAAACACTGGCACCCCGGGCTTTCTCCGGGGGTGCTCCATTGATGATCTTGATCCCCTTACGGATATAATCTATTCCCGAAAGCGCGGTCAGAAGGATCGTCGGCAGCCACACGGCGCTCATCCACGGCAAACGCAGCAATATCCCCAGCACCGCCGCGATCTGGAAAAATGTCGTCGCCTTTCCCCAAATGGTCGGCTCGACCTCAAAATCGCCGTGGAAAAGACGGACAATGGCGGCCCCGGCCAGGAGGATCACGTCGCGGCTGATCACTCCCACCACCAGCCAAATGGGAAAATGGACGCCGCCGCCAATCGCGTCGCCGACCTTGTACAGGCAGGTAAAGGCGCTGATCAAAAGCAGTTTATCCGCCACGGGGTCGAGGACAGCCCCCGCCTTGGTGCGCTGGCGGTAGTGACGCGCCACGTAGCCGTCGACGGCATCCGAGATAACGGCGAACAAAAAAATCCCCAGCGCGACGAACCGCAGGTGGTCTTGCCCCGGCG
>CAYIMR010000302.1:0-1543 GCA_964364455.1 uncultured Planctomycetales bacterium | reverse complement strand
CGCCGAGACGCTCCTGGAAGGCGCGCTGGAAGACAAGGCGCACGCCCGCGAATTCCTGCGGATCATTTACGACGACGCCGAGCGGCTGAGCAAACTGATCAACGATCTGCTGGACCTTTCTCGTATCGAATCCGGGAAAATGAAGCTCGCGCTGGAGGAATGTTCTCTGGAAACCGTTGTTGACAAGGTTTTAACGGGCATGGACAAGGAGGCCCGAAAGAATTCCGTTACGCTCAAGAAAGATATTCCGCGGCGTTTGGCCAAGATCAGGATCGATGAGGCGGCCATTGCCCAGGTGCTTTTTAATCTGGTTGAGAACGCCGTCAAATACAATAACGCGGGTGGCAGTGTCACCATCGCCGCGCGCGAAACGGATCGCGGCGTTGAGGTCAGCGTCGCGGATACGGGCATCGGCATTCCGCAGGAGGATATCCCAAGGATCTTTGAGCGGTTCTACCGGGTGGACAAAGCCCATTCCCGCGATCTTGGCGGGACCGGCCTGGGCCTTTCCATCGTCAAGCACATCATCCACGCCCACCGTGGCGAGGTCATGGTCGAAAGTGAACTGGGCAAAGGCTCTGCTTTCCGGTTTACATTGCCTTTGGTTTCTTATGCGTAAAAAAAGAGTGTTGGTCCTTTGTACAGGAAATTCCTGCCGTTCGCAGATGGCGGAAGGTGTTTTAAAGCACTACGGGCAAGATCGGATCGAAGCTTTCAGCGCGGGAATAAAGCCATCCGCTGTCAATCCTGTCGCCGTTAAAGTCATGGCAGAGATCGGCATGGATATTTCCACCCAGTGTTCCAAGTCCGTCGATGAATTTCAGGGGCAAGAATTCGACTATGTGATCACGGTCTGTGATAATGCGAAAGGATCATGTCCGGTTTTCCCCGGGGCGACGAAGGTCATGCACTGGCCTTTTCCCGACCCCTCGCACGGACAGGGGGAATTGGAAGCGACCCTTAATGAATTTCGTAAAGTCCGTGATATGATCCATCAGGCGTTCAAGGATTTTGTCCCGACAATCACAAAAAGCTGATCAACAGGAGGCTGGGACCAAAAGAACGGTCCCGCCTCGCGTTTTTATCTTGCCTAAAGCCGTCCAGGGTCTTTCGTCCGCCCCGACTGTTTTGCTTGTCACCCTCTGCAGTTTTACTCGTTTTTAATTGTTCACAGAGATTTCACATACCCGCCATTACCCCGTAACACGCCCAAAGTATATTTTAGAGCATGAATAACGAAAATTTGCTGTTGTGGAGGGACCCGGTCCCCATGACCTCACATTACTCATTAGGAAGCAACCAGGACTTTATCGTCGGACTGCTGCGTTCGCAGATCAGAGAGTTGAACCGGCTTTTGACGACCATCGAACAGACAAATTCGGTCGATGAACATGTTCAAAGCTGCCTCAAAAGGGTCGAAGTGAATATCCGGGGGTTGAGGAAATTATGCTCGGACAATTAATCAAGGTGACAGGAAACGAAAAAGCAAGGCCGCCAGAATGGCGAGCCTCGTCATTTCTTTGAAAAAAGGAAATGAGGAAAA
>CAYIMR010000301.1:0-1551 GCA_964364455.1 uncultured Planctomycetales bacterium | reverse complement strand
GGTTATTTCATCGCGCCGCTCGATGTTCAGGCGAAGGTCAGCCGGGTAAACAACATGGTCCTGGCAAAAACCAAAGTCCACAGCAAATATCGATCCGTCTGCGCCCGTTGTCTGGCCGAGATCGAGCGCGACTGGAACGGCAATTTCCTGTTTGATTTTGCCGTCGACAAACAGACTGAGACTGTTGATCTCGATGAGGATATTCGCCAGGAGGTTCTTTTAAATTTACCTCCGCGGGTATTGTGCAAGGAAGATTGTAAAGGGATCTGTCCCGGGTGCGGGGCGGACTTAAATACGGAACGATGTAGATGTGCTTCGTGAATCGTATTTAGTATCTCGTATCTCGCGAGCGACGAGATACGAACGACGAGCGACGATTAAAAGGAGAATATAATGGCTTTACCAAAACGACAACATTCGAAACAGCGCAGCCGCAAGCGCCGCACGCATTATAAAGTGACCATGGCCAGCCTGGGCAAGTGTCCCCAGTGCAAGAAGTCGATCCTTTCGCACCGCGTGTGCCCTTCCTGCGGGTATTACAAGGGCAAGCCGGTCGTTGAGATCAAGGCCGAAGCGGAAGAGAAGAAATAAGTTTCGTGAATCGTCGTTCGTGAAGCGTGAAGCGCAGACAAGTTATGTTTTTACGAGATACGCTTCACGAGATACCCTTCACGCATAAAATGGAGATTTAATTTTGAAAATCGTCGTCGATGCAATGGGCGGGGACCACGCTCCCCATGCGGTGGTCGCGGGAGTGATCGAGGCCCTTAAAGAATTTGAAGTTGGAAAAGGAAAGCTCAATAAGATCGTTTTAGTCGGCGCGCAAGAGCAGGTCGAAGCCGAATTAGCCAAGTACAGCTACGATAAAACAAGAATTGAGATCGTGCACGCGCCGGAAGTGATCGGCATGGAAGAGCACGCCACGGTCGCCATCCGCAAGAAAAGGGCCTCTTCGATATCCGTCGGCATCGATGTCCTCAAGGAAGCGCGCGGGGACGCCTTTGTCAGCGCGGGCAATACGGGCGCGGTCGTCGCGGCCTCATCGTTCATCCTGGGGATGCTCAACGGCGTTGAGCGCCCCGCCATCGGCCTTGTTATTCCTACCTTACGCAAATTTTCTTTTCTTATCGACGTCGGCGCCAACACGAATCCCAAACCGGAACATCTGTTCCATTCCGCCCTGATGGCCCGGGTGTACGTCCGTGAGGTCCTGGGCGTGGCGAATCCTTCCGTGGGGCTTTTGAATATCGGGGAAGAGTCGACCAAAGGCGGCGATTTCGTCAAAGATATCCACAAGCTGATGGAAGAACGCGTGACGAATTTTACCGGCAACGTTGAGGCCAACGAGGTCTTTACCGGCCGCGTCGATTGCATTATCTGCGACGGGTTCGTGGGCAACGTCGTCATCAAGGTCTCTGAAGGGTTGATGGAATCCGCTGGCGCGCTTTTGCGCCGCGAGATCAAAAAGAGCCTTCTGGCGCTGGCGGGCGCTTTTTTGATGAAATCCCGCTTGCAGCATATCAAAAAGCTGGCGGATTATACCGAATACGG
>CAYIMR010000300.1:0-1552 GCA_964364455.1 uncultured Planctomycetales bacterium | reverse complement strand
TCCTTTTCCAACAACCGAATAGGTATTGAGGCCAACCCCAAACACCGGGTAGTCCCTGATCATATGGACAGCTTCCCTCCAATACCCACTTCGTCCAGAGCCGCCAAAAAGGCTAAACAATTTTAACTTTTCTTTAAATGCTTCCATGATATTAAGCTCTTTTTTAACCGGCTTTAAAATAGCGGCCTCTTTTGTCCCATCTTTTAAGTCAAGCGTTTGTATGTCCGTTTTCGCTTTCTCTTCAGCATTGTTTTGGGTTGATTGATCTTCTAACCGCACTTCCTTTAACGGCTTTACATCATCTTTTTTTGACACAGAATCAACTATTAAACTCACTTGACGCGTTTCTTTTAGTTGTGAATAAAAAAAACTGAAAAATAAAATAAGGATGAGGCCATTTATGATGATGTATCTTTTCTTCTGAACGGAAAAGATGACCATTACAAAAGCGAATGCTATCCATGCCCCGCGGGAAAAAGTAAGCCCAAGGCAGACGAGCGACAAAATAAAAACAACAAAAATCAACACCTTCCCCTGCCGTGAAAGAAAAAACGAGAAAACATATTCTTTCCCATGATCTAAAGACCGTTTCATGCCATTGATCGTGCTCAACACGGAAAGGCTTAAAAAAATAGGTATAATCACAATAAGATACGCGGCAAAATCATTATGGGCACGGAAACTCGATGAAATTCTGCCGCTACCGGCTAAATGACCGTAAATAAAATCCTTGCCGATAAAATGTTGATACAACCCATTGATAGAAATGAGTGTGGCTGAGACTAAAAAAGCGATCAGAAATTTCTTTAAACGCTTTTTTGAGTTAATGGCTTCAATAAAATTGAAGTAAAGAAACGCGCTTTGCAGGACTTTCCCGAGGAATCCTTCGATGCTCAGCATCGGATGCCGGCTTACGAAAACCGAGATCAAACTGAAAGACAACAAGATCAGGATCGGCCCGTTAAGATAATTCTCCACCGGCTTAAAAGACCTGAAGAAAAAAATAAAATTATTGTCCATGAAAGCCGCAGTGGTTCTCTCTTTGACTCTGCCACGCACATGGGTACAGAACCAGGCCAACCGCTTGAAAAGATAAGAAACTAAAGCAAGCGCTGTGAATATCTCTGAAAGGGCGATGGAAATCGGCAGGAAATAGATCAAGGCATACATCGAAAAGGCCATCACCTTGTCACACCAAGCCGCAAATTTCTCCACCCTGCTCATTGTTTCTTAACCCTGTTCTTTTGATACCAGGCAATGGTTCTTTTCAAACCCTTGTCGAGTCCTATCTTTGCCGTGAAACCGAATTCCGCTTTTGCCCGGGAGGTATCCAGGCACCGCCTGGGCTGGCCGTCGGGCTTTGAGGTGTCCCAGATCACCTCTCCCTTAAACCCCGTCAGATGGACTATTTGGGCGATCAGATCCTTGATGGAAATTTCAAATCCCGCGCCGATATTAACCGGTTCGGGTTTATTATACTTTTCCGCGGCCAGCACTATGCCCCGGGCGGCATCATCGACATATAAAAACTCCCTTGTTGCCCGTCCTGTCC
>CAYIMR010000299.1:0-1555 GCA_964364455.1 uncultured Planctomycetales bacterium | reverse complement strand
GCGAAACACATAAACCCCATCGACATCAAGCCGGAGATGAGCATCGTGATCCCCAATCCGCGTAACGGCGCGGGGATATTCGAATACGCCAGCTTTTTGCGGATGGCGGCCATGGCGATAATGGCCAGCGCCCAGCCGATCCCCCCACCCAGTCCGAAGACAACGGACTCTAAAAAATTGTAATTACGCTGGTCCAGAAAAAGCGCCGCGCCCAGGATCGCGCAGTTGACCGCGATCAGCGGCAGGAAAATCCCCAATGAACTATGCAAGGCCGGAGAAAATTTCTCGACCAGCATCTCCACGATCTGCGTCATGGCCGCGATGACCGCGATGAATGAAATAAAGATAAGAAAACTAAGGTCGGTATTATTAAAAACCGGGCTGATCCAGTGCAACGCGCCTTTGGCCAAAAAGAAATTCTTGACCGCCCAGCAGGCCGGCGTGCAGATCACCATAACGAAAATAACCGCTACCCCCAGCCCTATGGCCGTATCGATTTTTTTCGAACAGGCAATATACGAACAATTCCCCAGAAAGAAGGCGAGCAAAATGTTCTCAACGAATATTGCTTTAATGGCCAGATTGACATAATGAACGATATCCATTACCTTGCCCTCCCTTAACTTTCCTTGTACCCCGATATCGACCGCTGGATCCAGACGATGATCCCCAAAAGGAAGAACGCCCCCGGGGCCAGGACCATCATCCCGTTATTGACATACCCTGCCGCGTAAAACGACGCGGGGATAACGTGGTGGCCCAACAGCGTCCCGGACCCGAAAATTTCCCGGACGATCCCGATAAGGATCAAAATAACACTGTACCCCGCGCCGTTGGCCAGACCATCCAGGAACGATTTCCACGGCGGGTTGCCCATCGCGAAAGCCTCCAGGCGCCCCATAACGATACAGTTGGTGATAATAAGCCCGACGAAAACGCTCAACTGTTTGCTGACATCGAACATGTACGCGCGCAAGAACTGGTCGATGCTGATGACCAGCGCCGAGACGACCGTCAACTGGACGATAATACGGATCTGTGGAGGGATAAAGTTCCGGACCAGGGAAATGACCACGTTCGACCCGGCCGTGACGAACGTCAAGCCCAACGACATGACGATGGCCGCTTTCAATTGCGTGGTGACCGCCAACGCCGAACAAATCCCCAGGATCTGAAACGTGATCGGATTGGTATCCCAAACCCCATCTTTGATAATCTTTTTATTTTTAGCGGATAACAGCGCCTCGGACACAGCTCACCTCCAGGATTTCAAATTTTGCGCAACTTGCTTAAATAAGCGTCGTATACCGTGATCCAACGGGCCATCATATCCGTGACGCCCTTGCCGGTTAACGTCGCCGCCGTGATGCCATCCACATGGTAGTTCAATTCGTCCTTGCTGACAACATCCGCGGCCTTGCCTTTGACGACAACGATCGGCGTTAACTTATGCTCTTTGACCGAATAGATCGTTTTACCTTTAAAATTATTCTGGAACCACTCTTTTTCAATCTCTCCCCCCAGGCCCGGCGTTTCGCCGTGTTTATAAAAGGTG
>CAYIMR010000298.1:0-1567 GCA_964364455.1 uncultured Planctomycetales bacterium | reverse complement strand
GCGACCCCTTCGCGTTCTATTGCGAGGTTCCTCCGCGCAGCGGATCGATCGTCTGGGGCCTGGATTATTCCTGGAACGATCAGGACTGGATGGCCAACCGCCACAAACGCAACAACCTTAACGCCCCTTTTTCCATTTATGAACTCCATTTCGGCTCGTGGCGCCGCAAGTTTGAGGAAAACCACCGGTCGCTCACCTACCGCGAGATGGCCGATGAACTCATCGCTTACGTCAAGGACATGGGGTTCACCCACGTTGAGTTTATGCCCCTGATGGCGTTTCCCTTCGAAGGCTCGTGGGGCTATCAAACGGTCGGCTATTTCGCGCCGACCAGCCGTTACGGCACGCCGCAGGACCTGATGTATCTCATCGACCGGCTTCACCAGAACGGCATCGGTGTTATCTTTGACTGGGTGCCGTCGCATTTTCCTTCGGATGAATACGGCCTCGCGTATTTCGATGGAACGCATCTTTTTGAACATGACGACCCGCGCAAAGGTTTTCACCCCGATTGGAGCAGTTATGTCTACAATTACGGCCGCCGCGAAACGATTAATTTCCTCATCAGCAGCGCTTTGTTCTGGTTCGACAAGTACCATATCGACGGCATTCGCGTGGACGCGGTCGCCTCGATGATCTATCTCGATTATTCACGTAAAGAAGGCGAATGGATCCCCAACGAGTTTGGCGGCCGGGAAAACCTGGAGGCCATCGAATTTATCAAAAGGCTCAACTCGGTCGTGTATACCGCCTATCCCGATGTGCAGATGATCGCCGAAGAATCGACCGCCTGGCCGATGGTCTCGCGCCCGACGTACGCCGGGGGTTTGGGCTTTGGCATGAAATGGAACATGGGCTGGATGCACGACACTCTGGAATACTTCAAGAAAGATCCGGTCCATCGCAAATATCATCATAATGATCTCACCTTCAGCATGATCTACGCCTTCACCGAGAATTTCATGCTTTCGTTGTCGCACGATGAGGTGGTCCACGGCAAGGGCTCGCTCTTGCGTAAAATGCCCGGCAACGACTGGCAAAAATACGCCAACCTGCGCGCCTTGTATTCCTATATGTACGGCCACCCGGGCAAGAAGCTTCTTTTTATGGGCGATGAGATTGCGCAGTGGGACGAGTGGAACCATGACAGCAGCATCGACTGGCATCTGCTGCAATACGGCCCGCATCGGGGGATGCAGCAGCTGGTCAAAGATCTCAACCGTGTTTACAAAGCCGAACCCGCGTTATACGCGAACGATTTTCAGCAGGACGGTTTCGAATGGATCGATTGTAACGACGGGCAAAACAGCGTTTTGAGTTTTCTGCGCAAAGGACTGAATCCGGACGACACGATCGTGGTCGTGTCTAATTTTACGCCGGTCGTCCGTTACGATTACAAAGTCGGCGTCCCCGCCGGCGGTTTCTGGAAAGAGATCTTCAACAGCGACGCGAAGGAATACGACGGCAGCGGCACGGGCAACTGCGGCGGCGCGCACGCCTGGGACACTGGCTGGCACGGCCGGCCTCATTGCCTGTCGCTCACCCTGCCGCCGCTGGGCGTGCTGTT
>CAYIMR010000297.1:0-1592 GCA_964364455.1 uncultured Planctomycetales bacterium | reverse complement strand
ATCTATCCCAACAGCGGCGCCATTTTTCAAAATCCCCGCTATAAAGAGGTCCGCAAGGAAGGACGCCTCAAGGGTAAGCACTGGGATTTTGTCAACAGCGACGATCTGGAAGCCGCGTATTTCAAATGGGTGACGGCCCCCGAATCCTGGGGCGTGCGGCTTTTTTATCTGGGAACGATCTTTGAGAAAGCGGGAATGTATGAGGAGGCCCTGCGCGCGTATCACGCCCTCGTCGTCCATTTTCCAAAAACGGTCGCCTGGACGTATTGGCAGACGCCGTGGTATCCGGGGCAGGCGGCCATCGCCAAGATCCGTCATATCCTGCGCGTCCACCCGGAGCTGAACCTCGTCGACAAATATATGAAGGTCACCGTTCATAACGGCTTTGATAATGACGCCGCCAACGACGTGATCGTCACCTGGCCTGGAAAGATCACCGAAAAAAGTGTCGTGGACTGGATGAAAGAAAAACTCCGCATCCAGGACAAGGTCGAACTGCGATCAGTCAAGGAAGGCGTCGGACAAGGGGATGTTCATCTCGCCCAGTATGAGAACGGGCACTGGCAGCTTTTGGTCCAGGGCAAGCCTTATGTCATCAAAGGCATCACTTACGCCCCCACCAAGGTCGGCCAAAGCCCGGACAAGGGAACGCTGGCCAACTGGATGGAAGAAGACACCGACGGCAACGGCCGTACCGACGGGCCTTACGACGCCTGGGTGGATAAAAACCGTAATAATCAACAGGATCCGGATGAGCCGGTCGTTGGCGATTTCGCGCTGATGAAGGAGATGGGCGTGAACACATTGCGCATTTATACTCAGCCCCAGAAACCGGACAAGGAGCTTTTAAAGAAGATGTTCGAGGAATACGGCTTTCGCGTCATCATCGGGAATTTTTTGGGCAAATACGCCATTGATTCCGGAGCGACCTGGGCCGAGGGGACCGATTATGAGAACCCCGAGCACCGCAAGAACATGATGGCATCGGCCCAGAAGATGGTCATGGAATTCAAAGACGAGCCATATGTGCTCATGTGGCTCCTTGGCAATGAGAACAATTACGGGGTCGCTTCCAACGCCGATAAAAAGCCGCAGGCGTATTTCGAATTCGTCAACGAGGTCGCGCGCTGGATAAAATCCGTTGATCCCAACCATCCGGTGGCCGTCAATAATGGCGACACGCTGTTTTTGGATATTTTCGCCAAGTACGCGCCGGACGTGGACATTTTCGCGGCGAACGTTTACCGCGGTGATTATGGGTTCGGCTCGTTCTGGGAACAGGTCTTTGACGCGACGGCTAAGCCCGCGTTCATCACCGAATACGGCTGTCCGGCCTATGCGCCGCATTTGACGCTTGAGGAAGGCGAAACAGCCCAGGCCGCCTATCATCGCGGCAACTGGATGGATATCGCGGAGAATCTCGCCGGGTCCCGCCGCGGCACGGGCAACGCTTTAGGCGGCGTCGCGTTCGAATGGCTGGACGAATGGTGGAAGAATTACGAGCCCTACCGCCATGACCGCAAATCCGACGCCATCGGGCCGTTCCCGGGTGGATATTATTTTGAAGAATGGTTTGGGTTAACGGGCCAGGG
>CAYIMR010000296.1:0-1596 GCA_964364455.1 uncultured Planctomycetales bacterium | reverse complement strand
AAGCATCGGCTAAATCAAGGTGGTCCCCCGTGGCTTCGTTCATCGCCAATACCCCGGCAGATATTGAGGCAATGTTAAAAACGATCGGCGTTTCATCGATCGATGAACTGTTCGCCGATATCAAGCGTTCCCACGCCCCGAAGTCTTTCAATATCCCTTCCGGTAAATCCGAATTTGAAATAACCGAACATTTCAGCCGCCTGGCGGCCAAAAACGCCGCGGGGCTGATCCCTTTTATCGGCGGGGGATATTACGACCATTTTATCCCGGCCGCGGTGACGGCACTGATCTCCCGGGGAGAATTCTCGACCGCTTACACCCCGTACCAGCCAGAATGCTCGCAAGGGACATTGCAGGCTTTGTACGAATACCAAAGCGCCATCTGCGCGCTCACCGGGATGGAGGTGGCCAACGCTTCACTTTACGACGGCGGGACAGCCCTTTATGAAGCCGCGATGATGGCCGCGCGCCTGACCGGCCGGCACAAGATCATTATGGACGGGGGGGTGAGCCCCATTTACCGCAAGATCCTCAAGACCTATACGAGCAACCTCCACTATGAATTTACAGAAACCCCCGTTGTCCACGGTCAAAGCGACCGGCCGCAAATCCTGAAATTACTCGACGACCATACGGCCGCCGTCATTGTGCAGAACCCGAACTTTTTCGGCGCCGTCGACGACCACGCGGACATCGCGGCCAAAGCGCATGAGAAAGGCGCGCTCGTCATCGAAAGCGTTTATCCGCTCTCCCTGGGGATCTTGAAAACCCCTGGAGAAATGGACGTGGATATCGTCACCGGCGAAGGCCAGAGCCTCGGACTGCCGCTGAATTTCGGCGGGCCGTATCTGGGAATCATCGCCACGCGCAAAAAATTCATCCGCGCCCTGCCCGGGCGCATCGTCGGCCAGACGGTCGACAAAAACGGCAACCGTTGTTTCGTCAACACGCTCCAGGCCCGGGAACAGCACATCCGCCGGGAGAAAGCGACCTCGAATATCTGCACGAACGTTTCGCTCTGCGCGGTACAGTCGCTGATCTACATGTCCCTTCTAGGCAAAGAAGGGCTCAAGGAATTGGCCCAGCTCAATCTGGACAAGGCCGAATTCGCCCGACGGGAGATTGAAAAGGTCCCCGGCGTGCAGGTCAAGCGTTCCTCACCGACCTTTAACGAATTCACGGTGCTCCTGCCCCAAGACGCCTCGCAAGTGGTTGAGGCCATGATCGCCAAAGGATTCGCGGCCGGGTTCCCGCTGGGCCGGTATTATCCGGGGATGGAAAACTATATGATCGTGGCCGTGACCGAGAAGCGGACCAGGGAAGAAATATTGGCATATGTAAAAGCCTTGAGCGAAGTTTTGCTTCACTAAGCGCTATTTATGCAGCATATCAGATGACCAGGAAATCAGTGGGCAGAATATCAGAAAAACAGGATATCAGCAATCTCTCAAACCTGATTCCTGATCTGCTGATATTCTTCCAACTGATAGTCTGATATTCTGATGTCCGTTTTTATATAGATTAAAAAGGTAGCAAAATTTTATGCAATTGATCTTCGAAAAAAGCGTGGCCGGCAAAAGGGGATACCGCAATCCT
>CAYIMR010000295.1:0-1603 GCA_964364455.1 uncultured Planctomycetales bacterium | reverse complement strand
GATATCTCCCGGATCAATTTTTTGATCGTGGCTTCGGCTTCTTTCAGATTCTTTGCCTTGATCATTCCCTTACGATCCCAGCCGCCCAAGTCGATTACCGGCTTCTTGTAAACAAGGCCGTAGGATATCTCGCAGGAAGTCCCGTGGCTTCCGGCCAAGGCCACAATAATATCCGCGCAACAGGCGACCATCGCGTTACGGGCATAGCCGATACTGGTCGGCAGAGCAATTTCAATATACTGATTGGCGTCCGCCTTGCTTGTCCCAGGCAAAAGCCCGATCGTGGTGCCGCCGGCCTGCTGACAACCTTTAGCGGCCGCCTCCATAACCCCTTCCAGGCCACCACAAATGAGAATAGCACCCACTTTTGCAACAATTTTGCCAATATCGTGGGCTAACTGTTCCACTTTTTGATCTATATCGTGCCCACCGATAATTGAGATAACAACTTTTTGTTTTTTTGACATAACTTTATATTCTACAATATATTACGATACTTGATAAGTGACCTTGCCGCCATAGACTGTCGCGGCGACCGCGCCCTTTAATTTTCGCCCAATAAAAGGCGAATTCTTCGACTTTGAGACAATATCTTCTTTGCGCACTTCCCAGACCTTTTCAGGGTCGATGATCGTGATATCCGCGTCCGCGCCTTCTTTGATGATCCCTTTATTATTCAATCCGGCAATGCGCGCCGGGGCCGCGGACATCCGCTCAGCCATTTGCGGCCAAGATAAAACTCCTTTTTCAACCAACTCCGTGATCGTCAAGCCGACCGCGGTCTCAAGCCCGATCATGCCGTAGGGCGCGTGGTCGTAATCCATTTCTTTCTCCTCCTCCGTGTGCGGGGCGTGGTCGGTGACGATGCAATCGATCGTCCCGTCTTTAAGCCCTGCCTTGATCGCCTCGACATCTTCCCTGGCCCTCAAGGGAGGATTGACCTTCGTATTGGTATCAAATGTTTTGACCGCTTCATCGGTCAGCGTGAAGTGATGCGGGCACGCCTCGGCGGTGACCTGGATCCCCTGGCTCTTGGCGAAGCGGATCAATTCGACCGAACGCTTGAGGCTCATATGCGCCATATGGATCCGCGCGTTCAAGTAATGGGCCAGCTCGATGTCGCGTCCTACGATTACCGTTTCCGAAATGCCGGGATCGCCCCTGAGCCCCAACACCGTCGAAACATCACCTTCATTCATCACGCCCTTGCACCACAGATCCGGGTCCTGACAGTGCTCGATCAAAAACAATCCCGTCATCTTGGCATATTCCATGGCGAGGCGCATCAGACGGCTGTTGCCGACCGTCTTGCCATCGTCGGAGAGCGCCATACATCCAGCCTGCTTAAGCTCGAACATATCTGTGAGCTCTTTGCCGTTTTGCCCTCTGGTGATGGCGCCGACGGGGATGATATTGACCAGCCCGACCCTTTTGGCTTCTTTAAGGATAGCCTCCACGATCATCGCGTTATCAATGACCGGCGTTGTGTTAGGCATGCACAGAACCGTCGTAAACCCGCCCTTGGCCGCCGCCCGGGAACCGGTTTCGATGGTTTCCTTATCTTCCCGGCCCGGCTCGCGCAGGTGCACGTGCATGTCGATCA
>CAYIMR010000294.1:0-1604 GCA_964364455.1 uncultured Planctomycetales bacterium | reverse complement strand
CGATCGCCCAAAGCGGGCTCCGGTTAAAAGAAGAATTCCGCGCCTTTGACGCGGAGATAAAATTTGCCGTGGAAGATTTGAAGGCGGAAGAGAGCGCGGAATGCGTCAGCGGCCTTATTTTGCAGGGGGTCAAAAAGCCCCATGAATGTCCCGCCTTTGCCTCGCGCTGCACGCCCGAACATCCCCTGGGAGCGACCATGGTCTCTTCCGAAGGGGCGTGCGCGGCTTATTACCGTTACCGGAACATCCGGCATTCCGAGAGAGTCTGAATATGTTAGAGCCCGTCGATAACGTTGTTACGTTTTCCTGTCCTGTGCCGATCCGGGATTACCCGCAGGTTCTCCTGGCCCACGGCGGCGGCGGAAAACTGATGCATCATCTGATCGATAAAATGTTTATGTCCACCTTCTCGCGTCGGTCGCTTGAGGATTGCCATGATTCGGCTGTCTTGCCGTTTACGTCCCAAAGGCTGGCGTTCACGACCGATTCCTATGTCGTTCATCCTTTGATTTTCCCCGGCGGCGACATCGGGACATTGGCGGTCAACGGGACGGTCAACGACCTGGCCATGGCCGGGGCGAGGCCGCTGTATTTGAGTTTGAGCTTTATTCTGGAAGAGGGGCTTCCGATGGAGACCCTCTGGCGGATCACGCAATCCATCAAGCAGGCGGCCGATGAGGCGGGCGTGGCCATTGTCACCGGGGATACGAAGGTCGTTGATAAAGGCAAGGGGGACGGCATGTTTATAACGACGGCCGGCATCGGGGTGGTCGAATACGACGGCGAGATCTCTCCCTGTCGCGTGATGCCCGGCGACGCGGTCATCCTCAATGGCGATCTGGCGCGCCACGGTATGGCCATTATGGCCGTGCGCGAAGGGCTGGAATTCGAAAGTTCCATCGAGAGCGACACGGCGCCTCTGGCGGATGTTATTCAGATATTATTGAAGGAGAAAATCCGCATTCATTGTTTGCGCGATTTGACGCGCGGGGGGCTCTCCAGCGCCCTGAACGAGATTGCCTCGGCCGCCCATGTCTCGATAGAACTCGAGGAATCCCGTATTCCTGTCCGCGAGGACGTGGCCGCCGCCTGCGAAATGCTGGGGCTGGATCCTTTTTATGTGGCCAATGAGGGGCGGTTCGTCGCGTTTGTCGACGCGCAGGATGCGCAACGTTGTCTTGACGTTTTGCGCGGGCATCCTCTCGGCGCGCAGGCCCAATGGATCGGGACCTGCGTAGCGCGACCCGAAGGCGTGGTCACCTTGAAGAACAAAATTGGCGCAACGCGCATCCTGGATATGCTCAGCGGAGATCAACTGCCGCGGATTTGCTGACGGCGTTGAACAGAAACGATTTTTTTGTTTACTTTAAGCGGTTTTCGGTTTTAATCGAATGCCAGGGATATGGAGATTGTTTTCCTGAAGAAAGGCTGCAAAGGTGGTCCGATCGGAGAAGATTTCCGGCCGCATTATATCTACGCGTACAAAATGACGCGCACAACGTGGGGAAGCAAGATCTGGGGAGAGATCCGGACATGCAAAAAATAGTTGTGTTACCAACTTTTTAAAAGTGGACACTTTACATTTTAAAAGTGGACAGTCCAAG
>CAYIMR010000293.1:0-1644 GCA_964364455.1 uncultured Planctomycetales bacterium | reverse complement strand
ACCGCGTGGACGTCGGCTGTTCCCGGACGCTGCGCAGGACCTCAAAACCGTTTCGCTTGGGCATGATAAGATCCAGCACGATCACATCCGGCGATTCTTTCCGGATCTTCTCCCACGCCTCCTCACCGTCCCGGGCGGTAAGGACCGTATAGCCTTCCGCGGCCACCTTTTTGGACATGATGCTCAAGACATCCGGTTCGTCCTCGGCCATGAGCACTTTGATCTGCTTCGTCGCGTTATCGGCTAGCGTGTTCATCTTAACGGGCGGAAGAATAATCCTTGAGGTTATAAATGATCTCCGTTGAGGGCATGGAATGCTTGTCGATCTTGACGCCGGCCTTGGCGAAAAACTGGGTCGCCAGCGTGTCGTGATAATCCGAAAAAACGACCACACGCTTGATGCCGGCGGTGATCATGGCCTTGGCGCAGGAAGTGCAAGGCATGTTAGTCACATAGGCGGTGGCGCCGTCGATTGGATGTCCCCGCTTGGCCGCTTGGACGATGGCGTTCATCTCGGCATGGACGGTGCGAACGCAATGATTGTCCGCAATAAGGCATCCGATTTCTTCGCAGTGTTCATCCCCGGGGATCGAACCGTTATAGCCGGTGGAAACGACCCTTTTGTCCTTCACGAGCACACAGCCGCAGTGCATCCGCGGGCACGTGGCCCGCTCCGAGGCCAGCATGGCCAGCTTCAAAAAATATTCGTCCCAATCCGGTCTTTTGCTCACCAATCGGCTCCTCACAGATAATCATTCAGAAAATGCAGGATCTTTTTATACAAAAGAGGCGATTCTTTAATAAAATTTTGAATTCTTCCGTAGAGAACCTCCAGATATTCATGCGCCAGGATATTCCTTATGCCGGCAAACGCCGCGAATTTCTTTGCCTCATCATCGGTCAAACCCGCCGACATCGCGAAATCACGAAGGGCCTCTTCGTAACTCCCGGGCATTTTCTTTTTCTCCGAAGCCAAAATAATTTTGGCAATATCGATAGTGGCATTGATGATATTTTCCGTCCACCGCTCGATGTTTCTCCTCTGAAGTTTGTTGCCCTGATATTCCCTGAAAGTTAGTTTTTCAAATCCCCCAATCTCTTTGAGTTCATCCTCCAGGAATTGCAACCTTGCTAAAAGCCTGGTCTTTTGTTCGGGAACCAGCGATTTCGCATTTTGATAAATTTTCATATAATCCTGGGCGAAGCCAAAAAAATCCTCCGCTTCCAGACTGACTTTTAAATAAAGCGTCCAATACAATTTTCTGTCCCTGATGAGAAGGGGGATACCTGTTTTGAGGACATCGGAAACTAAAGAAGCGGGGGCACCATTCAGACAGACCAAATCAATGTTTTTATGGAGTATGTCCGCCACCTCCAGCCGGATTTGATCTTCATTCGAATAATCCGTTTTTTCAGAATCTCGAAAATAAACGGCTATATCAAAATCGGAGGCGGAGGTTTGTCTTCCGGTGGCGTAAGACCCAAAAACAAAGGCCATCAGGACCTCGGGCCTTTGCCGGAAATAATTTCTTACTAATTCAATTTTATCCTTGATATTGGCCAT
Source organism: uncultured Planctomycetales bacterium (assembly GCA_964364455.1). Taxonomy (GTDB): domain Bacteria; phylum Omnitrophota; class Gorgyraeia; order Zapsychrales; family Zapsychraceae; genus UBA10015. The sequence goes on along the minus strand of CAYIMR010000293.1, from coordinate 80 downwards.
AGGACAAACCTGCGAAAGATTATTTAATCGTTCCCTATATTATCACATCAAAGTGAATTTGCAAGGTCTCATCCACCGCG
>CAYIMR010000292.1:0-1646 GCA_964364455.1 uncultured Planctomycetales bacterium | reverse complement strand
CGACGCGGCCTCAGTAGAATTAGCATAGAACCAGTAGAATTAGCAGACGCTTTAGCTAACTCGTTAACATTCAATCAATTACCAATCAAATTCTTCCGCGCGTATTTGTTTTATATCCTGCTTAATTCCAACCTCTTCCGTAAAGCGTCTTCTATGTCGCAACCTCTTCCGTAAAGCGTCTTCTATGTCGCGTAAAGCGTCTTCTATGTCTTTCTATGTCTTTCGACCCAACGCGCCACGGTATCTTCGTCGCTCAGATCGTGCGTGTATTTCAAGTAATGCAATGCCACCATCAAGCGCGTGGCTATCGCCGGCCGGCCTTCGTCGGCAAAATGAGGCTCGAACTTTTCGTCAAACGCGGCCCAGTCCATTTGCTTGGCCAGTTTGGCCAGAGGATGACCAGAATTGATGATTCGATTCAACTCGATTTTAAACAAGTCCATTTGCGGGTCACGCTTGATTCTTTGTGGTTTCATTTTGCAAGGTTTCCTTTCTTTTCCGTCGGATTCTTGCAAATTATACCACACTTTTTTATGCTTAACTCTAATGAATCCAAGTATTTAAATCGTATTTCAAGATCGACTATACTACACTTTCAAATAATTCAATAGGCGAATTTGATTCAATTTGATTGTGGCGTGGTTAAGTGCGGTTAGCGCCGGGAGGCGACGGCGGCCTCCCTTAAATACCGGGCGGCATGGCCGGGGTCGGTGGGCACGCTGAAAAATCCGGTCCCGCGCTCGAGGCCCACGGTGCGCATCAGCTTGGGGACGATCTCGATGTGCCAGTGGAAATGTTCGTGCGGCCCGTCGTTGACCGGCGCGACATGAATATAAAGGTTGTAGGACGGGTCCCCAAGGCACCCTTTGATCCTGGCCATGGTTTCGCGCAGGATATCCCCGAGGGCGCGTTTTTCCACGTCATTGATCGTGTCGAACCGGCAGGAGTGTTCCCGCGGGATAATGCAGCATTCGAACGGATAACCGGAGGCGAACGGACAAAAAGCCAAAAATTGCGCGTTGTCCGTGATGATACGCGCGCCGTCGCGGTATTCCTGGGCGATCATATCGCAACAAACACAACGTTGATAACGGTCATAATGCGCCCTGGTCCCTTCCAGCTCCTGCACGACATATTGCGGGACCATCGGTAGCGCGATGATCTGGCTGTGCGGATGCTCCACCGTTGTTCCGGCGGACTCCCCGTAATTCTTGAAGATCAAAACGTACTTGAACCTCCGGTCTTTGGTCAAGTCATTAAGCCGGCTCTGGTATTTATCGATCACGTGGAACATTTCCTCATCATTGAGATCGGCGAAGTTACGCTCGTGCGCCGGCGTTTCGATGAAGACTTCATGCGCGCCGATACCGTTGGAAAGCGTGTACATCCCATCGTGGCGCAGATCCAGGTTCCCTTCAATACGCAAAGCGGGGAATTTATTGGGAATGATCCGCACCTGCCAGCCGGGGGAATTAGCCGCGGAACCGACGGAGCGCACTGCCTCTATTTCCGGGGGCGTAAGAAATTCTTTGCCCGGACAGAACTGGCAGGTCGCCTTGGCGAGGATCGCATGGTCCTCCCGCTCGTATTTCTCCGGCCCCCAGGAATCTTCCACGTGGACGATGACCCACTGGCCGTTTAAAGGA
>CAYIMR010000291.1:0-1647 GCA_964364455.1 uncultured Planctomycetales bacterium | reverse complement strand
AATCTTTTAGCGGTTGTTATTTGGAAAGGATTTTGTAATGGAAATTTCTGTCGAAGTTATTAAAGAACTGCGGGAACTGACTTCGTGCGGGGTCATTGAATGCAAAAAGGCTTTGGAAGAGGCCAAAGGCGATATCAAAAAAGCCAAAGAAGTTCTGCAAAAACGCGGCTTGGAGATTGCGGCCAAAAAGAGTAGTCGTGCCGCGAAAGAAGGCCGCGTTGAGTCGTACGTGCATTTGGGCAATAAGATCGGCGTGTTGCTGGAAGTCAATTGTGAGACGGATTTTGTCGCCCGCAGCGAGGCGTTTTGCGCGTTTACTAAAGATATCGCGATGCATATCGCCGCCGTCAATCCTCAATATGTCCGCCGGGACGATGTTCCTCAGGATATCCTTAAGGGACAACATGATCCTGATGCTTTTGCGCAACAGACGTGCCTTCTGGAACAACCGTTCGTCAAAGACCCGAGGAAGACCGTCCAGGATTATATGAACGAACTCATTTCCAGCACTGGCGAAAATATCTGTATTGGCCGTTTTATCCGTTATAAGGTAAATGACGTCAACTAAGAAACAAAAAGCGGTTTATAAGCGCATTCTCCTGAAGTTAAGCGGTGAAGCGTTGTTAGGCGCAAAGCAACACGGTATTGATGCCGAAACATGCGCCTCCTTCGCCGCACAGATCAAAGAAGTGAGGGATTTGGGAGTGCAAGTCGCGCTTGTCGTTGGTGGCGGCAACATCTTTCGCGGCCATGTCGAGTCCAAGCGTTTTGGCCTGGATCAGTCGGTTGCGGACTATATGGGCATGTTGGCCACCGTCCTCAATGGTCTTGCCCTGCAAAATGCTTTGGAGCAGATCGACGTTCCTACCCGTGTTATGACCGCCCTTCAAATGGCCTCGATCGCCGAACCCTACATTCGCCGCCGGGCGATGCGGCATCTTGAAAAAGGACGTGTGATCATCTTCGTGGCCGGGACGGGAAATCCTTATTTCACAACGGACACGGCGGCCGCCCTGCGCGCCAAAGAGATCAACGCGGATGTTATTTTAAAAGCGACGAAAGTCGATGGCATTTATACGGCGGATCCATTCGCGCAAAAATCGGCTAAGAAATATAAAAAGTTAAAATTTATCGATGTCCTCAAACGAAAGCTGAAGGTCATGGATTCAACCGCTATCAGTATGTGCATGGATCATAATCTGCCCATCGTTGTCTTTAATTTAAAGCAGGAAGGGAACATCAAAAGAGTGGTTTTAGGCGAACCCATCGGAACGATGGTTTCTTAAAGAGGAACATAAAATGCTGACAAAAGAAATTGTACGGGACACAGAAACAAAGATGAAGAAAACTGTCGAATCGGCAAAGCGTGAATTCAATGAGGTCCGTACCGGCCGCGCTCATCCCGGGCTTATCGAAGGGATGCATATCGATTATTTTGGGACGCCTACGATGATCAAACAGATCGCCGCCATCAGCGTGACGGACCCGCGGACGGTCGTCATCCAGCCCTGGGACGCCAGCGCGATCCCCGAAATCGAGAAGGCTATTTCCAGTTCCAAGCTTGGAGTAACCCCGTTTACCGACGGCAAGATCGTGCGTTTGTCCATTCCTCAGCTTTCGGAAGAACGCCGGCAGGAACTTAAAAAG
>CAYIMR010000290.1:0-1650 GCA_964364455.1 uncultured Planctomycetales bacterium | reverse complement strand
CGCCTTCCGTTGCCGGGAAATAGCGAAGGTTTTACACAATCCCGGGGACACGTACGAATGGCACTGACTTAAGGAGATTTTTGATAAATTTGGAAATTTAGCTCGTCGGGGCATGATACGCAAAAATGTCCTGTTTTTGCTTAAGTCAGTGCCATTCGGGACACGTACCGGATTCAGTTGACCCCGCATGATTTGCTATCGCAAATCAAGACTGCGGGGTTAATTCCGGCAACAATTTATGTTCACTACGTTCCATAAATTATGCCGTCATTAACAAATCCGGAACATGTCTCCGTATTTCTATCCCTCATTTCCTGATCGTCCAGAAATCAGCCGCCAACGTTTCTAAATACGTGAAGGGCATGACGCAATGCCCCTTCTTTCCCCATTGTTCGCCCCAGGAATTGCGCACGAGGAAGCGCCGGGCGGCCTGGTCATAACCCACGGCCATGACCGCGTGGCCGCCGATCGCCTTCTCGCCCTTGCGGGGCATGGCGACGACGCCCGTACGCGCCACGGAAGGCGCCTGAAAGTTTTCATACACCGTGAACCCGAAGACAAAAGGGTATCCCTCGGCCAGGCAGACCAGCATCTCCCGAAGGCCGCTGATGCGGTGATACGAGACGATCTTATGCCTCCTGGCTTCGGCGTAGCATTTTGCCGGCGGCTTGCGGTCGAAACGCCCGATGACATACGGCCAGCGGGTTTCGCCGCAGGCGCCGTGGTTCTTTAAGGTCTTTATCCCGACGCGCAGGGAGGCCCCGGAATCGTATTCGACCGAGCCCATGAGCAGGCGCTCATTGTAATAGACGAACAGGCGGCTGACGTCGATGTAGGCGCCGTCGGTCTTTTTGTCGAGGAACTCCAGGTTGCCGGCCAGGGCCTGGGCGGTGCAGCTTCCCAAACTGCCCTGGTCCTCCACCCGCGGACACAAAGAGCTGAAATCAACCCTTTTAGGCAAACGGACCACCGGACGGATGGCGCTGTAGAGAAAATCGCGGCCGTCGGGGATGTCGGGCCGCCAGCCGTATTTACGCCTGCACCCTCTCATATAAACAGCCTTCTTGACGGCACGGCCCATATATCCGGCTCCGCCAGTTTCTTTATCGTGTTCCCCTGATAAATCACCATCCCGCCAAGCCATTCCTTCCCAAGGCCCCGCGCTGCTTCCTTTTGTCCATCCCAAAGATTCTATTTCTTAAGAATAAATGATATCCGAAGGTCTGCTCCACAGGCAGAAGCTATCTTTTGAAGAAGAGAAACACTGTACCCTTTATAAGCATTGCTTTCATATCGGGAAATGGCTGATTTTGTCGTGCGGACTTTTCTGGCCAATTCGTCTTGAGTCAAATTGGCTTTATGCCGTAACTCCGCTATCTTCTCGGAAACGATAAGGTTTTTATACTCCTGCTCAAATTCTTCTCGAAAATTTTTGTCTTCAAGCAACTTATCAGAATAAGTTCTGACTTTATTAAGTTTCATAATATACGCCTCCCTTGACTCTGAATTCATAATCGCTTTTCAGATTAATTGCCCTGGCGAGTTCTCGTGGGTCCACTTTTTGCCCTTTTTTGCGATAAGCATTGGTTATGATTATTTTTTTCCCTTCATAAAAGAAATTGAAGAATCGCTCCGCCATTGGCTTAAATT
>CAYIMR010000289.1:0-1659 GCA_964364455.1 uncultured Planctomycetales bacterium | reverse complement strand
TCAGGGGTTGATCACCGAGAAACAGCTTCAGGAAGCTATCGTGGCCCAGAAGAAGGAAAAGGGCCGGATCGGCGAGGTCCTTGTCAAGCTCGGGTTGATCACCGAGGAACACATGGCGGAGGCTCTGGGAACCCAGATGGGGATCCCGCATTATTCCTCAAAGAACCTTGATCTGCTCAAACCTCAGCCGGACCAGGGACTCGAGAAAACGATCCCCGCGGAATTTGCCAAGAAACATTGTGTCCTGCCATTATCGCGGCACCTTAATTCCCTGACCTGCGTTGTGCATGACCCGTTGGACCTTCTTTTGCTGGATAACCTTAAGCGGATCGCCGGCTGTGAGATCAATCTGGTCATCGCCACTCCTACGGCTATCCAGGGAGCCGTCAATGATTTTTATTTTAAGCAAAGCAACGATGGGTCGCCGTCGATGCTCGACCGCGCGGTGGAGCGCTCCTATACCCAGTCGAAAAATAATGATCTGACTGTGCTCGTGAAGGAAGATGGTGGCGATACCGCCGAGCTTAGTCTGGACAAGTTGATCGCCAAGGCGGAAGAAGCCCCGGTCATCAAGCTCGTTGACCTGATCATTCGTCAAGCCATTGATGAACGGGCCAGCGATATTCACATTGAACCGTTTGAAAACAAGATCACGCTGCGTTATCGCATTGACGGCAGGTTGTATAATATCCCGCCGCCGGCCCCGCATTTGCATTTGCCCATCATTTCCCGTATCAAGATCCTGGCGAAGCTGGATATCGCTGAAAAGCGTCTTCCGCAGGACGGCGCGATCACGGCCAAACTGGAGAACCGGTCGGTGGATATCCGCGTTTCGACGATCCCGACTGTCTGGGGCGAAAAGGTGGTTATGCGTATCCTTGACAAAGGCGCGGTCCCCCTGGAATTGGCCAGTCTGGGATTCGATGCCAGGCAAATAGATGTATTGCGCAAGGCCCTGGCCGTTCCTTACGGGTTGTTTTTCGTAACGGGGCCAACGGGCAGCGGTAAATCAACCACCCTTTACGCGGCCGTCAGTGAAACAATCGACCCAACCAAGAATATCATCACGGTCGAAGACCCGGTTGAATACAAGATCGACGGGATCAACCAGGTGGCCATCAAGCCCGAGATCGGGCTCACCTTCGCCGCGGCCCTGCGGGCCTTTTTGCGCCAGGACCCGGACGTGATCATGGTCGGTGAAATTCGTGACCAGGAAACCGCGACCATTTGCGTGCGCGCGGCCTTGACAGGACATTTTGTTTTAAGCACGCTGCACACCAACGACGCCGCTTCCGCGATCACCCGGTTGGTCGACATCGGGGTCCCGCATTATCTTTTGACGCCGTCTTTGGTCATGATCATGGGACAGCGCCTCGCGCGGCGTCTTTGCCAGAAATGCAAAGAGCCTTATGAGCCCACCAAGGAACAGCATGGCGGTATCGAATTCAAAAGCGATCTTATATACCGGGTGAGCGGTTGCGAAGCTTGCAAGGGGTCGGGCTATAAAGGGCGCATGGTTATCGCGGAAGTCATGCCCATTGATGATACCATCCGCGCCCTTATTTCCAGGGGGGCCGGCCATTCGGAGATCAAGGATGCGGCAAGAAAAAACGGAATGGCCACCATCTTTGAATCGGGCCTTCGGCTGGTTGAGAAGGG
>CAYIMR010000288.1:0-1674 GCA_964364455.1 uncultured Planctomycetales bacterium | reverse complement strand
TGGAGTTCTTCGTCAAGAACCGTGTCGCGAAAGGATATTGGAACGTCGGCAAATATATTGACGAGCACCTTCTGGAGAACAAGGACAAACCGGAGTACGCCACGGGCTTTTATGAGCGACTGGCCGAAGACGTCGGCCGGGAAAGGACAACATTGCAGCTTTCCGTCCGGTTTTACCGGGCTTATCCAATTCGTGGCATTCCGCACGAATTGACCTGGGAGCACTACCGCAATCTCCTTACCGTTAAGGATGGCAAGGAGCGAAAGATCCTCGAAGAGAAAGTCATCCGCGGCAACTGGAACTCGACCAAACTTCGGGAATATTTAAGCGCCAAACGCAAGCTCGCCGCGCCGGCCAAGGACGATGAACCCGTCGCGCGATTAACATTCACCCGCGGAAAGCTGCACACCTGCCAAATCGTCCCGGCGAACAAGACTTTAGTCCACCGGGGCCCTCTGGCCCTGGACATGGGCTTTCGCGAGCAATATGAAATTCCCAAGGGCGCGCCGCGACTAAAGGAAGACGACACGGTTGAGCTGGTCATTAAGGATGGGGAACTCGCCGGGGTCAGAAAAGTCGAGGCCCCCAAAGATGAACTGTTCACCTATAAAGCCGAAGTCGAAAAGGTCATTGACGGCGACACGCTTTTGGTTTCTTTTGATTTTAACTGCCCAATGTCCCTCAGCCAGAAACTGCGCCTGCGGGGCATCGATTGCCTGGAGCTGGACACCGAAGAAGGCAAGAGGGCCAAACGGTTTGTCGAGGCGCGGCTGAAGGACTGTGACTTTATCATCGTCAAGACTCACAAGGACCGCACGGACAAGTTCGACCGGTACCTGGCGGATATATTTTATGCTCCGCAGCTTCCGCAATCCAGAGAAGCTGCGATCACCCCGCGAGTCCTGAAGGGGCGAGCAGGGGTTACCATAAATGCCAGTGACCCCGCGCTGGTGGCCAAAGAAGGGACTTATCTGAATCAGGAACTTTTAAACGAACATTTGGCCGTCGTGTATGAGTAGAAGCCGGCCGCGATCTTCAGAAGTATTTTTCCCTAAGAGATCCCTCGGCCAGCATTTTTTGGTCGATCCCCGGATCCGGGAGCGGATCATCGCGGCCTGCGATTTAACTAAGGACGATGTCGTGCTTGAGATCGGGCCCGGCAAAGGGGCCTTGACGCGGCCGCTCGCGGACAGGGTCAAAAAAGTTCTCGCCATTGAGAAAGATAATTTTCTCGCCCCGCAACTGGAAAAAGAGTCCGCGGGAACGAACGTCGCCATCGAGCATGCCGATATACTAAAATATCCTTTCGAGCAATTACCCGCGCCGATGAAGGTCGTGGGGAATCTGCCGTACAATATCGCCACGCCGATCATCGAAAAAGTTTTGGCCTTCCGTCACAAATTCTCCGTGTTTTATATGACCGTACAGCTTGAATACGGCAACCGGATCGTGGCCCGGCAGGGAAACAAAGAGTACGGTTCGTTGTCCTGCTTTGTTCAGTATTACGCGCAGGCGCAGAAATTATTCAAGATCCCGCCGTCGGCGTTTCGTCCCGCCCCAAAGGTCGATTCCTGTTTTTTGTCGCTGCGCATGAGGCCGGAGCCGGCGCGCAAGGCCCGTGACGAGGAATTCCTCTTCAAACTGATCCGCGCCTGCTTTAGCCAGCGGCGCAAG
>CAYIMR010000287.1:0-1679 GCA_964364455.1 uncultured Planctomycetales bacterium | reverse complement strand
TAATCGTTGATTTTAACGACATGATCAAATCCGTCACGCGCGGGTACGGCTCGATTGATTACAAATTGAAAGGCTTTCTGCCGGCGAAGATCACCAAGCTGGATATTTTGATCAATGATTCGGTCTGTGACGCTTTTTCCTGTCTGGTGCATAAGGATTCGGCTTACGAAAAAGGGCTCTCGCTGGTCAGCAAGCTCAAAGACCTTATCCCCAAGCAGTTATTTGAGGTGCGCATCCAGGCGTCCTGCGACGGGCGCATTATCTCGAGCGCCAGGATCCAGGCAATGGGCAAGAACGTGACCGCCAAATGCTACGGCGGCGATATCACGCGCAAGAAAAAACTTTGGGAAAAACAAAAAGAAGGCAAGAAACGCATGAAACAGGTGGGCAACGTCGAGATCCCGCAGGAAGCGTTTCGCGCCGCTTTGAAACTATAGGGTCAAGGGCAATGGTCAAGGAACAAGGAAAACCTTGACCCCTGACCCTTGCTACTTGCCCCCGGCTTTGAGAAAAGATTTTATGGTTAATAAACCTCCGGTTCAAAAATCAGCTTTGCGCGAATGGGCGGAATCGATCGCCATCGCCCTTTTACTGGCTTTGTTCATCCGCGAATTTTTCATCCAGGCCTTCAAGATCCCCAGCGGCTCAATGATCCCCACACTTTTAGTCGGCGACCGGCTGATGGTTAACAAACTCCGCTACGGGCCGAAGGTCCGCTTCACGGACAAACGGGCCCCGGGTTTTTCCATGCCCAGACGCGGGGATATCGTTGTCTTTATCTTTCCCGACGACCCGAAACGGGATTTTATCAAACGCCTCATCGCCTTCGGCGGAGAAACGATTGAGATCAAAGACGGCGGCATTTTCATCAACGGCAAACTTATCGAAGATCCGGTGATCAACAAGATCTATTATTATAACCGCGGGGATTACGGGCAGGAGGGGCAGGTCATTAAAGTTCCCGAGGGGCAGGTGTACGTCCTGGGCGACAACAGCGGCTCGAGCCACGACAGCCGGTTCTGGGGATTTGTCCCCGAAAAGAACATCGTCGGCCGGGCCGAATTCGTTTACTGGCCGGTCAACCGCCTGCGCTTTATCAACGAATAGTGGAACGCGCTAAGATGAACGAAGGACTTAAGACGGATCTTGGGATGTGGTGTTTGCTGGTGTGCGCTGGCTTGGCCTCGGGAGGCTGCCAGACGCTGGCCCCGCCGACGGCGGGGCTGGCCGCCAAGCGCGGTTCCGCCGTTGAGGCCCGCGAGGCAATGACTTCCGTTGCCGGCGGCCTGGCCGGCCGGCCGTTGACCCCGCAGGAAGCCCGTGAACTCGAAGGGCAGATCCGTAACGACCCCGAGGCGCGATCGGCCATCCGCAAGATCGCGGCCTCAATGAGCGAAGCGCCTAAGTCCCAATATTGTCCCGTGGACGGAGCGCGTTTCGCGCCGCATTTGAAGATATGTCCCGTCCACAATGTCCCGTTAAAGGAGGTCGCCGGCAGGCTCCTCCCGCAGGGAGCCTCTCGGCCTTCGGGAGGAGAGTAATATGGCGTTGACCTTCGCCAACAAGATCACGGTGTGCCGTATCGTGGCGGTGCCATTCTTTATAGCGACGGTGTTGTATTACACGCCGGGGCAAGACCACCTGCGGTTCGTCGCGCTGGGGATTTTTTTGTTCGCCGT
>CAYIMR010000286.1:0-1706 GCA_964364455.1 uncultured Planctomycetales bacterium | reverse complement strand
AGGTCTCATCCACCGCGATAAACCATCCGGCGGGAATCGTTGTCTTTTTTGTTGATTCGCCTGCTGTTTATACTAGAATAAAACCATGAACCGCACCGAACGATCCTTCACATTGCTGGAACTGATCCTGGTCGTCATCCTCATCGGCATTATGACCGGGGTCGGGATCCCCGGCTATCAGAAGGCCATCGAAAAAAATGAAGAAAGAACCGCCATCGTCAAGCTCCAGGCCATACGGGCGGGGATGATAATTTACAAAGCCAAGTATGGTAATTACCCGGCCTTTAATATGCCTGACCTTACCTCCATTAACCAAAATCTAGGGCTCAGTGTCGTTCCTGGTACCATGACTTATCAATGCTTCCCGGTTGATGGAGGGGATATTAATTCCTGTAAAATCATTAGCCCCAATGGCTGGATCATCCACTGGCATAATGACGATATTATACACTGCTGGGGGGGCGCTCCTCCCTGTCCTACTTGTAAAAATAGCGCGTTAGGGGGTTGCGGATCCGGATAACCGCACATAACAAGAATTATGCTGCCTTTTGAGTTATTCTTCGAAAAATCCGTTTGAGTCCATCTTGAAAAACATCCGCGGCAGGCAACAGGCTTACCACCAGAAAACCCTCTTCTTCAAAATCAAAAAAATACCCCGGATGGACGAAGACGTGTTCCTTTTCAAGCAGTTGGAGGACAAGGTCTTCTTCGGACACGCGCGGTGACGGGATCCGGATAACGGCATACCAGCCGCCTTCGGGTTTGAGAAGCCGACATTTCGTCGCCTTGACCGTGCTTTCCAGAAAGCGCAGGTTATCCAAGGTACGCTTTTTGATCGGCCCCTGGAACTGTTTCCTGCACGATAACCATTCCGGCACCGCGTTCTGCACGGGCGTATTGACCGAAAGATAGGTGTCCGCGATCATCTCCAGACGCTGGCAGGCCTCCTGGGCCAATTTCTCCGGCCCGCTGACAATGATCCAGGAAAGCTTCATCTGCGGCAAGAGAAGAGTTTTCGACAAGCCCCCCAGGGCAAACGTCAGAACGGCGTCGTTATTTACCAGACTGACAGCATCCTTGCCGCCGGGAAAGGCGAAATCCATGAAGACCTCATCGGAAATGATCGGGACATTTTTTGCCTGACAAATACGATTCAAGCCGGATAATTCATCTTTTTTAATAAACGACCCCGTCGGATTATTGGGATTGACCAGAACGGCCGCTTTCGTCTTCGGCCCGGCCGCCTCTTCAAGCGACTTAAGATCAATGCGCCAGCACTGCGAGTATTCGAGAGGGTAATGACACAACGTGACGTCATTTAGATCGCCCAGGAATTGAAAAAGTGGATAGCTGGGACGGGGGAACAACACTTCCTCTCCGACGTCCACGAGAAGACGGAACAAATAGGAATAAGCCTCCGAAGTGCTGGCTGTTAAAAATATGCGTTCCAAGGCGACTTCGCATCCTTGCTTTTTGTAATAACGAGCAACGGCCTCGCGGGACTCAATGGAACCTTGTGGTTGCGGATCATAACGCAGATTGGCTTTCGACGCCAGCGGCTGGAGAATTCTTTCGGAAGGATAAGCGAATCCGCAGCGCGTTGGGTTGGATTCCGTCAGATCAATGATGGGGACATCCGCCTTTTTGAGCCGCTCGAGGGTCTGGGTAATGCGGTTGGAGGATAACGGCCAGTTGGTACGTCGAGA
>CAYIMR010000285.1:0-1733 GCA_964364455.1 uncultured Planctomycetales bacterium | reverse complement strand
GATACGCACCATCGAAGGAATATTGCTTTCCGTCCACGCTTCGCGCCACTCATAGACATCGACCGTCTTGTTGCCTTCGCTGCCGGCCGTGCTCAACAGGTACCCGTAGGAAAATTCAAGACTGTCTTCCCTGACATTGGTGGCGATGACCTCCGCCGCGTGGTCTTTCGCGATCACGCCGCTGACGTATTCCGGAAAATCCCGTTCCTCGCGCACCAGATTGCGCAGCCTTACTTCTTGTTCGCGGTAATCGACGAGCGTGTCGACATTACGATCGTGCCGCGCGCCTACAACGACTTTGTGAACGCTGCCCTCCTGTGGAGAATCCAAATAATAGCGGATGACTTTTAATCCTTTCCCGGTGGCTAAAAAGAACGTGACGACGTCATTCTCTCCCGTAAAAGCGGTCTTCCCGGGGTAAGAGTTCGTGAAATCATAGAGAACCGCGTTCTCCAAATCAACGGACATCAGGTCCAGGGCCAGGCGTATCTGGTGATAGGCCGCGCTCTCGCCTTCGGACCTCTGGTTGAGCTTGACGCCGGCCCAGAACGTCCCGTAAACGCATAAAGCGACCATGGCAAAAATGCTCAAAGCCAGAAGAAGTTCGATCAGGGTAAAAGCTCGTCGGGAATAGTTCATGGTAAAGCGGTAAAAAGAAAAGTTGTCAAACCGATCACGTTGTCTTTCTTGCCGGAACGCCACGCGACGGTCGCATCTGCCTGAGTGATGCCCTGATTAGCCGCGTCATCCAATGATGCTGTCTGCAGAGAATATCGATACACGATCAAGGGATCGCCGGCCCCGGTCAATTCTTCTGTTTCCCTCAACCCCGACGCGGTGGCCCCTTTGCGCGACAGTTCACACATCTGGTTGTCCAGCAAAATGAGCGCCGTCGTATATCCGGCCCCGTACTGGATGGCCCGCAGGCTCGCGGTCATCGACTGGATCATAAGCGTCAAAGCGGTAGAGAGGATCACGACAGACACCAGGACCTCGATTAAAAGCGATCCCCGTCGATCCCGGTTAAAGACTCTCGTCCGATTGTTTGAAAACATGCACATGTCCTCGCTGTTTTTGGGTGGAAACAAAAACGCAGTCTTCCCCCTGCCTGTCCCGCGTAGCGGGACCTACTCGGCCGGCAGGCAGGGCGCGGCAGAGGCTAATGCGCCGCTTATCGATCGTCCCATCGGGATAAAAGAACAAAGAGGGATCGCCGTCCTCAAAGGACAGCCGAACTTCACGGGGAAGGCTTATGCTCTGGCCCAACCGGCCGGTGAGCCTTTCGAAAGCGTCTTGCGCGGTGTCATCCCCGGATTGTTCCCGAAGGGAACCTGTCGGCCGGGTCAACCAGTATTGCGTGAACAGCGGATCGAATTCCAGGCGCGCGCGCGTATTTTTCGTAATAGCATAACTTTGAGCGTAACGCATACGGTAAGCGAGATCGTCGGCCGCCTTGCGCAGTTCAATTCCGGCGTACGTCCGGCTGAAATTGGGGACCGCCAACACGGCAATCACGGCCATGATCACGACAACCAGCAGAATTTCGATAAGGGTGAAGCCCCGATTCCTTTTATCTGTCTGGTTCATAGCAGAAAATGCGGGGCGGAATCCCGTTGCCACGTCAGCGGGATGAATCCACCGGTTCGACTCCCCATCATTTTAGTAGTTAGAATCATACGACCAGTTGACGATATCATCCTGGCTTTCGACGCCATCCGGTCCGTAAGAGGACA
>CAYIMR010000284.1:0-1740 GCA_964364455.1 uncultured Planctomycetales bacterium | reverse complement strand
TCAGGATCCCCAGAAAATTCTTTCATCAAGCCAGCAATGTTGAATTGACGCTCCAGTTGGAGTAAAATACACGGAAAGTTTTTTTGACAATTTGCGGGGGGGATGCTATACTTTAAACTCTTTGCTGTTCCCGGAATTTGTGTAGAGTCGTAAGTTTCTTTGTTCACGCTAGATAGGGAGGGTTAATGAGAAAAGTATTCAGCCTTGCTCTGTGCTTGTTCCTGTTCCTGGGTTGTGCCCAAAAGAAAGAAGACCTCAACACGATCACCATCTGGCACTGGATGACCGACCGCCAGAAAGCTTTTGAAGAATTAGCCGCGCTTTATGAGAAACAGACCGGCGTCAAGGTGAAGATTGATCTTTACGCCCCGTCCGACGCTTACAGTCAAAGGATCGTCGCCTCCGCCCAGTCCCGCGTCCTTCCCGATATCTACGGTATCCTCGATAAAAAAGAAATTTTCGCTTCTTTTATCCAAAGCGACTTTGTCACTGATCTCACCGTGGAATTCCAGAAAGAAAATAACGCCTGGGAAAGAATGCTCTTCTCCAAGGCCTTGGACGTGAACCGCTTCCGGGAAGGGAATATCCACGGGGTCAAGCCGGGAATTTACGGCGTACCGCTTGATGTCACCAATATCCAGATGCTTTATAATAAAAAATTGCTGCAAAAGGCGGGGATCAAAGAAGTGCCCCGGACGTTCCAGGAGTTTATCGAGGCCGGCCAGGCCTTAAAACGCGTCGGGATCTCCGGACTGGTTTCCGGTTTTGGAGAGATGTGGCTGATCGATTGTTTCGCCTCGAATTACGCCTTTAACATCATGGGCGAAGAAAAGGTCCTGGCCACCTACCGCGGCGAAGTCCCTTATACCGATCCGGATTGGATCAAAGTTTTCGGGATCTTTAAAGAATTGAGCGAAAAAGGCGTGTTGGCCGAAGGCGTTGTCACCAAACCCAACAAATACGCCGAGCAGGATTTCGCGCTGGAACGTGCGGCCTTCGCGTTCAACGGTTCGTGGGGCGTGAACGTGTACAACGACATGAACCCGAATCTGGAATACGGGGCCATGCTGCCGCCTCCGGTCAACCCTCATCTGCCCATGCGGATCTGGGGTGGGGCGGGCTCGTCGCTGGTCGTCAATAACGCTTCGCCGCGCAAGGATAAAGCGGTCGCCTTTTTAAAATGGCTTACCCAAAAAGACCAGCAGGCGTTTTTGGCCCGCGAAACCAGGAACCTGCCGTCTAACCGCGAGGCTTTGAGCTCGATCTCCGCGATCCTCTCCGAATTCGCCAGTGTCATGGATTTCACGACGCACCCGACCATCTGGCCGTATAACGAGAACCCGCTGGTCACGGAGAAATTCGACAAGGGGATCCAGTCGATCATCATCGGCGAGAAAAGCCCCGAAGAGATCGCCCGCGAGGTCCAGGAGATCAAGGAGCGCGAACTGAAGAAGGCGAAACAATAAGAAATTGGATATCTGGAAATCAGGGTATCAGGAAATTGGAGATTAGGTGATTCGGGAATTGGGAATACAAGAAAAAATATTTATGTCCCGAATGCCCTAATCGCCGGATTCCCTTCCTCCAAATTACCCAATATCCAGATATCCGGAAAATATCTATGAACATAAGCAACTTGGCTTGGCCCAAACTCCAGGACCATCTTAAGAATTTCTCCTTCGTCCTTCCCGCCGTTCTCATTTTTTCCATTTTTTACATCTATCCTTTTTTTGATATTTT
>CAYIMR010000283.1:0-1742 GCA_964364455.1 uncultured Planctomycetales bacterium | reverse complement strand
TTTATTTTAGGGCCGCAGGAAAAGGCGTTTGAGGAAGATTTCGCCCGTTATTGCGGCACTCAATACGCCGTGGGGGTCAATTCCGGGACCGACGCGTTGTATCTGGCCATGCTTGCCCTCGATATCGGTCCAGGGGATGAGGTCATTGTCCCGACTTTCACGTTCATCGCCACCGCCCTTTGCGTGTCGTATACGGGCGCCAAGCCGGTGTTCGTCGATATTGAAGACCAGACCTGCAACATCGATCCCGCGCGCTTTGAAGCGGCCATCACCCCGAAAACCAAAGCGGTGATCCCTGTCCACATTTACGGCCAGCCGGCGGATATGAAAGAGATCAACGCGATCGCGGCAAAACATAAGATCGCCGTTGTTGAGGATGCCTGTCAGGCGCACGGGGCGATGTATAACGGCAAAAAAACCGGGGCGCTGGGGGATATCGCGTGCTTCAGTTTTTATCCGACCAAGAGTTTGGGCGCGTTCGGCGACGGCGGCATGGTCGTCACCGGCAATAAATCATTGTACGAGAAAACGCTCATGTTGCGTGATTACGGCCGCGCCGGGCGATATGACCACAAGATCAAAGGCCACAATTCGCGCCTGGATACCGTCCAGGCGGTTGTGCTGGCGGCCAAATTGCCGCTGCTGGACCAGTGGAACAAGATGCGTAACGACGTCGCCGCCCATTACGGCAAGCTGCTCAAGAGCGCTGAGGGCGTTGTCACGCCGGCCATTCAAAAGGACCGCACGCACGTTTTTCAGACCTACGCGGTGCGCCTGCCTAACCGGGATAAAATTTGCGAGGCGATGAAGGCCAAAGGCGTCGGGGTTTTGATCCATTACCCGATCCCGTTGCACCTGCAGGAAGCGTACGCGGATCTGGGGCATAAAAGGGGAGATTTCCCTGTTTCGGAAACAATCGCCAAAGAAATTTTGTCGCTGCCGATGTTCCCGCACATGAAAAAAGATCAAGTTGAATATGTCTGTACGACTTTAAAGGAATTGCTTGGATCTAAAGAAAAGGCGATCCGTTAGATGGGAAAAGTCCCGGTCACTGTTACTGTCATTACCAAGAATGAAGAAAAGAATATCGACGAATGCCTGGGCAGTGTCCACGGATGGGCCGATGAGATCATCGTAGTCGATGATGAAAGTTCGGATAAAACGCTTGAGCGCGCGCGACGGTACACCGATCGGGTCTTTGCGCGCAAGATGGACAATGAGGGCATCCATCGCAACTGGGCGCACGCGCAGGCGAGGAACTCCTGGGTAATGATCCTGGATGCCGACGAGCAGGCGACCGAAGAATTAAAACGTGAGATCACCGGCGCCTTGACCGGCACACCGCACAGTTGCTTCTCGATTCCTGTTAAAACGTATATCGGCAAGACGTGGATCCAGCACTCGGGCTGGTATCCGGCGAGTAAAATACGGCTCTTTCGCAAAGAACATTTCAAGTACGAGGAAGTCGGCGTCCACCCGCGGGCGATCCTTGCCCCCGGAAAAACCGAAGGGCATCTGACCAAAGACATCATTCACAAAGGGTATCCGGACATCGAACATTTTTTGGCGAGCGTCAACCGCCAGACGACACTCGAGGCACAAAAATGGATCGCGACCAATCGAAAAATGTCTTTTGGTACGGCGCTCTGGCGCATGATCGACCGCTTTCCCCGGCGGTATATTCGCAAAAAGGGATACAAGGACGGAATGTACGGCTTTCTCATCGCTTACTTCGACTCGTT
>CAYIMR010000282.1:0-1756 GCA_964364455.1 uncultured Planctomycetales bacterium | reverse complement strand
AAAAGACACAATTGGCCTGGCATCGGAAGATGCCCCGGCCGGCGCGCGGGCGTTGTTGCGGCCGGTCATCCGTAACGGGAAATTGACCGAAGCGCTGCCTTCGCTGGAGAGCGTCCGGGAGACCACCGCGGCCAAGCTCGCGCAGCTGCCTTCGGGTTTCAATGATATTTATAAAAAACAATCGGTGAAAATCGGATACACCAAAACCATTGCACGGCCGTAAAGCGCGCGGGAGGGTAAAATGTCGCCGGAAGATTATCAATTATCGGATGATGAGAATCCTGCCGATGAGCAGATCCGCGGGATATTGACGTCCATGAAGACCATCGCCGTGGTGGGGCTGTCCCGTCACCACGAGCAGGACAGCTATAAGGTGGCCTCATATTTGCAGGAACGCGGCTATTGGATCATCCCCGTTAATCCCAACGCGCAGGAGATCTTGGGGGAAAAATGTTTCCGGAGCCTGAAAGAGATCCCCGTGAAGATCGACGCGGTGCTTGTCTTCCGTCCTTCGGAATTTGCCGGGGCGATCGTTGATGAGGCTATCGAGATCGGCGCGAAGGTCGTCTGGATGCAGGAAGGGATCAGCGACGCCGTTGCCGCGGGGCGCGCCCGCGCGCGCGGCCTTGAGGTCGTCATGGACAAATGCATGATGAAAGAACACAAGCGCATGGAGATCGATATTTCCATTTAACAGGCTGAAAAATATTATGGGACAGCAAAGAATTCTTATCATTGAGGACGATCCGCATATCGCCAGGCTGATCCGGTATAATCTGGAGAAAGCGGGGTTCGGATGCTTGCAGACCGCTGACGGACAGCAGGCTTTTGAAGAACTCGGGCGCCAGAAGATCCATCTGATCGTGCTGGATATTATGCTTCCCGGGGTGGACGGGTTCGAGCTGTGCAAGGAGATCAAGAAGAAACCGGCATGGGCCGCCATTCCTGTTCTGATGCTCACCGCGCGTGCGGAGGAGATCGATCGCGTGCTTGGCCTCGAGCTTGGGGCCGATGATTATATGGTCAAGCCCTTCAGCCCGCGGGAATTGGTCTTGCGGATCAAGGCGATCCTAAGGCGCGGGGAATCTAAAGAAGACACTTCCAGCGCGATCCTGACGGCCGGCAAGCTTGTCGTCGACAAATCCCGTCCCAAGGTCACGGTCAACGCGAAAGAAGTCCAGTTGACCGCGATGGAATTCAAGCTTCTCGTCCTTTTGATGGAACGCCGCGGCCGCGTGCAGTCGCGCGAGCGGCTTTTAAACGACGTGTGGGACATCGACGCGGAGGTCACCACGCGCACCGTGGACACCCACATCAAACGTCTGCGCCAGAAACTGGGCAAGATGGGCAAATGCATCGAGACCGTCCGCGGCTCCGGCTACCGGTTTTGCGAAGAGAGTTCCTCGTGCGATTAAAGATCCGTCACAAAATCGTTTCTCTTTTTATCCCCCGGCTTCTCCGGGAGATCGGCGCGTGGGCCCGGTCTTTTGCCGACGGAGATTTCTCGAGGAGGATCTCCCTCAGTGCCCGTGATGAAATAGAGGAGCTGGCTGATTCGCTTAATTCCATGTCCCGGCAGGTCCAGTCAAGGATGGAAGAGTTCATTGCTGATAAATCCCGCCTGGAAGCGGTTTTTTTAAGCATGTTTGACGGGGTCATGGTCATTGATCAGAGCGGCGAGATCGTCTTGATGAACCAGAGCTTAAAAGAATTCCTGCAAGTCGACAGCACGGTGACGGGCAAAAAACCGCTGGAG
>CAYIMR010000281.1:0-1757 GCA_964364455.1 uncultured Planctomycetales bacterium | reverse complement strand
AGCATGGCGAGCGGGGGCTCCTGGTCGTTTTTACCTGCAATCACTGCCCTTACGCGATCGCGGTGTGGCCGCGGGTGATCCGCCTAGCCGCGTATGCCAGGAATCTGAAGATCAATACCGTCGCCATCAATCCCAACATTCATCCGAATTATCCGGACGACGCGCCGGATAAGATGATCGGAAAGATCAAGGAACTGGGGATCGCGTTTCCTTATCTGGTCGATGAAACGCAGGAGACCGCCAAAGCGTTCAAGGCCCAGTGCACACCGGACATTTATCTCTTTGACAAAAAACGCGCGCTCGTCTATCACGGCCGCATCGACGACAACTGGCAGGATGAGGGCAAGGTCACCCGGGAAGAGCTCAAGGAGGCCTTGAACAATCTGGCCACGGGCCAGCCGATCTCGCCGGTGCAAAGGCCGAGCATGGGCTGCTCGATCAAATGGCGTAATCCGTAAATTTGAAGGGGTCAGAATTATTATTGACCCCTTGACTTTTAATCTCGGCATGATACAGTGTCTCATAAAATAAATTCGGTCACCCGTGACCGAATTGGGTGAGGCAGCATAAGAAAACATGATTATCCAGGAACAGAAAAAATACGAGGACTACCTTAAAAGGCGCGGACTGGAATTTACCCGCGGGCGCCGCGTCATGTTCAATGAGGTCATGCACGCCCACGGGCATTTCGCGCCGGAAGAACTTCTGAAGCAATGCCGGCACAAAGGGCGCAAGATCTCCCGGGCGACCGTTTATCGCGTCCTTAAAGAACTTCTCGAAGCGGGGGTTGTCCGCGAGACTGCTTTCGGGGAGAAGCACCATCATTTTGAACATCTTTACGATGAGAAGCACCATCATCACGCGCGTTGTATCCGTTGTTGCGCGCTCATCGAATTCCCGGACCTACATGAAGAGAAATTATATAAATCGGTCTTAAAAAGGATCGGTTTCTCGGTCATCGGGCACGAAATGCATTTTTACGGGATATGCCAGGCATGTCGCAAGGCCTGAAATGCCTTACAAATATTTAGGGAAGGATCGTTGTATGACTGCAGGGTGGCGAAGAGAACCTAAATTTCCGAGTCTGCCGGAGGTGTTTTCCTCCATTCATGTCCCGGTTAATGCGGGGTTTTGGCGCAAATTGCTGGCTTTTGCCGGACCCGGGTTGATGGTCGCCGTCGGGTACATGGACCCTGGCAACTGGGCGACGGATTTGGTCGGCGGGGCCAGGTTCGGTTACACGCTGTTGTCGGTGATCCTTGTTTCAAACCTGATGGCGATCCTGCTCCAGCATTTGTCCCTGAAGCTGGGCATCGTCAGCGGCCGCGACCTGGCCCAGGCCTGCCGGGACCATTATTCCAGGCCGGTCTCACTTTTTTTGTGGGTCATCTGCGAGATCGCCATCGCCGCCTGCGATCTGGCCGAGGTCATCGGTTCGGCGATCGCGCTCAATCTTTTATTCGGCATCCCGCTTGTTGCCGGGATCCTGCTCACGGCCTTTGATGTCATGATCATTCTCTTTTTGCAGTATAAAGGGTTTCGGCTCGTGGAATGCATTGTAGCCAGTTTGATCCTTATTATCGGTGGATGTTTTGCCTACGAGATGCTGGTATCCCATCCTTCGATGGCGGGCATTATGCGGGGTTTGATCCCCACTCCGCAGGTTGTCGTTAATCCGGAAATGCTTTATATCGCCATCGGGATCCTGGGCGCCACGGTCATGCCGCACAATCTGTATCTGCATTCGAGCATCGTCC
>CAYIMR010000280.1:0-1759 GCA_964364455.1 uncultured Planctomycetales bacterium | reverse complement strand
ATTTCATAATAACATTTTGGGCGCCCGGTTCCCAGATTTTTTTTAATTCTTCCACAGTCAAATAATCAACCCACGTGTTTCGCGGATTGACAATGACCGCCAACCCATCATAAGCGACCGGCAATTCGATGTACTGGATCCCGCTGGCGCGGCAGGCGTCGATCTCCTTCTGCTTAATGGGCCGGGAGGCGTCGCTGATATCCGTTTCTCCGCGGCAGAACCGTTTGAACCCGCCGCCCGTGCCGGAAATGCCGACGATGACCTTGCCACCGCCGCTTTTGCCGAATTCCTCCGCGACCGCTTCCGTGATGGGAAAAACGGTACTGGAGCCGTCGACTTTGACCGGATCAGCCGCCAAACTTGATTTCGGACAAGTGACCAGACTTATCGCTAACAAAACCCCTAAAAAGATCTTTTTCATTTTCATTCTCCTGTCTTGTTATAGAAATTAAAACTTCATATTTACGTCGGCCTGAATGATCTGCTCCGGATTTTCGGTGGCCTTGATCCGTTTGGACTGATAATAATCCAGCGCCAGGGTGACGTTTTTGCTCAGCCCGTATTCCAGGATGCCTTCATGACTGCGCACGTCTGTGCGTCCGCCATAACGATCGGAATCCGGCGTAAAGTCCACAAACGCGTCTTTACCCAGATTGGCGAAAATATACTTAAACTGCCATTGCCCCGGACCCGCGACTTTCTTGTCCCCGAACCTGGCACCCATGCTCCAGCCGATGGAATCGTCGATCTCATCACCATCGATATTGGCGATATAATCACCGAAGACCCCTACTTCAGGGATAAAATCCATATCAAACGGCGTGGCTAAAGCCAGCTCCGCGGACACGCCGCCGGAGTCGTAATCATATCGTAAGGCTCCGGCGCTGCAAGAACCGTTGCTCGAGGTTGTGATACCTGTATTGGTGGCCGCCGACCAGTCGGGGCAAGTCCCTTTCAGTCCGTTGAACCCGTAATAGATCCCCGCGATATTGGCGGACCAATCGCCCTGTTTGAACTTCATACCGCCCTGCGTGTAGTACAAAAAGGGATCCACCCGGTCATTGGTCGTGCTGGAGATCTCATCGATCATCCAGACGCCGGTATTAAGGTAAGGCGTCCATTGACCGTTGAGCGTCTGTTCCCAATGTAAGGCGCCGCCTTGCGGATTCACATCGCCGTCCCACAACAGGTCCGTCGGCGCCCACAAATAGCTGGAGCGCGGAAAGATCCCGCCGATCAAATTCAGTTTTACGGACTCCAGGGGCGTATATTCGGCGTACGCGAGGTCCATGCGGACATCGGGACGTTCAAAAGTATCGGTAAAGGTCTGGTTGGTGGAACGCGGGTCATCGGCCCCGCTGGCGATTCCCAGACCGACCTTGATCTGGTCATTGACCTTGGTGTCAAGGCCGAGGCGGTAACGGATGCGGCCCCGGGTACGGGCATCGGCGTCCGTTTCCTTGCGTTCATACTGATACCGCAGGCGAAAATCGCCTTTGAGCTTGGCGTTCTTGACCCACTCCGGCAAACCCTGCTGGAAACCTTCTTCGCGCATCATTTTCTCATCGCCCGCGATCTCGAGCTCCAGGCTTTTTGCTTCCTTCTCGGTCAAGATCCCTTTTTCAACGAGCTTGTCGATAAGCGCGTCCACCGAAGTGCTGGTCGCGAAGCTCGGCGGCGCGCTCCAGAGCCCAATGATACCAAAAAACAACAACCCGATGAAACTTTTCTTCATTTTCTTCCTCCCGTCATTTTCCTC
>CAYIMR010000279.1:0-1767 GCA_964364455.1 uncultured Planctomycetales bacterium | reverse complement strand
CTGGACAGAATAAGCGAAAAGTGCTATAAGTAGCTTAAGTTCATCGTAGTTGTAACTTTTACCCGGTATTCTTCGAAGAAATGGACCCAGATCAGCCTCTCCAATTAGAGCTGGAACGGTCTCTCAAGGAACTGGCGGATATCAAATTCGCCCTGGATGTCTCCTCGATCGTGGCCGTAACGGATGCCAGGGGGAAGATCACGTATGTGAACGATAAATTCTGCGAGATCTTCAAATACTCCCGGAGTGAACTCTTAGGTCAAGACCACCGCATTATCAATTCCGGTTACCATCCTAAAGAATTCATGCATAACCTTTGGCGTACTATTGTCAACGGCAAAGTTTGGAAAGGCGAGATCCGGAACCGCGCCAAAGATGGAACATATTATTGGGTCGATACGACCATCGTTCCATTTTTGAATGAAAACGGCAAGCCTTACCAATACGTGGCCATCCGCAATGAGATCACGCGGCGTAAGGAAATGGAAGAGGCCCTTCAGCAATTACCGCAACGAATCATTCAGGCGCAGGAAAAAGAACGCGAACGTATCTCGCGGGAGCTCCACGATGACTTGGGCCAATCTCTGGTGACGTTCAAGATGTTCTTGCAATCCGTTCTTTTACATCCGAAAGGCAGTGCCGGCAAACAATCGGTGGCGAAATTGATCAAGGACGTCGATAAAATTATCGAGAAGACCCGCCATTTGACCTCGGCCTTGCGGCCCTCGACGCTCCAGGTGCTGGGGCTGACCACCGCCACCAAAATCCTGGTCGAGGAGTTCCAGCGGGAAGACTTGAAGATCAAACTCAAACACGATGATCTGGACCAGATAATCTTCGAAGGCGATCCGGTCAATTTCTACCGGATCCTCCAGGAGGCGCTGACCAATATTCTCAAACACGCCCAGGCCTCCCACGTTCATATCAATATTGATATTGCCGCCGACCGGCTGGTCATGACCATCGCGGACAACGGACGGGGCTTCCCCCAGCCAGAAGAATCTTTCTCCCGGCAAGAGGCGCAGGGCCTGGGCCTTTCCACGATGCGCGAGCGAGCGCGATTGTTAAAAGGGGATATGGAGATCACCTCTGCCCCCCGGCAAGGAACCACTATTTTGTTGAATGTTCCGGTCACCCCAAAGGAATAAGCATGGGTTTTGTTTGCAAAATAATACTGGCGGACGATCATCAGATCCTCAGGGCGGGCCTGAAGGATCTCATTGAGAAAGATGCGGCCTTTAAAGTGGTCGCACAGGCGAGAGACGGGGATGAGTTGTTATCGCGTTTAGACGCCGGCAAATGCGACCTGGTCATCATGGACCTTTCCATGCCTAATCGTGACGGGATGCAAACCATTGAGGAGATCCGGGAAAGATTCCCGAAGGTCAAGATCCTTGTCCTGACGATGCAGAAGGACCAGGAGCATTTCAAACACGCCATGGCCCATGGCGCGTCAGGATATGTCCTCAAGGAAGACGCCTATGATCAGTTGCTGACGGCGGTTAAAATGATCCTTCAGGGGAAAAAGTTCGTTTCTCCGACCATATCAAAACTTCTGACGGATTATTATGTCCGCTCCCTGGATGAGGCGGAATCATCCTCCCTGGACATCCTCACCAAACGGGAACAGCAGATCCTCAAATTCATCGCTAACGGGATGGCTAACAAGAATGTCGCCTCCAAGCTAAAGTTAAGCATCAGGACCGTTGAGACCCATCGCGCCAATCTTAGCCATAAACTGGGCATCAAAAATACCGCCGGTTTGGT
>CAYIMR010000278.1:0-1781 GCA_964364455.1 uncultured Planctomycetales bacterium | reverse complement strand
GTAAAGGGATCAATCAGGTGGACGCGACGGTCGCGTGGCGTTCCGGCAAGAAAGATAACGCGATCGGCCTGACAACTTTGCTTTTTGCCGCTTCCAATGAATAATCCACGTCGAGCTTTTACCCTTATCGAACTTCTTCTGGCCTTGAGCATTTTTTCCATGGTCGCTTTATGCGTTTACGGGACGTTTTGGGCGGGCGTGCGGCTTAACCAGAGATCCGAGGGCGAGAACGCGGCCTATCATCAGGTGCGCCTGGCCCTGGACCTGATGTCCGTCGATCTGGAGAACGCGGTTCTCTATGATTTCACGAACTCTTACCCCGAGAAGACCGCTTTTACGGGAGAGAATGACGTCGTCACGTTCTTTTTAGCCGCCGGGAAAGGGTTAAAAGTCATTCGCTATTATCTGGATTCTCCGCGGGAGGGCAGTGTTCACAAAGTCGTTGTAGGCGCGCGGCACGATCGTAATGTCGACACGCTCGTCGATTACCGCGAACAAGAAGTAAGGCTGCGCGATCTGGTGCGCGAGGAGTGGGATTTTCCGGAATACGTCGGCGGCGTGATCGCGAAAGACCACGCGGCGGAGGTCATCGCCACCGATGTCAGGGAAGACAGTCTTAAATTTTCCTATGGGTCCCTGTTGAGCACGGCCGGCAGCGAAGGCAACAAGACGGCCGATGTCTATGAGTGGCGCGAAGCGTGGACGGAAAGCTATATCCCTTTGATGGTGCGTATCGAAATGGATTTTCTTCTCACCGGGCCGGCCCCGCGCATGATCACGATGCGTAAAGACGTCTTTGTCCCGCACGGTTCCCCGGGACCCGTGATCCTGGGGAGCCCGGGTTCAGGGGAACCGGGGAATTTGTGAAAACCTGGAAGAATATGAACGAAAATGTTTGAGTTCTCTAGACTAAAAAGGAAGTGTTCTGTACCAGAACACTTTTCTATATTAAGAAAGAAGTGTTCTGGTACAATACTGATCAGTGTCTTGTGGATTCTGGTCATCCTGACGGTCTTGACCGTGAGCCTTGGACGCAACACGCACGTCGAGCTTTCATTGGTCAAACACGCCATCGGCAAGGTAAAGTCGAAGTATATTGCCCGGGCCGGGTTCGTTTACGCGCTGGACCGTATCCGCAGGGATTCTGCGGATCCGGACGCGGCGAAACAGGACACGCTTTATCAATGCGGTGTCCGTCTTAACGATGAAGAATCGTTGCAGCAGGCGTTTGCGAATGTCGTTGTCGGCGATGGGTATTTTGACCTGCAATATATTCCAGTTGGGGACGGGGAGGGTAAGAAGATCTATTACGGGTTGCAGGATGAAGAGCGCAGGATCAATATCAACGCCCTGACCTACCAAAATTATAACGTCTTGAGCGCGTTGATCGCCGGTCTGGGATTTGATGACCAAACGGCTCAGGGGATCGCGTACGCGACCCTGGACTGGAAAGATGAAGACGATTCCCCCGCTGATATCACTTATGGCGCTGAAGACGATTATTATCAAACTTTGGCAAGACCTTATCAATGTAAAAACCGTCCGTTTGATTCCGCGGAAGAATTGTTTTTGGTGCGGGGCGTGACGCCGGAGATCTATGACGCGCTCAAAGATCATGTGACCGTTTTCCCGAAACAGGGGATCCTGCGGGTGAATTTCGACACGGCGCCGGAGGCGGTCCTGGCGGCTTTGGCGCGCGCGATGAGCGAGGCGCTCTCCGACGTGGCCCCATCCGATGCGGCCGCCCTCGTTGATAAGATCTTACGTTATCGCGCAGGAGA
>CAYIMR010000277.1:0-1786 GCA_964364455.1 uncultured Planctomycetales bacterium | reverse complement strand
AAGGCATCCAGCGTGGAATGGATACAAACTTCCCCGGCGAGGCCGTAGACAACCAGCCCCGGCGTCTGATCCACCACTCCGATCACGGCGCACGCGCTTCCCTGAAATAGCCGCTCAAATTCCTTTTGGTTTTTCGGTCCCACCTCGGCGATCAGCCGCGAATTGGATTCCGCGAACAAAACAGTGTCGTCGCGCTTGTCCTTCCCCTTGTAAGGGACTTTGTCCAGCCGCACCGTCGCGCCGTACCCGCCGCTAAAGGCCATTTCCGCCAGAGCGGCGCCGAGGCCGCCTTCTGAACAATCGTGCAACGAACGGACCAATCCGCTTTTAACGGCTTTGGAAACGGCGGTAAATATCTTGCTGCCCTGCTGAAAATTCACTTTTGGGACAGTATTTCCCAGCAACCCGAAAGTATCCAGATAAATTGAGCCACCCAATTCATCGTACGTTTTCCCGACGCAATAAATGAGATTTCCCGGATTCTTGAAATCCATCGTCACCGTTTTGGTCACGTCCGCGATAATGCCAATGGCGGATATCAAAAGTGTCCCGGGGATGGCCAGGGATTTCCCGTTCTGCGTGTATTCATTGTACAAACTGTCCTTGCCTGAAATAAACGGGACCTTGTATCCCACCGCCGCTTTGTAACAGCCTTCGGCCGCGCGCACCAACCCGCCCAAGCGGTCCGGTTTATCGGGATTGCCCCAGCAAAAATTGTCGAGGATCGCGATCTGACGGATGTCCCCGCCGACAGCAATGATCTGGCGGATCGCTTCATCGATGCAGGACGCGGCCATCCAGCAGGGATCGATGATCCCGTAACGGACGTTGATGCCATTGGCGATCGCGATGCCCTTGTTGGAACCCAATCGCGGCGCCAGGACACTGGCATCCGACGGGCCGTCGCAACGCGCTCCCACCAAAGGCTTGATAACGCTCGCGCCCTGGACTTCGTGGTCATACTGACGGATCACCGATTCTTTGGAACAGACATTGTAATGAGAAAGAACTTCCCGTAATTTTATATTTAAATCGACGGACTTAGGTAATCGTGGTCGCGCAAGTTTGGGCGAATGCCAATACGCTTCTTTGGTGATCTTCGGCACGCCGTTATGCAAAAATGTCATATCCAGATCGCAGACCTGCTGCCCTTTGAAAAATAATTCCAGGCGCTTACTACCGCCAAATTCGCCGAGCGCCGTGGCCTCGACATTTTCTCCGGCAAAGATTTCCCGCAAGGCCTTCCAGTTACGCGGCGGCACGGATAAAATCATCCGTTCCTGCGACTCGGAGATCCAGATCTCGTCATAATTAAGGCCCCGATATTTCAGCGGCACTTTATCCAAATCGACCCGCGCCCCTAGGTTACTACCCATTTCCCCAACGGCGCTCGAGAGGCCACCGGCCCCGCAGTCGGTGATCGCCGTATACAAATTTTTGTCCCTGGCCTGCATCAACGCGTCGAGCACCTTCTTTTCCTGGATGGGATCGCCGATTTGCACCGCTCCCGAAGAAACGACCTCGGAGTTCTCGGTCAATTCCCCGGAAGAGAACGTGGCGCCATGGATACCGTCGCGGCCCGTTTTTCCGCCGACCACCACGATCAGATCCCCTTTGCGCACCTTCTTTCTGACCCTGTCTTTGGGGATCAGCCCGACGCTGCCGCAATAGACCAAAGGGTTTCTCGCAAACCGTTTGTCAAACAGGATCGCTCCATTGACGGTGGG
The DNA here is from genome assembly GCA_964364455.1 of uncultured Planctomycetales bacterium. Lineage (GTDB taxonomy): Bacteria > Omnitrophota > Gorgyraeia > Zapsychrales > Zapsychraceae > UBA10015. The sequence goes on along the minus strand of CAYIMR010000277.1, from coordinate 59 downwards.
GATTCCCATCTTGTTGCCGTAATCCCGCACGCCGCCCACCACCCCTTTCATGATACGCT
>CAYIMR010000276.1:0-1790 GCA_964364455.1 uncultured Planctomycetales bacterium | reverse complement strand
TGCCGTCGGTTTTATTCCCATTAGGAGGCCTCACCAAAAGTGAAGTCCGCGAACTGGCGCGCAAATACAACTTGAACACGGCCGAGAAACCGGAGAGCCAGGACATCTGTTTTGTCCCCGCCGCGGGATACAAGAAATTCCTCGAAGACCGCGTGGGCAACCGCATTTTTCAACCCGGGGATTTTGTTACCCACGACGGAAATGTCGTGGGTAAGCACAAAGGCATCGCGCATTACACCATCGGCCAGCGCGACAAACTGGGCATCGCCCTCGGGCATCCGGTGTATGTGTACAAGATTGACAGGGAAACCAACACGGTGCACGTCGGGCCGGAGACGTGCCTTTACGCTCAAGGGTTTTACGCGGGGCAGTTCAATCCCGTCAGCATGGCGGTCCCCAAAGAAAAAATGGAAGTCAGCGCGCGCATCCGTTATAATGCTCCAGAAACAGCGGCTCATCTGACGTATCTTGATGAGGGAATGGTTCGCGTAGAATTCGCCGCGCCGCAGAAGTCGGTGACACCGGGACAATCGGCGGTCTTTTACAAGGACGACGTTGTTTTAGCTGGCGCGATCATTGATGTGCCAATACCTTGCTCGGAGGAAACAGGAGTTTATGGAAATTAAGCTGGACCGTAAAAACCTCAAAGGTTTTGTCGAACAGAAGGACTATCAGGCTATTTTGCCGGCCATCCAAAAGGCCCACAACGACCTGGAAAACAAAACAGGCAAAGGCAGCGCCGTTACCGGCTGGATCGATCTGCCTTCCCGCATGGAAGACAGTTTTCTGGATGAGCTGGTTGAATTTGGCAAAAAAGTCCGGGAAAATTCCGATTGCCTGATGAGCATCGGCATCGGCGGATCTTACGTCGGAATTCACGCGACTTTAGAATTTTTGATCGCGGAACAAAAAATACCCGTTCATTTCGCCGGCCAGGACCTAAGTTCCAATTATCTTTATTATCTGCTCAAAGGCCTCGAAAATAAAAGGATCACCGTGGTCGTGATCTCCAAATCCGGCATGACCACCGAGCCCGCCCTGGCCTTTCGCGTCATCAAGAAATTTATGCAGGAACAATATTCCGCCGAGGAGCTTAAAAAACGGATTATTTGCATCACGGACCCTCATGAGGGCGCCTTGCGCGCGATAGCACGCAAGGCCGGGTACCATACGTTTCCCATTGATGGAAACATCGGCGGCAGATTTTCAATTCTAACAGCGGCGGGGTTGGTGCCGCTGGCCATTGCCGGCATCGATATCAGGGGATTGATCCAGGGGGCGCGCGCCGCCCAGCGGTATTGTTCGCGGATGGATCTGGAAACCAATATTGCCTATCAGTACGCGGCCGCCAGGTTTTTACTTTATAAACAGGGAAAAACGATTGAGGTATTGTCGACCTTTTACCAACGTTTGGCTTTGGTGGAAGAATGGTGGAAGCAGCTTTTCGGCGAAAGCGAGGGCAAAGACGGTAAAGGGCTTTTCCCAACGTCTTTGAGTTTTACCACGGATCTCCATTCCATGGGACAGTTGATCCAGGAAGGCCAGCGCAACATGTTTGAGACCTTTTTACTGGTTGACCAGCCCGGTCACGGTGTGATCGTCCCTCAAGACAAGGACAACCTGGACAATTTTAATTGTGTGGCCGGAAAAGACCTTGATTATGTCAATAAGCAGGCCTGGGCCGCCACCGCCGCCGCCCACTATGAAGGCGGGGTCCCGAATATGACCATCATGGTTCCCGGGTTCGACGCGTATTCCCTGGGACAGTTATTTTACTTTTTTGAGAAATC
>CAYIMR010000275.1:0-1799 GCA_964364455.1 uncultured Planctomycetales bacterium | reverse complement strand
CAGGATAGCGATAACTATTATCTCAACGATGACGCTGTTGAAGGAGTAGCCGGCGTATTCACTGACGTTGACGGACATCAGTCCGGCAACCAGGAACAAAAGGACCAAACTCAACTGGGCCGCGAACTGCGTTTTATGCTTGATCATCCGTCCGATGAAGGCCCACGCGCCGGCCCAAGCGAAGGCCGTAAGCAAAAATCCCAAAGACCCCGAGGCCAGCTTGAGGATAGAAACGTCCTCGATGCTGGTCATGTACACGTGTGCCGTGAAGATCATCGCGCACACCAGAAGGATCGACCACGCGTTGACGGGTTTTTCGATCCTCTGGAAGAACGGATGGGTCGGAACAAGCAATTTCGTCGCCGCGACCGGGTGCTCGGGGCTCAAAAAACGCAAGCGCGTATGGCCGATCACAATTTCATCGCCGGGATCCAGCCGCGCCTGATCCACAACTTTGGCAAGCTTGCGCAAATACATCCCGTTTTCCCGGCCGATGTCTTCCACGATCCAACCTTGTTCCTCGCCGCTGCTGCTACTTCTGCTTCTACTTCGTACGATCAAATGCGCCGGCGAAACGTGCGGGTCGCCCAGGACAAGATCGTTGTCGTACCCGCGGCCGATGCGTATCTGCGGCGCGTCAAATGTCCGGTATTCCCGCAAGAACCGCAAGGGATGAACTATTTCAATGATGAGCTTTGCCATTGGATCTCTTTCAAGAATTTGCGCGCGAATTCGATGGCGTTGGCCTTGCTTATACCCAGGATCACGACTTCCGCCAAAAGCCCGCGGTCGTTACGGTCCACCAGCGCCAGTGAAAGATTAATGTCGTACAATCCCGGAAATTTCTTGTACTGGCGCGCGCACCAAAGCACCTTCGTGTCCCGCCCCCCGATGCCGACAAAATCATTATCGCAGTTGAAATTGGTCACGTCCTCTTCCCCAGCGTTCTCGTACGGATTAGGGATCCGGAAATGATTTTCGTGAAGATTGTAGAACTGGATCAAGTTAAGTCCTTTACTGGTAAGCCAGAAATATTTGTAAACGATGTTCCCCGTGGAAAACCCCGGAGAAAGGAAAATAGTGTCGCTCGTTGAGCAGTTGATATAGGCGTAATTGTAGAGGTCCTTTTCCTTGTCTTCAGATTTGCCCCAACACTTAAAGACGTTGAGCAGTTCCCCCGGGACTTTCGCTTCTCCCACCTCCAGGGCGTTCCAGGCTGGCTCGATCAAACGCTTGACGTATTGATCCTGGTTTTCCGTCAGTTGCTCTCCGATCCGTTTTTTCCACCGCGTGCCCGACATTCCCAACGGATCCGGCGCCGCCGGAACGCGCGCGCGCAATTGCGCCAGATGCTCCACGGGAACAAGAAAGCTCACCTCATTGCCCGCGGTGGACACGTTGATCCCAATCACCTCTCCAGCCTTGTTCAAAGCCGGCCCGCCGCTCATGCCGGGATTGATCGACCCCGAGAACAAGATCTTTTTGTACAGGGAATCCTCCATCAATCCGTTGTAGATCCCCTCCACGATGCTCATCCCCAGGTCAAAAGGATTTCCCATCGAAAAAATGCGCGTGCCCTTCGACAAGTCTGAGTGTCCCAAAGAAAGATACGTCGCTTGACTCTCATGTCCGCTCCGCTCCGCTCCGCGGAGCGGAGCGGAGCGGATGATCGCCAGATCGTGGATGACGTCGATGTCCAGAACGTCGACGGGATCGGTGCCCCCGTCGTGGCGCACGGATTCGACCCGGAAGCGCTGCGGGGAATGCACCGCTTCGGAGACGACATGAAAATTGGTCGC
>CAYIMR010000274.1:0-1806 GCA_964364455.1 uncultured Planctomycetales bacterium | reverse complement strand
ACAAGGCCGCAAGACGGTCTATTGGGAACCTTTCCAGGATCATCTCCTCGGAACTGCGTTTCGCAAGAAGCAAAGTTTGAACTTGTCCGCGCATGATCTGACCCTGATCGAAACCAACCTGGACCTGGGGCTGGAGATATCCGTGAATTATTTTACTCTGCCTGAAGAGAATTATGCCTCCCTTGTCCGTCGGGTACGAATAACTAATTTGAAGAACAATGTTCGCGGTATTGAATTGATCGATGGCTTGCCGGTTTTGAATCCCTACGGGCTGAAGGATTGGGCGAGCAAAAATATGTCCCGGACCGTGGAGGCGTGGGTCGAGGTCGGCAATATCGAAAAAAAGGCGCCGTATTACCATTTAAAAGTAGAAGTTTCCGATACGCCGCAGGTCACGCATATCAAAGAAGGAAATTTTTTCGTCAGTTTTCAGGTCAATGGGAAAACGACGCGGATATTGGACCCGATCGTTGAAGCCGCGAGCGTTTTTGGTGCGGCACATGATTTTGCCGCGCCCGCACGTTTCTTGCGCGATGATTTCCGTAAGCCCGCCTTGCAACAAACAAGCAACCGGATGCCGGCGGCGTTCAGCCATTCCCGATTTTCTCTCAAGGCTAAAGGGCATCAAGAGATTATTTCACTGTTCGGCTGCATTCAGGATGTTCAGCGCTTAAATAGCGTTGTCCGCCAGGTGAGCAGTACTGGAGGATTTATCGCGCGCAAGGCGGATCGTAACAAGGAAATCATTGACGGGATCAAGAATTACAGTTTCACCGCAAGCGCCTCGCGGGAATTCGATCTGTACGCCGGCCAAACGTTCCTTGATAATATTTTGCGCGGTGGATTGCCTATTTCCCTGAAAACCCGTGACGGGAATGTCGTTTTTAACGTCTACAGCCGCAAGCATGGAGATCCCGAGCGCGATTATAACCATTTTGTGCTCGCGCCAACGTTTTTCTCCCAGGGTAACGGGAACTATCGTGACGTCAACCAGAACCGCCGTAATGATGTTTGGTTCAATACGGACGTGGGCGACAGCCATCTGATCAGTTTCTTAAATCTTATCCAGGCGGACGGCTACAACCCGTTGGTTGTCAAAGGAACGACATTCCATGTGGCACAGCCCGAGAAGATCGATGACTTGTTAGGGCGCTCTGTCCGTGAAAAAAACCGTGGCCCGCTTAAAGAATTTTTGCGCAAAAGTTTCTCCCCCGGGGATCTTCTTCAATTCATCGATACCCAGAGGATTGGTCTTACGGTGGACACAAGAACATTTCTTGGTTATGTCATGGAATTATGCCATCGGCAGGAAATGGCTGAACATGGGGAAGGGTTCTGGGCCGACCATTGGACCTACAATCTGGATTTGATCGAAAGCTATCTGGCGCTTTATCCGGAGAATTTGCGGTTGTTGCTTCTGGAAAAAAAAGTTTTCAGTTTTTATCACAACAATCATTACGTCTTGCCGCGCGCGCAGCGTTATATCCTTACCGGCCGCGGCGTGCGGCAGTACCATTCCGTTGGAAAAGACATGCATCACGACAAATCTGGCGGACGCGGCAATGTTTTGCGCGCGGGGCATGGGGAAGGTGACGCGTATCATACGCATTTGTTGGGCAAGCTGCTTTGCCTGATCGCCAACAAGATCGCGTCTTTGGATCCCAGCGGGATAGGTGTGGAAATGGAGGCGGACAAGCCGAACTGGTATGACGCGTTAAACGGCCTGCCGGGATTGATCGGATCCTCAAGCTCGGAAACTTTCGAGATCAAGCGGGCGTGTGAATTTGTCCTTGACGCGCTCAAGCG
>CAYIMR010000273.1:0-1822 GCA_964364455.1 uncultured Planctomycetales bacterium | reverse complement strand
CGGCGATACAGTTTGGATGAGTTGCCCCAATTGATCAATGTTTTGCGAGGGGATATGAGCCTGGTGGGCCCCCGGCCTTTACCCATTGAACAGATAGAAAAGGAAGATCTGCGGCAGTTGCGCCGTTTGCAAATTCGTCCGGGCATAACCGGGCTTTGGCAAATCCGCGGTCGCAGCGATATTTCTTTTGTCCGATTGATCAAATGGGACATTTGGTATATCAATAACTGGTCTTTTTGGCTGGATTTAAATATCCTTTTACAAACCATCCCGGTCGTTCTTAAAGGTAAGGGAGCTTACTGAAAAGTGGATCGATCCTTGAGGTGGTCTCTCTTACCTGAAAGAATCGACGCGGTTATCAGATTTTTTCTTTATGTCCTGATCTTTTGGCTCCCCTACAGTCCCGCCGTTATTGAAACTTGTGTCGTTATCTGCCTGGTTTTATGGATTTTAAAGCGGATTATTGCGGCCGAAGGCTCCCCGAGGGGAGGGAAACGGCCCAATATAATCCCGGCAACCCCCCTTAACAAACCAATTATTTTTTTTCTGACGGTTTGCGTCCTTTCGGCATCCAGCAGCGCTTTTTGGCAGGAATCATTATCCAATTTCTTGACAAAGACATTGGAATGGTTTATTGTGTATTTTCTTGTCATTGAAGCCTTTACAGCGCGAAAGCATATTTACATACTCTTTGGAATATTCCTGTTGACTCTCGGCGCGACGGTGCTTGACAGTTTGATCCAATACTATTTGACCAATAAGGATATTTTCCTGGGGCATATGATTGAGCCGGGCACGCGCGCGACGGCAGGGTTTAAAACGCCTAACAGTTTGGGAGCGTATTTTACGGCGGCCGCGCCTCTTGTCATGGCTTGTATTTTCAAGAGAAGCGAACGCTTGCGATACCGCTTGTTGTTTGTTTTTTTGTTCTTGTCGGTCATTTGGTCTTTGGCGGTCACATTTTCCCGGGGAGCCTGGCTGGCAATATTCCTGGGGATCATGTTTTTCGCGTTGCTTTGCGGGTTTCATCGGCGGCGTTCAGAGTTTTATTTTGTTTTCACCGTTTTGCTTATATTTTTCGGGCTTTTGCTTTCATTCGGGTTTATTCTCACGAATGACCTGGGTATCTCATCGTTACGGTATAGCACCGCGTATTGGCGCCTGCAGGTTTGGGAAGATGCGTTGAAAATGATCCAGGATAGCCCGCTGCTAGGTCACGGAATTAATACATTTATGATGATTTTTGAAGCATATCGCGGTGATCCTGGAAGTAATCCCACATACGCGCATAACTCTTATCTTCAGTTAGCGGCTGAAACGGGAGTGGTTGGATTAATTGCCTTTTTATGGATTTTCGTAAAGTTATTTCGATGGTTTTTATCTTCCTTGGCCGCTTATGGGACAAAAAATGATACTCTCATTATCCCCGCTCTCGGCTTATTGTCGGGCATATTTGCTTTCCTGCTCCAAAGTTTCGTGGACAACCATTTTTATTCACTACAGCTTTCCGGTTATTTGTGGTTTATGGTAGGACTTTTGGTCGTAATGCTCAAGGATATAAAATGGCAAAACGCAAGCGGGCACTGATTACCGGGATCACCGGCCAGGACGGTTCTTACCTGACGGAATTTTTGCTTAAAAAAGGCTATGAGGTCTACGGCCTCATTCGCCGTTCCAGCTCTTTTAACACCGGCCGGGTGGATCATTTATATCAGGACCCGCATGAAAAAGATATCCGTCTCAAGCTTGTTTATGGCGACCTAAACGACGCCAGCTCATTGAATCGGATTATTAAAACGATCAAGCCGGATGAAATATATAA
>CAYIMR010000272.1:0-1825 GCA_964364455.1 uncultured Planctomycetales bacterium | reverse complement strand
GACCAGCGCCCCGGCGCACATACTGCAAGGCTCGAGCGTCACATAAAGCGCGCACTCCAAAAGCCATTTGCTTTCCAGCGAAGCGCTTGCCTGGGTGATCGCGATCATCTCAGCGTGCGCCGTCGGGTCTTTTAAAGTTTCTACCTGGTTATGGGCCCGGGCAATGATCTTGTTCTCATGGACGATGACCGCCCCTACCGGCACCTCATCGTTATCGGCGGCGATGCGGGCCTGTTTCAAGGCCTCGCGCATGAACATCTCATCAGGGGGGATCGGGACAGGAACGGTCATGTCAGGAAAAAATAGCCGGCATTTAGCGCGAACGATGATTCCTTCCTGCCTGTCCGGCAGGCAGGTTGTAGACGGGAAAAGCGATCTTCACCAGAGTCCCTTGCCGTAATTTGCTTTTAAGGATGATCTCACCCTGGAATGATTTTGTCAGAGAATACGCGATCGCCAGGCCCAGCCCCGGACTTTTCCCCAGGCCGCGGTTCCTGGTCGTGAAAAACGGTTCAAAGACGCGCGGAAGGTCTTCGGGCGCGATGCCGACACCTTCGTCACGGCATTCGATCTGGACTTTGCCGCCGGCTTTCTGATAAAAAGTCCTCACCTCGACGTTGCCTCCCCGCGGCATGGCCTGGATCGCGTTGGTCAAAATGTGGGTCATCACCTGGTTGAGCTCAAGAGCCCCGAGGGCAACCAAAGGCAACTGACCGGCGAGCTTCAACTTGCACTGGACCCCGGCTGTTTCAAAGGATTGCGCGAGCCGCCGGACGACCTCGCGGATCACCGCGTTAGCGTCGCAATGCGTCCTGTTCATTTTTACTTTCTTACCGTTGATGTCCAGCAACCGATTCGTCGTGTCAAAGCAAGACTGTACCTGATCATGCATGATGCCCAACGTTTGCATGATGTCTTTAAATTCCTTATATCCGATATATTCAAAATAACGGCTCTTGTATTTCTCGACTAAGGCATGGGAATGGTCAAGGACGCCTTTAAGAGGATGCTGGATCTCCTGGACGGTGCCGGCGATAAAATTTTGCAGGGCCTTCATTTTTTCGGTGTCGCGGCGCAGCGATTCCAGTTCCTGACGGCGGCTGATGTCCCGGACGACCGTGTGGATGCGGTCGACCTTCCCGCCCTTTAAGATAGGTGTGGCCGTGAACTCGGCCGGGAAGGTTTTCCCTCGCCAGTCGCGGATATAAAATTCGTCGCAGACAACCGGCAACCCGCGCATGACCGCGCGAAAACTCTCCACCACTTTTGGAAGCGATTGCTTGTCGACAAAATGCTTGAAGTGCATGCCAAACACGCGCGAAGGATCCACCTTGACCATGCGGCTTGCCGCCGGGTTGGCATATTCAATGACCCCGTTGGTGTCGATCATAAGGATCCCGTCGGCCGCCTGTTCGCTCATCAAACGGTAAAGGCTCATTGACTCCTGGAGCCGCTGCTGCAAGCCCAGCTGGACTGTGATATCCCTGGCCACCGACAACATGTATTCGTCTGATTTATAAGGCATATACACCGCCGTGACGTCGACGGTATGAACGTGCCCTCCCTTGCCCACCCGGTCGACAATATAAGAAACGGGCGTCCTCCCCTTTTTCAGGCGTGCCCAATACATCTTCTGCCATTGGGCGTTTGTGATCTTCTCCCGGAACAGGTCCGTGACCGATTTGGCCAAAAGGGTTTTCACCGGGTATCCAAGCATCTTGGCGGCGGCCCGGTTGGCAAAAACGATGCGCCCGTCCCGGCGGATGACCATCACTTCGTCGCCGATATTGTCGATCATGTAATGGAACAGCTCCAGCTCGCCTTG
>CAYIMR010000271.1:0-1833 GCA_964364455.1 uncultured Planctomycetales bacterium | reverse complement strand
CGTTCACTGCGTTCCGTAAATTGTGTACTCATTGAAGGAGGAAAAATATGTTTTTCTTGCAATTAAGGATGTGGTTATTGATGGCGGTTCTTTTCGCCATCGTTTACGCCATCGTGGCCATGGTCGCCTCGAGCATGGGCGTGAGCAATTTTTATTTCTATTTGTCGTTCTCGTTCGTGCTTATGTTCATCCAGTATCTGATCGGGCCCAAGATGGTCGAGTGGTCGATGCGCGTGCGTTATATCAAACGTGAAGATAATTCCCGGCTCTACGCAATGGTCGAAGACCTCACGCGGCGGGCCAACTTGCCCATGCCGCGGATCTGCGTTTCGCCGATCGCGCTCCCCAACGCTTTCGCTTTCGGGCGAGGCGTGCGCGACGGGCGCGTGTGCGTGACGGAAGGTGTCCTGCGTTTGTTGAACGACGAGGAATTAAAGGCCGTCCTCGGCCATGAATTGACGCATATCAAAAGCCGTGATGTCTTGACGATCACGGTCCTTTCGGTCATCCCGATGATCATGTACCGCCTGGCCTGGCATTTTCTTTTCTATGGCGGCGGCCGGCGCAACGAACGCGGGGGCAATACGGCGTTGATCGGACTGGCGGCGTTCATTTTCTATTTTATTACCAATTTGCTGGTTCTCTACGCGTCCCGTATCCGGGAATATTTTGCCGACCGGGGATCGGTCGAGATGGGCAACCGTCCGGCGGCGTTGGCCAGCGCGCTTTACAAGCTCGTCTATGGCGCGGCGCGGATGGACAAGGCCGCCCTTAAGGAAGCTGAGGGGTTAAAGGCGTTCTTTCTTAACGATCCGTCCCGGGCCATCAACGAGATCCGTGAATTGAGCCAGCTCGATCTCGACGGCAGTGGGACCATCGACCCGTATGAGCTGGCCGCCATGCGCAACAAGAACCTCCATCTTAACTTCGGCGATCGTTTGATGGAGTCATTGAGCACCCATCCGAACATGCTCAAGCGCATCAAACATCTTTCGGAGTTGGGCCGTTGAAACTGATTTCATGGAACGTCAACGGCATCAGGTCTGTCCTCAATAAAGGCCTTCTCGACTTTGTAAAAGAATCCAAACCGGACGTCCTCTGCCTTCAGGAAACAAGGTCTCCCAACGACGCGGTCGCGGTGGACCTTCCCGGGTATGAACAGCATTGGGATCATGCCGGCAAAGCCGGATATTCCGGCACGGCGGTTTTTACCCGGATCAAATCTTTAAAAGTATCCAACGGCATCGGTATCGCGAAGCACGACAATGAAGGCAGGGTGATCACGCTGGAATACAAGGATTTTTTTCTTGTCAATGTTTACGTGCCTAATTCCAGACGCGGCTTGGAACGTCTGCCTTATCGCAGCAAAGAATGGGACGTGGATTTTTTGGCTTATCTGAAGCGGATTGAAAAGAAGAAACCAGTCGTTTTTTGCGGGGACCTTAACGTGGCGCATGCCGAGCTTGATCTGGCCAATCCCAGGGGCAATGAGAAAAACCACGGTTTTACGCCCGAAGAACGGGCTGGGTTCGATAATCTCGTTAAAGCCGGCTTTATCGATACGTTCCGTGAATTCGAAAAAGGCGGCGGCCATTACACCTGGTGGAGTCCGATGGGCAACTGCCGCAAGCGTAACATCGGATGGCGCATCGATTATTTTCTGATCTCGCCTGCTTTACGCCCGAGGCTTAAAGGCGCGTTCATTTTAAAAGATATAATGGGGTCCGACCACTGTCCGGTGGGGATTGAATTAAAATAAAGGAGGTACGAATATGGGAAAGATACTGATCGTCGATGATAACAAGGAAATGCGGCATAAATACCGAAGGTTGC
>CAYIMR010000270.1:0-1834 GCA_964364455.1 uncultured Planctomycetales bacterium | reverse complement strand
TTGCCAGGGAGGTAAAATGAGAGACTCTTTCAGATATCAATTAAAGCACTTGGTGAATTTTCTTGAGGAAGCAGTGGTTGACTATGCCGTCTTGGGAGGGATTGCTGTTTCAGTTTACAGCGAGCCGCGGATGACTCAAGACATAGACTTGAATATTATCCTGGGTATGAATGATTTAAAAGAATTCTTAAGAAAATCCCGAAAATACGGTTTTCGGCCGATACCTCCAAATATAAATAAATTTGTGAATGAAACTGGCGTTATACCTATGAAGTTTTTCAAACGCGGGGTGGCAGGTAAATTTGATTTTATTATCGCGCAGAATCCCATTGAATTCGCAGGGATAAAAAGAGCTCGTTTCAAAAAAATACTTGATGTGAGAGTAAAAATAGTCACCGCTGAAGACCTTTTGCTGCATAAACTGCTTAGCGACCGCCCTCGTGATCGGGAAGATGCCCGGGGGATTATTCTGCGGCAGGGTGAGAAATTGGACCTGAAATATGTAGATACCTGGCTTAAAAAAATAGACAAATTAAGCCCTGCCCGGCATCTACTCAAGGAATTTAAGGAACTGGTAAAAAAATAGGGACTGTCCTATTTTTTCTTATTTTATCAGTAAACGGCAAAACACAACAATCTTGCCGCTTAAGTTTAATAAAGCCCAAGGACACTCCCGGAGTGGAGTGGTATCTCCCTTAAATGAACACCCCTCAAACAAAAACCAACATAATGCTTTTAACCGACTGCCTGGCGGACCTGATGGGCGGGGCGGAGCGCCAGATCTATGAGCTGGCGAAAGCGCTCGATAAGGACAAATTTAACATAACGATTGCCAGCCTTGAATGTGTCGGTCAAGCGCCGCGCCACCTGATCGAAGGCATCGGCTGCCGTTTTGTTGACTTTAAAGTTAAACGCATTTACGGCCTTTCCGGATTTACCCAGGGAATCCGTTTCTGGCGTTTTCTGCGACGAGAAAAAATCCATATTCTGCAAACCTACCATTTCAGCTCCGATATTTGGGGAACATTTCTCGCCCATTTGGCCGGTGTAAGATCGATCATCTCCAACCGCCGTGACATGGGGTTCTGGCGGACCAAAAGGCATGTGGCCGCTTATAAATGGGTCAACCGCTGGGTCCACAAGATCATTGCTGTCAGCGAGTCCATCAAGCATCTGGTCACCTCCGAAGAGGGTGTTCCGGGAGAAAAGATCGAAGTTATTTATAACGGAATAAATTTACATGACACATGGCACATGACACATGACATATGCTCTAGAGAAAAATTAGGCATAAAAAAAGATGATGTCGTGATCATGCATGTCGCCAATCTAACCCCGGTCAAAGGGCACGCGCATTTATTACAAGCCATGGCGCGATTATTACCCGAATGCCCGAAAGCTAAACTAATCCTGGTTGGTGAAGGCCCTTTACGCGGAGAATTAACAGAATTAGTTGAGCAGTTAAACCTCACAGATAACGTGGTTTTCCTTGGGAAAAGAGAAGATGCCCGGCAATTACTGAATATGGCTGACATTTGTGTTTTACCGTCGCTTAGCGAGGGGATGTCTAATTCCATCCTCGAATATATGGCCGCCGGCAAGCCGGTCGTGGCGGCCCGCGTGGGGGGGAACCCTGAATTGGTCGACGATGGCCGAACAGGGATTCTCGTTGATAAAGAGAACAGTGAACAACTCGCGCGGGCCATTGAGTCCCTTATGAATTCGCCTCACAAGCGAGTGGAAATGGGCAAGAACGGTTACGAAAAAGTCAAAGAAAAATTCTCCATGTCCACGATGGTATCGGCGTATACCGATCTTTTCATGAATATGACGC
>CAYIMR010000269.1:0-1837 GCA_964364455.1 uncultured Planctomycetales bacterium | reverse complement strand
TATGTTGGGCTGATATACCATTTCCGGGAATCCTGCGGAGGGCAACCTATGCGCATACTCTTCCGGGATGATATGAGGCGTTATGAATATGATCAATTCACGTTGTGATTCGGACTTGTCCTTATGCCGAAAAGCGGCCCCCAGAATTGGAAGTTTCCCAAGAAGAGGAACACTTGTCTTGATCTCTTCCACATTGGTGCGCAACAACCCCCCCAAGATGATCGTATCCCCATCCGGGACACGTAAAATGGATTTCGTCCCCCGCTCTTCCGGGTCCTTGAACGTCTGGCTCCCGAACGTCTGGCCGGTCCTGGCCTGTATGACCTTTGGCTCAATGGCCAATGTGATCTCACTATTCTCCACATCAGCTTGAGGCGTGACCTTCAAAAAAACACCGGTTTCCACGCGTTCCGCCTGGCTAATACTGTTGGAAGTCCCTTCAGATGAGGTGGTAACACTGGCGATCCCAATGGCTTCATTTGTCTTAATGCTGATCTCCGCCGTTTCGTTGTTAAGAGTCATAATGCGCGGACGCGCCAAATTTTTCGTATCCGATTGCGTCCGTAAAAACTGGAGCGTCAAATTAAGCCCCGCGAACGAAAGCGTACCGACGCGGTATTCGTCACCAACATCTCCGAACTCAAACCCCTGATTGGCCGATTTGCCGACGTTGGCCATAGCCTTGTTGCGATCAAAAGGATAAAGCGTGTCGCGTTCAGCGCCGGCAAACGTGAAAGGCGTATCGCCGAATTTCGCTCCAATCAGATCCGCCGTTATTTTAGAAATATCAAGCATTTCCACTTCGATGAGGATCTGAGGGATCCGCACATCCAGACGCGCGATCGTCTGCTCGATAAGGGGGAACTGGACTGGAATATCCGTCACGATAAGGCTGTTCGTCCGGCTGTCCTCAATGATTTTGCCATCCTGAGTGAGCATGGCTTCGACCGCAGCAGCGATACCTTCATCCGCGGAACCCCCGGAAGCAGCGCTCCCCGACGCTTGGTCTACGGATAAAGTTTGATTCAAACTGGAAGAGTTTACGGTCGCGTACTTCAAACGGTAAACACGCGTGATGAGCCGCCGCGCCGGCCCGTCTGAGGGACGCACAACGAATATATTGCTCCCTGGTTTTAGCTCGTAGGTCAACGCGTTACCGGAAAGAATCCGTTCCATAGCCTCCTGGACAGGGACTTGGTCCAAATAAATACTGATCGTTCTTCCGGAGATCTCCTGGGAAGCGATAAAATTCATACCGGATTGCTGGGAAAGGATCTTCAGGACGTCGTTGAGCTGCGCGTCCTTAAAATCCATCGAAATTGTTTTTATTTCAGGGGAGGAGGGGTATAAATATTCGTCGATGTTGGTCAATTCCCGCGCGGTGGAATCTTGCGGATAACCGGCCAGAAAATACGCACAAAAAATCAGGAAAATAGTTTTCTTAATCATATTTTAAAACAATCCTTCATTTCTAACCCCACCAGATGCGTTACCCGTTGAGGCCGTTACTACTTGATCTCCAGAGTTTCGGTCCGCCCCTGGAACAAGACGGTAATTCCCATCTTTTTTATATCGAGTATCGTCACCCCGGAGACTATATCTCCTATCCCGACGATTTGTCCGTTGATGATGGCTTGAGGACGATCTGTATTCCATACCACCCCAGCTATATTCATACCGGGCAAGGGCTCAAGAATACGTGGCGGCCGGGTGATATCCTCCTGCCGAGGCATTCTCACCGAAGGCTCCTGAACGGCCGGTGGAGGCGGCAAAACAACCGGTTCGTTGACCCCGACGGGCCTGATGGGCTCCACGCGTTGCGCCCGGATCTCTTCTT
>CAYIMR010000268.1:0-1839 GCA_964364455.1 uncultured Planctomycetales bacterium | reverse complement strand
TGATAACATAATTTGTGTCTCCCAACAGCCCCGCGTTATCCCCGGCGCAAAAAGTCGCATAAGGTAGAGTAGGAGGTGAAGTAGTTTCATCAAGAAAGATTAAAGACAGATTAACGCAGGTGAAATAGCAGCCGGGATCGGCGACACATTCGGTTTCGGTGTAGCCGGTATCGCAGATATGAGAACGTCCGTAGGCGCCATCTTCGCATCCCGGGAGCCCGTCCGCGCGCACACCGGTAATGCTAACGGCATTGACGCCGCAGTCGGCCTGCGTCGGACAGCTAGCGCCCGGACATCCCGGACAGGTCACTGTACATCCGGAAGTGACCGCCCTCCAGTCGGTACAGCAATGGTTCGCGTCGTTGGTGTCGCACCGGGCGATCAGAGAGGGGGACGTGGAAGAGTCGCTTAATTCGCAGTTCAGCGGATTAAACACCCCCCGCTGTAGTAATTGCTGTGGGGTACAACTTATGGAACTGCCGAAAAGAGAATACCCCAGGCCGCAGCAATCTCCCAAACCGCAGCTCCCCCAGCTGACCCAGTCACAGCCGGTTATGGGCACGATATTGGGCGGGGCCTGGGCGAGGGGATCGGTCATGGAATCGATGACCGAATCCTCCCAGCCTTTCATCTGCGCGTTCCAGGAACGGATAACGTAGGGCCCGCCGATGATGATCCCGGCCATGATGAGCGTCAAGAGGATCATGTATTCCAGGGTGTGTTGGCCGTTTCTATCCGATAATTTCATATTTATTCTTAACCGTAACCGGCTTTCATCATTTTTTTTAGATCATTCAAAATGTCAGGATTTTCCAGTACCTCAGAAAAATCTTTTACCCACTTTTGAATTCTTTTACGATCCAGCTTCGGATAAGCTTGCAGTATGGTTTCGACATCAATCATGTCCTGGGGTCTATGAGCGACCATTTTCATGATGATCAAATCTTCGGGGGTGGGAAGGGGAATAGTCAATGTTTCTAATGTATGGAAAGTTTTGCGCCGTATGCTTTCTTTTTCGAAAGGAAGCTGCCCGAAAGAGATGTCGATGTCTATGCCGCTTTTAAAATGGCGAAGCAATACAATGCGATTTTTCCGGGCGAAAGGAAGCGCATCTGTGATTCTGGCGCCAAATCCGAACTGCCGGCCGGTTTTTAAGAAATTCTCCCATTGAGATTCATCGAGCAGGCTTAACACGTCAATGTCCTTGGTTGTACGGGGGCGCGTTAAAAGGCTGACGGCAATTCCGCCGATGATCAAAAATTCCCCCGGAGAGTTTTTGAACCATAAGAGCAAATCTTTTAAGACATCTTCAAACAGGATAAGTTTTTTTTTAGGATCGTCCATTTTCCCTGAGTGTTATCCAACGCTTCCTTATTGTGTCGATTTCTCTTTGATCGTCAGGCCGCGACAAACGAAAGGAATTCATCAGCCAGCAAAGCTGTTTGAATTTCAATGGCATTGGAGTGGTTTGAAGTTCCCATGTTTCAATGGCTTTTATTTGCTGCCATCTTTGTTTATATTGAATTGCCTGTTTTTTTGTCAGTTTGATCATTTCGTCTTTTCGCTCTTTCTGGTTTCGACCATAATGAGCGTCATCAGGACCATGTATTCCAGGAGGTGCTGGGCGTTTTTTTGGGTTAATTTTGGCGGCGTTTTAACCATAGGGAATGAGTACGGTAATACTGTAAGTATAAGTTATAAATTGCAAACATTCAATAAATTATAGGGTAAAATTTTAGAAAAATATGTTATACTGCGCCTGAATGAAACGGCAAGCAAAGGCACGCCTGTCCCGCGGAGCGGGACCTACTCGGCCGGCGAGGCAGGCACGCCGGAAGT
>CAYIMR010000267.1:0-1840 GCA_964364455.1 uncultured Planctomycetales bacterium | reverse complement strand
GTGCGGCTCGAGCGCCTCAAATCCGTAAGCTAAATCAGGTACCGTAAATGCCATATTTGTCTCCTCGTTTCATCTTTTTTCGTATACCGTATCTCGTATTTCCTCCCTACGGGAGCCTACGGGTATCTCGTACGAAATACGAGCGACGAGATACGAGATACTGATTAAATTTTCTTCACAGCTGCCAATACCTCGTCGTATTTTGGTTCCGTGGTCACTTCCGGAACGATCTGCTTGTAACGCAAGACCCCGTTGGCATCGACGACAAAGATCGATCTGGCCAACAGGCGCAACAGCGGCGGATTGCCGATCAAAACACCGTACACCTTTCCAAAGGCGGCCTCGCGATAGTCAGAAAGGGTCTGCACGCGGGTGACCCCGGCCGCGCCGCACCAGCGCTTTTGCGCGAACGGCAGGTCCATGCTGATCGTCAACACAACCACATCGTTGCCTAAAGCGGTCGCTTCCTGATTAAAGCGTTTGGTCTGCAGATCACATACTGCGGTATCGAGCGACGGGACAACCGAGAGGATAACTTTCTTGCCCTTTAACGATGAAAGCCTGAACTCGGAAAGGTCATTGGCGACCAACGTGCAATCGGGTGCCGGCTGGCCAACCGGGACATCGTTGCCCAACAACGTGACCGGGTTCCCTTTAAGTGTCACAGTAGCTGTTGCTTGAGGCATATCCCGATTCCTTTCTTCTCTTCTATTCTAAATACCGTTTATAACATACTCCGGCCAAAACACCGCCGATGACCGGGCCCAACCAATAAAGCCACAAATTCTGTAATCCACCACCGAGCAAGGCCGGACCTAAATGCCTCGCCGGATTCATGGCCGCGCCGCTGATCGGGCCGCCCATCAAAATATCGAGCGCCACCGTCAATCCAATAAAAAGCCCGCCGACCTTTGGTGCTCTTTTATCGACCGCGGAACCGTAAACGACGAATACCAGAAAGAACGTTAAAATGATTTCCGTAAAAAATGCCATGCTGACCGGCACCCCGGCACCCACCGCCGGCGTGCCCATGCCGACCGCTTGCAATGCCATAGCCGGAACGCAAAATTTGATCAAACCCGCCGCCACAATACCCCCTAAACATTGCGCGAGCACGTACCCGACCGTGTTAACAGCGTCGATCTTTTTCGCAGAGAACAACCCGATCGTTACCGCCGGGTTAAGGTGTCCCCCGCTGACCGCGGCCGTCGCGGAAACCATAACGGCAATGGCTAATCCGTGAGCTAGCGCGATTCCCGCCAATCCCGTTTGCCCGCCATTGATGTAATTTCCGGCAATGGCACCCACTCCGATGAAGACCAGGGTGAATGTTCCGATGAATTCGGCGATGAGGGCTTTCTGATTCACGCACACTCCCGTCATTTTTCCGTCATCCCTTTTGGAGAAAATGACGAGGCTCGCTGTAGGCGGCCCTATTTAGGTAGGTTTAAGGATTTTGGCAAGCGAAGTAATGCCCATAATACCCCAATTATTTTGTTTGTCAATAAAAAGGATTCGCAAAAATGCGTTTATGCTATAATAAATTTTATGTTTACCTACCAAACCAAAATAAAGCTCCACGACACTGATGCCGCGGGGGTGATCTTCTTCGCCAACCAGTTCAAGATGCTCCACGACGCCTACGAAGGGCTGCTGGAGTCGATCGGCTTCGGGTTCGCAGAGCTTCTGCGCAGCAAAGATTTCTTCCTCCCCATCGTCCACGCGGAATCCGACTACAAAGCGCCACTGTTCGTCGGGGATGTGCTGGAAATACAGGTCAAGGTCGGGCGGGTCGGGCAGACGTCCTTTACTCTGACCTACACCCTGCTGAACGCCAGGC
>CAYIMR010000266.1:0-1858 GCA_964364455.1 uncultured Planctomycetales bacterium | reverse complement strand
GCAGGATGTTCCCGCCGTGCTGGTAAATGAAATTCGTGACGGTCGCGGTGATCCCCTTGCGGTCGGGACAGGAAATCAACAGAATAGCATGGTTCATCTTAGCACCCCTTAGTCTGGCTGGTCTTAAATGACACGTTTGTCTCACTATTCGCAGGGACGTTCATTTTCCCCGGCGTGGAAAATGAACTCAACGTTCGGTCTCGCTCTCCCGGAAGGTTATCCGAGGGGGATCCTTGCCTCCCGAAGGGAGCCTACTCGGCCGCTCGACCTCACGATGCCCTGCTCACAGTGAGTCAAACGTGCCCGAACTAAAGGTTACCGGTTGATGCCAATTCTGGAGTGAACTTTGAGCCCCCCCCCAGCGGGGAGGGGCGATTGTGAACGAAAGAATTGGTATCAACAACGATGGCGAATCTTGGAATAAAAGGTTTATTCGCCGGAATATATTCATGTAACCTGTTCCATAAAGCGCACGACCTGGTCGTCCAAAAGAATATGCCGCTTGAAAATTGGTTTTTTAAGCACCAGGCCTTCCAGGTCGGTACAGCGGCTGAGGGCCACATACATCTGTCCCGGCGCGAAGGTGCCGTTGCCGATATCGAGGACCACTTTGGAAAACGTCTTCCCCTGGCTTTTGTGGATGGTGATCGCCCAGGCGAGTTTGAGCGGGTATTGGCTGAAGGACCCGGCGGATTCGGAATCGATCTGCTCCGTGTCCTTGTTATAAAAGAAGCGAAACGCCTCCCAGGTGAACGAGGGCACCTCAACGATCAGGCCGCTTGAGAGCGCCACGCGGATCGTTCCTCCCTGCAGCCGCAGGTCCCCCGAGGGGGAGGAGCCTCTGGCCGTCGCTTCATGATCTTTGGATGAGGAAAAAATTTTACCGATCGTGCCGTTGACCCATTTCCCGCCGGGATCATTATTCAGGAGCATCACCTGCGCGCCGGTCTTTAATTCCAGCGTCTGGTGCGTGGGCAATGATTTTGTGTCGAACCCGCCGGAGAGTTTCCCTTCCAGGCGCAATGACCCTCCGGGCAATTCTTTTAACCGTTCCTGGTTGATGCCGTCGGCCAGGGCGTTGGTCGTCGTCAAGTACACGTAGAAATCTTTTTCACCGGGGCTGAAGCGGGGATCAAGTCTGCGGTTCAGGACCGCCAGGTCCGTCACGTTGATCGAGTTGTCCCTTACGCTATTAAGAAGCCGGATGAACATTTCGTCTTTCTGGCGGTAAATCTTTTTAAGTTCGATGATCTTGAAGTCGAGTTGTTTAAAAGCCGCGGCGTCGAAGAAATACGGGCTGGCGTAGAGGTCTTTGAAGATGTCGCGGTCGAACCGGGTCATCACCGGCGGCAACTGGTAAAGGTCGCCGAAGAAGATCATCTGGACACCGCCGAAAGGCGCGCCGGCATCGGGGCCGTGCAGGCGCAGAAAGGCGTCCACGCAGTCGAGCAAATCCGAGCGCACCATCGAGATCTCGTCAATGACGACCGCGTCGAGTTTTTTGTAAAGGGCCTTTTGCGCCTTGCGCAGGCGGACCGAATTGACCCCTTCCGGGGTGATGTCAGGCCGGAAGCGGAAAAAAGAATGGATGGTCTGTCCCCGCACGTTGACCGCGGCGACACCGGTGGGCGCCAGGACGACAATGTTTTTGGACGTGTGTTCGCGGAAATACTGCAGGAGCGTGGATTTGCCCGTGCCCGCTTTGCCGGTGACAAAAACAGGTGACGGGTTGTTCTCCAGGAGATCGTACACGGCGCTAAACTGCTCGTCGAATTCTAGTTTGTCGGTGCGGATTGTTTGTGTGAGCATTTTAAATGACCCGTTCGTTGCCGCCGTCGATGGGGACTTGCGCGCCGGT
>CAYIMR010000265.1:0-1860 GCA_964364455.1 uncultured Planctomycetales bacterium | reverse complement strand
AATAAACGAAATAGCAGTGTGGGGTATCCGGCAATCCGGATATCCGGGTATCCGGATTCCCCAGTCCCGGATCCCCTGATTTCCGGATGTCCTTTTAAAGTTATGCTACCTCTCATCCTTTTCCTCATCTTCAGCACCGTCGGCCTCGTCGGGTATGCTGTCATCCCGGCGATGTACGGCCGTGCCGCCGTCCTGGGCGAAGAACGCCAACGAAAACTCTCCAGCCGCATGGAGCATTTGATGCCCCGGCAGGAAGCCAGGAAGATCGGCCGCGTCCTTGTGCTGGCGCCGCTGGGGATGGCGGTCTTTTTTTATTTTCTTTTCCCGCAGGGGTTGAATCTTTTTGGCATTCTTTTTGGGTTGGTTGCCGGACTGCTTTTCCCAAGCCTTTATATCCAGGCTCTGGGACGACGGACGCGGGACAAATTCAACGACCAGCTGGTTGACGCCCTGATGATCATGTCCAGCTCCTTCCGCGGAGGGCTTAGCCTTGTCCAGGCCCTGGAGGCGGTCATCGACGAGATGCCGGATCCCATAAACAAGGAATTCGGTATTGTTCTTGGCGAGAACAAGATGGGGGTCTCGCTGGAAGAGGCGCTTAACCACCTTTACAGCCGCATGTCATTGACTGCCGTTCAGCAGATGATCACGGCTATCTTGCTGGCCCGGGAAACCGGCGGGAACCTCCCCGTTATTTTTACCCGGATTGTTACGAATATCCGTGAAACCAAAAAGATACAGCAGAATCTGACCACCTTGACGATCCAGGGGAAAATCCAGGGCATCGTGATGAGCCTTTTGCCCATCGGGTTCGCCTTCGTTGTTTATTCGACCAACAGGCAGATATTCGATCACATGCTTCATTCCGACACCGGGCGGGCCATGCTTATGTACGCGGTCGTTTCGGAGGCCATCGGGGCGTTTTTGATCTGGAAGATCAGTACATTCAAGGACTTTTAAATATCATGTTATCCCTTCTTCTTTTATTCGCCTATCTGTGCGCTGTTTCCTTCGTCATCGGGCTTATCCCCCTCGAATGGGAAAAGCGTCCCAAACTGGCATTGGCCGCCGGCGGTCCCAGGGGAAAAAAGATCCTGATAACGCATTTTCGCAAGCTGGCCATGGTCAACAAACCGCTGTGCGTCGGAGCGATGCGCGGCCGCCTCGTCAGGGACCTGGCCATGGCGCGGGTGGACATGGCCCCCGAAGAGTTTCTTTTTATAAAAGAGGTTTTGGCCGCGCTGATCCTTTTTGTCACTTTCCCGTCGATCACTCCCGACATGATCTTTTTCTGGATATGCGTCGGCGTCATCAGCGGCTACATGCTTCCGGAATTCTGGATCAAGGGAAAGATCAAGCGGATCAAGGCCGTTATTGTCAAGGAGCTGCCTGATGCCATCGACCTGCTGGGGCTGTGCGTCAACGCGGGGCTGGATTTTATGCTTTCCCTCAAATGGGTCGTCGAGAAATCCCCCCCGTCGGTCATGGTCGATGAACTGAATACTGTTTTGCAGGAGATCAACGTCGGGAAAACCAGGCGCGATGCCATCAAAGACCTCGCCTCCCGGTACGAATTGCCGGATCTCTCCACCTTTGCCCGCACGCTGATCCAGGCGGATAAAATGGGGACCTCCGTCACCGAAGCCCTGAACATCCTCTCCGAAGACATGCGCCTGGCCCGTTACAGGCGCGGCGAAACGCTGGCCCTGAAGGCGCCCATGAAAATGCTTGTGCCGCTTTTGCTCTTTATCTTTCCCGTCGTCGGCATCCTTGTCGCCGGCCCCATTCTCCTGGATTTCGTGGAGAACAATCCCTTCAAGAACCTCGGCGGCGGTTAAGTAGGGGGTTAAATAGGGGGAC
>CAYIMR010000264.1:0-1862 GCA_964364455.1 uncultured Planctomycetales bacterium | reverse complement strand
TTAGCTGCAATTCGGGGGTGTGCGCGACCTGCCAGATCGAGGTCAAGGAAGGCGCTGAAAATTTAAGCGAACTGAATACTGAAGAAACCGACTTAGGGATGGACCGTACCCACCGTTTAAGCTGTCAATGCAGCATTAAAAATGGAACTGTTAAAATAACATATTAGTACTTGGTCGTTCGCACATCGGCAATTATGTACGAAGTACTTCCTGCCTATAAGACAGGAACGACGATGTACTAAAATCCCATATGCTTTTCCTGCTCTCCCCAACTCCGCTCGACCCTTTTAAGCTTTCGCAAGGTTTCACCGCGACCGGCGCCGGAGCGTTCACCTGCTTCGAAGGCCGCGTGCGTGACAATAATGAAAGCAAGTCCGTCGTTGCCCTGGATTATGAAGCCTATGAACCCCTCTGCCGCTCGGAAATGGAAAAAATATTCAAGGAAGCTCAAAGCCGTTTTGCGGTGATCGATATCAAGGCGGCCCATCGAACAGGCAAATTAAAGGTTGGCGAGCTGGCCGTCTGGGCCGGGATTTTGGCCGCTCACCGCGATGAGGCCTTCATCGCCTGCCGCTACGTAATCGATGAATTAAAAAAGCGCCTGCCCATCTGGAAAAAAGAATATTACGCGGACAACACGTCCCAATGGAGTTACTGCGCCGCCGAAAGTACCCATGTCCACTGACCCCGAAGAATTGCCTTTGACGATCGACCTTGATTCGCTCTCGGAGGAACAGATCCGCCAATATACCTTTGTGGACGTGCGCGAGGACACCGAGCGGTTGATCAAGCCTTGCAGCGAGCTCACCCACGAACATTTCCCTTTAAGCCGATTCCAGCCGGCCGATGGTTTTTCCGCTGATCCGGGCAAGCAATACATTTTTTTCTGCGCCAAAGGACAGCGCAGTCTTATGCTGGCGGAATATCTGCGCGAGCAGGGAATAAATAATGTCTGTTCTCTCGATGGCGGCATCGACGCGATCAAAGAACATTTTCGGAATTCATGACACTGAAAGACTCAAGCATCAAGATCGAAGAACATGTCCCGCTGGGTCAATACACGACCTTCCGCCTCGGCGCCTCCTGCCAGGGGATCATCCACTGCCAAACACCGCCGCAACTTGAAGAGACCATCCGTGGACTCACTAAAGAAAAGAAAGAATTTATCCTGATCGGCGGCGGGTCGAACCTCGTTATTTCCGATGAGCCGCTGGATTGTTATGTGGTACGCTATTGCACGGACATGCCGATCGTCGAGCAAAACGGCACAGTGCTCACCGTTTCCGGCAGCACCAAACTCGACCACCTCGCTTTGTTCGCCGCGCAGCGCGGCCTGGAAGGGGTGAATTGCACAACAGGTATTCCCGGCACCGTCGGCGGCGCCGTCGTGGGCAACGCGGGCGCCTGGGGCAAACAGATCGGAGACGTCTTGACTTCGGTCGAATTAATCAGTCCGGCGGGCGTAAAAAAAACAGCTCCGGCTGCCGACCTGCATTTTACCTACCGCGATTCGATCCTAAAAAAAACCGGGGACATTGTCGTTTCGGCTGTCTTATCGCTGCAGAAGCGCGACGCGAAGGCGTTACTGGAAGAGCGGGAGAAGATCCTGGCCGAACGTAAATCCAAGCATCCTGATCTGCGTTACGAACCCTGCGCGGGAAGCTTCTTCCGTAATATCGAACCGACCTCCAAGGCGGGCAAGCGTCAGGCGGCCGGGTGGTTTTTGGAAGAAGCCGGCGGCAAAAAGCTGAAAGTCGGCGGCGCCATCATTTACCCCAAACACGCCAACGTCATCATCAAATCCGACGGCTGCCGCAGCCAGGATGTTTACGAGCTCTCTTTGCAGATGACGCGCGTCGTGA
>CAYIMR010000263.1:0-1863 GCA_964364455.1 uncultured Planctomycetales bacterium | reverse complement strand
CTCCCCGGGAGATCAGGGCCGTCACCGCGGCCGGGATAAAATGGTCGTAATATCCCCCGCCGATAAAGGGGATCAGCCCCGCGGCGTTTTTGGCCGCCAGGCGGCTGAGATGTTCGGTTACTTCAAATTCGGATTTGCCGGAAGGAATATTGAAAGACTTCGGGGCGTGGGAACGCTTGATATCGGCGAACAATTCATCGATAGATGAAACGCCGATCGTTTTTAACATTGCCTCAACATCTGCTGGGGTATTGGCGATGAACGAAGCCACGGGGGACCACCTTGATTTAGCCGATGCTTTCCAAAAATTTTTGATATTCTTCGGCGGTCATGAGGTTGGAGGCCTCTTCCTTGTCTGACATCTGGACTTTGGCGATCCACCCTTTTTCGAAAGCGGATTTATTGATGAGGCCGGGGTCGGATTCCAGGCGGGTATTGACTTCGATGACTTTGCCGGAGACGGGCGCGAAAATATCGTTGGCCGCTTTCACGGATTCGATCGCGGCGAATTCCTCGAATTGTTCGACCTCAGCCCCGACTTCGGGAAGCTCCACGAAGGTGATGTCCCCCAAGGCTTCCTGCGCGTAATCGGTGATGCCTATCGTGGCGATATTGTCCTCAATGCTCACCCACTCGTGTTCTTTCGTGTACAGGTAATAATCAACGACTTCCATAACTTTGTTCTCCCTTACTTTTTCAACGATCCATTTGGGTAAAATGTTCTTGAGCCTATTATCGCTAAATTCTTAGTATTGTCATCCCCAAAATAAATTTTTTGACCCGCGCTCGCCAGGCCGATGGGAACGAACCCAAGCCCGATCCCGCGCTGGCAATGGGGCGAGAATGTCCCGCTGGTGACGATACCGATCGGCGCCAGCGGGACGCTGGTGACGATACCGATCGTTTCGCCGGCCGCCGTGTAAATTTTGTTGTCCTGGCGTGGCGCGCGGCGGGTCTCGGAAATGAATCCGGTGATCTTCCGGCGCGGGCCTTCCTTCTGCTGCTTCAAGAGAGCGTCTTTCCCGATAAAATCTTTGGTAAAGTCGACGAACCGCGCCAGGCCCGCTTCCAGCGGCGTGATCGTTTCGCTTAATTCATGTCCGTAGAGGCTGTACCCGACCTCGAGGCGCAATATATCCCGCGCGCCGAGGCCCGCGGGTTTAACTTTCGGATTTTGTAGTAATTTTCGCCAGATAGTCGTTACCGTTGCGGAGGAAGAATAAATTTCGTAGCCAAGTTCGCCGGTATACCCGGTGCGGCTCACGTGCACCGTTTCGCCGAGAAGGTTAAAACTGTCAAAAGTGTAATAGGCAAGTTTCTCAATCCCCGGGACCAGATCGGCAAGGATTTGTCGCGATAACGGCCCCTGGACATCGATCTTTCCAATCGCGGGAGAAATGTCTCTGAACGCCTCCGGTTGCCGGAGGCGTTCACGAAAATGCCGCGCGTCTTTGGCGGTTGTCGCCCCATTGACGACGATAAACCATTCCTCCGGCCCTTCGCGAAAGACGACGAGATCATCGATCACGCCGCCCTGGTCGTTAAGCAGCATCCCGTAACGGCAGGAATGGATCGGCATATCGGCGATGGCCATGGTGACGAGCGCGTCCAGGCCTGATTCACGGCAGTCGCCGTGGACCAGGAATTCTCCCATATGGCAGGTATCAAAAAGCGTGACGGCCTTGCGGGTATGTTCATATTCGGCCAGGATCCCTTCGTACTGCACGGGCATTTCCCATCCGCCGAACGGGACGATGCGCGCGTTGAGGGCAACGTGTTCATTGTACAGCGGGGTTTGTTTGAGTGTTTCCTGGGTCGCGGTCATTGCGGCTATCTTATAAAACTCTTTTTGATTTGTAAAGA
>CAYIMR010000262.1:0-1874 GCA_964364455.1 uncultured Planctomycetales bacterium | reverse complement strand
TCCACCGGCCACGCGCTGCCGAACGGGCCGCGGACACCGACGACATCTCCGGGGCCGAATTTTTGCAACGCCTTGGTGACGCCGCCGACCGCGCGGACCGTGTGCACCAGGATCTCCGGCCGCCCGGGGTCGCCGCTGATTGAAACGGGGACCTCGCCGACGCCGAAGACATAAAGCATGTTAAACTGTCCGGGTTCAAAGGCCGGCGCGCCGTTGGCCTCCTGCGGCGCGAGCGTCAGGGTGAACGTGTCGTGCGTTTCCTCCCGGAACTCCCGGACCACAAACGGGCGGGGGATCATCGGATCGACGGTCTTTTCCATAAGATAACTTTCTTTCATCATCACAAGCCTTTTTACGCGTTCGCCCCGTAAACATCCAGCAGCTGCATCCGCGTCCACTCGAGCCTTTTCGCCAGGACGGCGGAAAAACGTTTCAACAGTTCGTAACCCAAGTCATGGTCTTCCTCGCATTTTTTTCTCAGGCATTGACCGTCGAGCGCGGTCACATTGACGTCTTCCACGGCGAAAGCGGTGAAACTCCATTTATGCGGAGGGATCAGCCACGACCAGCCCAGGATGTCCCCCTCTTCGATCGTCTGAATCCGGATGGAGCCGTGCTGCGCGCCATCCATCTCCAGGGACACCTGGCCTTTGCGGACGATATAAAAATGATTGGACTCTTCGCCCATTTTAAAGATACACTCCCCTTTTTTAAAATGGACGTTCGAGCCGCAGCCGGCAAGGAGATCCAGATGCTCGTTGGGCAACCCTTTGAAAAACGGATGCTGCATTAACAAATCTTTTATCTTCTCCATAGTCAACCTCCGGTGATCAGGGCGATTCGGCCCTGGCGGGCTGATCAGCCCTGATCGCTTTGACTTCTTCCGTGATATCGATGCCTACCGGACACCATGTGATGCAACGGCCGCAACCCACGCAACCCGATGTCCCGAACTGGTCC
This sequence comes from uncultured Planctomycetales bacterium, assembly GCA_964364455.1. Taxonomy (GTDB): domain Bacteria; phylum Omnitrophota; class Gorgyraeia; order Zapsychrales; family Zapsychraceae; genus UBA10015. The sequence goes on along the minus strand of CAYIMR010000262.1, from coordinate 914 downwards.
TGCCAGCTGGCCAGTTTATGGGTCATCCACTGCCTGTAACGCGCCTTGCCCGACTGGCGCACGTTCCCGCCGTGGATATAGCTGAACTCCAGCGAAAAACAGGAATCCCATTTGCGCCAGCGTTCGGCGTGCTCGCCGGTCAGGTCGGACACGTCTTCGACCGTCGAACAAAAACAGGTCGGGCAGGCCATGGTACAATTAGCGCATGACAAACAGCGCCCGGCCACCTTGTCCCATTGCGGATGCTCCGGATTGTCATACAATAGCTGCTTGATGTTTGTTGTGTCCATCGCGCGGCCCATCTCTCGCCGGGCCTGCGCCAGGAAGGCGTCCTCTTTTTTCTGCTGGCCGCCTTCGGCGTCCTCAAGAGGTAATTTGGAAAGGAACTTCTCGCCTTCGGCCGAACCGGAGCGCAGGAGAAAATAATGCCGCTCTCCCTCGATCATCTCCGTCAAGGACAGGTCGAAACCGCCCAAGGCCTTGGGCCCGGTGTTCATCGACACGCAAAAACACGTCCCTTTGGGTTCGGTGCAGTTAACGGCGACAAGAAAAATGTTCTCGCGGCGCCTTTTATAATGCGGATCCACGAAGCCGCCGCCGCAAAAGACTTTATCCTGGACGGCGATGGCCGCCAGCTCGCAGGACCGCACGCCCAGAAAGGCCATCTTTTGGGAGACACCCTCTTCGACCGCAAGGTCGAAGGCCGCGACCTCAAAGCCGGAACCTGTTTTTTGAGCGGACCACAATTTTTGCCGCGGGGGGTACAAAAATTTTTTCCAAGACGTGGGGCCGACCACATAGCCGAACAGGGCCTTGTCGTTTCTTTTCTTGAGGCGGTATTTCCCCGGGGCCTGCTCGTCCGTCCATCCTTCGGGCAAATCCTCCACGCCTTCCAGGTGGTCGTAAACAATGGC
>CAYIMR010000261.1:0-1879 GCA_964364455.1 uncultured Planctomycetales bacterium | reverse complement strand
CCAGCAGGTCCTCCTCCCCCTCGTCTTCAACCAGCGCGAAGGTGTTCACCGGCCCCCGGACGACCGATAGTTGAGGGATCCCTTCTTCCGCCTCTTTCTTGCCGTCGGGATTTTTCGCGGCCGCGGCGGCCCGCCCTTGGCGAGGCTCGCCTTTGGCGGCCTTGATTCGGTCTTTAAGTTCGTAGGAACTCCACCCTTTGGCGATCGCCTGGTGTTCCAGTTGTTTGCGCTGGTGTTCGTCTTTGACCGCCATCAAAGACAAAAAATGGCTCCAGCTCAATTTCGTCAACGTTGACGAAATTGGGTAAAGCCGGTATAACCGGACTGTCCGATTGAGTGTGATTTCGCTTAAGTTAACCAGCGGGACAAGCTGTTCGTAAACATGGTCGCCGTACCCGGCACGATCTTTGTTTTTCAAAATATCCAGCGAAACCCAGCGTCCGATACGCCAGTAGCCGATGGTCACCCGGCCCTTGATGTCCAGCTCCATCTTCTTGAGCTCTTTGTTAATATTGGCGGCCAGCTTTGAAATACTGCCCGGCGAGAGGATGTTTTTCTTTTTCATCGGCTCTTTCCTGAAACTGCTTTATGTTTTTTCGATACGCTTTTCTTGATCCATTCTTTCCTTCAGATCCACCGGCATGGCGACGGGAACCACTTCCATGCAGCGCAGCGTCTTCCCCTTCTTTACATTACGAAAAACGTCTCGCGTCCCTGAATATTTCGGTGCCAAGCGGCACAAACTCATCCGCGGCCTGCTTCAGTTCCGCATCGGTGCCGATCTCAAAACCCGACACCTCCGTCCGGATCCCCTGCGTCTTTAAAAATTTGATCAGGTCCGTGAAGTCTCCGTCTCCGCTGACCAGATGAACGATATCCAGATCGATTTTTCGCGCGTGGTGGATCACGTCGAGGGCTATGCCCGCCCCCCAGCCGCCGTGAAGTGAGCCGTCCGGCAGCCGGATTAAATCGCGGCAGCGCGTCTGAAATCCGATCCGCTCGAGTGTGGTCAAAAAGCGGCTCTGGTCGATCCCCGGCACCGTCATCACATAAGCGACCGATTTGACAAGATGCTGGTTGAGGACAATAAATTCCAGCAATTTTTGAAAATCGATTTTTTGTTGCAAGCTTTTAGCCGTCAGCCACAGACTGCGCGTATCGACGAAGACCCCCATGCGCCGGCCTTTGCCTTTAAGGAGCGCAGGCGCCGTCTTTACCTCCGGCGCGGCACCGGTGTTCTGGGCGGCCGGCTGTTTCGCGAGACGCCTGATTTCGTTCTCCAGGCGTTCTTTATCCAGGCGCGCCTGCTGAAGTTCATCCTGTAATCTGCGGCAAAGACTGTCCCTGGCCTCAACCTCGGCCGCAAGCGCGGCCGACTTTTTCCCCAGCTCGGCGATCTCGTGGCGCGTCTTGCGCTCCTGGCGTTCAAGATCATGGACCCGCCGGCGCAGCGACTCCTCTTCTTCCCGGGAAATGGTCTTTAATTTTTGTTCCTGCGCGCGGATCAGATCATCTTTACGGGCCGACTCTTTGCGCAGTTCCGCCAGATCATTTTTTGACGACGCGGCCTCCCGTTCCCGGGCCCTGTCCCTTTCCTTTAAATTTTCTATTTGCCTGTCCTGCTTTTGCTTTTCTTTTACCGTTTTCTCCAGCGTCCTTCGTGTTTCCTTGTTTTCCGCGAACAGATCAAGCAGCATCTTCCTGATTTTTTCCGTTTCCTTTTTGTTCAGCCGGCCTTCCAGTAAATGATGTTCAAAATTATCAAATTTTTTCCGCTCTTTTTCCTGCTTTTCAAGAAGACGGTAAAATGCCTCCAGGAACTGTCTCGTCATCGCTTCGGTTTCCGGGCGTTCGTCCCGGGTGAGCGCCCAAACCAGTC
>CAYIMR010000260.1:0-1881 GCA_964364455.1 uncultured Planctomycetales bacterium | reverse complement strand
GAGGGAGACAGGGATGAACAAAAGCCTTCGTAACAGAATATTGATAATCCTGGGCGTCATTGCCGCCGCGGTCTATTTTACCTTTCCGATCGAAAAACATCTCAATTTGGGGCTGGACCTTAAAGGCGGGATGCATCTGGTCTTGAAGGTGGAAACGGAGAAGCTGCCCGAGAACGCCCGCCAGGACGCGGTCTTGCGCGCCATCGAGATCTTGCGCAACCGTATCGACGGCATGGGGGTCGCCGAAACGGTCATCCAGCGTCAGGGGGAAACTGAAATTTTGGTCCAGCTGCCCGGGGTGACGGATCGTGACGCGGCGCTGGCCATGGTCGGAAAGGTCGCCCAACTGGAATTTCGCTTAGTCGATGACGACCCCAGCCGTCTCAAAGCGGCCCTGGAGGGGAATGTCCCGCAAGGGTTTATTTTGAAATATGTCAAAGAGAAGGAACGTGAACCTGTATTGCTGGAGGATCAGGTCGCCTTAAGCGGCGAACGGGTCAGCGATGCCAAGGTGGATTTTGATACGCAAGGGTTTGGACAGCCGTACATTTCTCTTACGTTGGACAATGAAGGGGCCGCGGAATTTGCCAATGTGACCAGGACGCATGTGGGACGCAGGCTTGCCATTCTCCTGGACGGCGAGGTCCTTTCCGCCCCGAATATCAAGGAAGCGATCTTAGGCGGAAGCGCCCAGATCTCGGGTCAATTCACTCTGGATGAAGCGTCTTTGTTGGCGCTGGCGTTACGCTCGGGCGCGCTTCCGGCCCCGATGCACGTTGAAGAAGAACGGACCATCGGGCCTCTGCTGGGAAAAGATTCCATCGAGGCCGGCATCAATGCCACCAGGATCGGCGCCTCCCTGGTATTTCTGTTCATGGTCCTTTATTACATCAAGGCGGGATTTATCGCGGACATCGCCTTGCTGATCAACCTGCTTTTGATCTTCGGCACCATGGGGTTCCTGAATATCATGCTGCCGGAGAACCGGTTGACGTTAACCCTGCCGGGCATCGCCGGTATCATTCTGACGCTGGGCATGGCGGTTGACGCCAACGTGCTCATTAACGAACGGATCCGCGAAGAGATCAAAAACGGCCGCGCCATCGCGGCGGCCATCAACAGCGGGTTCAGCCGCGCTCTTTCGGCGATCATCGATTCCAACGCGACCACTTTGATCGCCGCGTTCATGCTCTTTCAATTCGGCTCCGGGCCCATCAAAGGCTTCGCGGTCACGTTGACGATCGGTCTTTTGACAAGTTTATTCACGGCGCTTTTTGTCAGCCGCACGCTTTTCAACCTCTTTGCGCATGCCGGCCTGATGCAAAAGCTGCCCATGCTGAGCCTCTGGTCAAGTTCGAAGATCGATTTTCTTTCCACACCCAAGCGGATCTTCGCCTTCACTCTTTCCGTCGGGTTGATCATCGCCACGGTCATGACCCTGGCCCAGAAAAAAGACGCCGCCTATGGCATCGACTTTGTCGGCGGGCAGATCCAGGAATACAAATTCAGCCGGCCCGTGGAAGTCGACCGGTTAAGGGAAGGATTGCGTAACGCGGGGGTGGAGGCGGTCATTCAGCAGTTCGACCAGGCGCCGGAGGTCGTGATGATCCGCAGTTCCGCGGACACTTATGAAAAAGTTTCACAGGAGTTTCAGAAGACGTTCCCGGATAATAAATTCGAGATCCTGCGCATCGAGAACGTCGGCCCGGTCGTGGGGAAGGCCTTGCGCAAGGCCGCCATGCTGGCCATCGTTTTCGCGCTGGGCGGCATTCTGATCTATGTCGGGTTTCGATTCAAACACTTTGATTTTGCCACCGGCGGGGTCGTGGCCATCCTGCATGACGTCTTTGTCACGATGGGGATCCTGGTCATGCTGGGCCG
>CAYIMR010000259.1:0-1884 GCA_964364455.1 uncultured Planctomycetales bacterium | reverse complement strand
CGGCGCGACTGGCGCTTGACGAGTTCCCCGCCGCAATCTTTCTCCGGGCATTTGATCCCGGTGGTGAACGGCTGCGCGAATTTACATTCCGGGAACCCCGAACAACTCAAGAATTTCCCGCGACGGCCCCACTTGACTTGCATTTGCTTGCCGCATTGCGGGCAATATTTATCGACAAACTCGTGTTGTTTGACAATATTACTTTCGGCAAAAACAAGCTCTTCCTGGAACGGCTTGTAAAATTCCGCGAGTAGTTTGGGATATTCCAGCTCTCCCTCCTCGACCAAATCAAGACTTTCCTCCATCCGGGCGGTAAATCCAACATCCATGATCTTCGAAAAATATTCCACCAAAATATCGCAGATCGTCATTCCCAGTTCCGTGGGGGTCAAATAGCCGCGCTCACGGGTAACGTAATGGCGATAGACAAGCGTTTCAACGGTGGAAGCGTAGGTGCTGGGCCGGCCGATGCCGTCTTCTTCAAGGGCCTTGACGAGGCTCGCGTCCGAAAAACGCGGCGGCGGTTTTGTAAAATGCTGGGTGGGATGGGCCTCGGCCAATTTCAAAACGTCACCTTCGAAGTAATACGAGAAATCGATCTTTGTTTCCTCTTCTTGCTCATCACGGCTTAAGGCCAAAAATCCGTCAAAAAGAAGCGTTGACCCGGAAGCGTTCCATTGATATTTGCCGGATTGGATCTCGACGCGTTTCTGCTGGTAAACTGCCGGGGTCATTTGTGAACTGACAAATCGCCGCCAGATCAATTCGTAAAGTTTGCACTGGTCCGGGTCAAGGAACTGCTGGATATCTTCTGGTTTACGCAAAACGTCCGTCGGCCGGATAGCTTCATGGGCTTCCTGGGCGGATTTTCTTGATTTATATTTATTCGGTTCATCGGGCAGATATTTATTGCCATAAGTGGTTTTTATAAAATCCCGCAACCGGGCCATGGCCTCAACGGAAATACTCACCGAATCGGTGCGCATATAGGTGATAAGACCGAGCACTTCGCCATTACTCAACTCAATGCCTTCATATAACTGCTGGGCAATGAGCATGGTGCGGTTGGCGTTAAAACGCAATTTATTGAACGCCTCCTGCTGCAGGGTGCTCGTGATAAGCGGCGGTCCTGGCCGGCGCTGGACTTCCCGTTGCGAAATGGCGGAGATCAGAAATCCTTCATTCTTGATCTCTTCAACGATCTTGTCCGCTTGCGCTTTACCCCCCAATTCGATCTTTTCACCATTCATTTTCTCCAATGAGGCATTGAGCAAGTCAGCATAGCCATGCTTTTGCAAGTCAACGGTAATCTGCCAGTATTCCTGGGGAATAAAACTTTTGATCTCCCGCTCCCGTTCAACAATGATCCGCAAAGCCACCGACTGGACGCGTCCGGCGCTCATGCGGGATCCCACCTTTTTCCACAGCAAAGGACTGATCTTGTAACCGACGATACGATCGAGAATACGACGGGCAACCTGCGCGTCGATCTTCTTGCGGTCGAATTCACGGGGATGTTTGAAGGCCTCCAGAACCGCTTCCTTAGTGATCTCCTGGAACGTGACGCGATATACCTTTTTCCCGTCACCGATATGTTCCACGAGATTCCAGCCGATCGCCTCTCCCTCGCGGTCCGGGTCAGTGGCGAAATAGATCTCCTTGGCGCCTTTGACGTCTTTTTTCAGTTTCGTCAGCAGCTTGGACTTGTCCCGCACTACGATAAATTTCGGCTGAAAATTGTTCTCGATATCCACGCCAAGCGTGGATTTCGGCAAGTCGATCAGGTGCCCCATGGAAGCAAGCACTTTGAACTTATCCCCAAGGAACTTATTGATGGTTTTGACTTTTGCCGGTGACTCAACGATGACAACTGTTTTGGCCATA
>CAYIMR010000258.1:0-1891 GCA_964364455.1 uncultured Planctomycetales bacterium | reverse complement strand
GATGTTGACCTACAAGCCTGCCGCCGTTGAAGGCCTGGGTTTCGGCGTTAATTACCTGCATGATACGATACCCGCAAGGGCGGGCACCGCCAACCGCGGGGCCGAGATCGATGAGAACCTCTCCGGGGCCCACATCTTTTATCTCAAGGATCCGTTTGAAGCTATCATGGAAGGGCAGCTCATAAATCACTTTAACCACGCGACCGGTATAAGAGATGAAACCGTCGGCGGTTACGGACAACTGGCTTACAAGATGGGCAAATACAAACCCTATGTCCGGTTTGACTGGCTGAATATTTCCGACCGGGACCCTTTCTTTGAAGGGTTGGTTGAGGATGAAACATCGCATACGCTGGGCCTCCGCTATGAAGTGACGACGTGGAACGCGCTCAAGCTTGAATATCGTCATACGACCAAGGATAATTCCAAAAGCAACGAGGCGACCATCCAGTCATCGTTCGCGTTTTAATGGCAGGGGAGCAAGATGAAAAAATATATCATTTTAATGCTGTTGAGCATATTTTTCGCGGGGGCAAGGCCGGGTTACGGCGGGGAGATCGCCATCATCGTCAACAAGGCCAATGCCATCGAGGATGTTTCTTTCCGCGAGCTGGACATGATTTTAAAAATGGAGAAAAAATTTTGGAAGGACGGGAGTCAGATCTACCTCGTTATGCAGGAGTTCCGATCGCCGGAGAAAGAGGTCATCCTCAAGACGGTCTACAAGATGGATGATCAAGAACTGAAAAAATTCTGGCTGGCCAAAATTTATCAGGGGGCTATCCCGTCGTTCCCGAAGATTATCGCCTCTAATCAATCGGTGAAAGCATTTGTTCAGCAAGTCCCCAATGCCGTGGGGTACATTGATGCCGCCTACGCGGATGGCAGCGTGAAGGTTTTAAAAGTCGACGGCAAGCTCCCCGGCGAAAACGGGTATAAACTTGCCGATGGATAAAAAATGAAAATCCGGACTAAAAGCACTATATTATTCCTGGGCCTTTCCCTGATCCCCTTGATGGGCATGGGAAAATTCGCGTATGAGAATGGCAGGCAAGCGATCAAAAAAAATTTGGGCCTCGCTTTTCAGCAATTGGCCCACACGCAGATAAAGAATATCGAAAATAATATAGAAGAGGTTTATAAAAGTGTGGGGCGCTGGTCAAAAATGTCCATCATGCAGGAGGTCGTCATCGGCGACATGGACGCGACGATCCAATCGTTCTTGCTGGACGTCAAAAAAGAGAACAAAAATTTTACCTACATCAGCGTTATGAACTCCGAAGGCGCTGTGATTGCCTCAACCCTGCCGGAGATGCTCGGAAAAAGTTTCAGGGCCGCGCGCGCGGACAACCCGCGCGTCGATGATGTCCATTACAGTGACATAAGCAGGGAGTGGGAACTGACTTTTGTTTTTCCCATTAAAGCACAGTTCGCCCAAGACCAGATCATCGGCAGCCTTATGGCCGGATGGAGCGCGGCAGCGCTCTCCCGGATGGTGCATCTATCCACTGAAGGTTCCACCGAAAGGGAAACGAAAGGCAACCATTTTATGTTGATGCGCAATGACGGACTCATCATTGCCGCGCCGGAGTTTGAACAACGTGATGTTTTCAAGGTCAACCTCATTGAGCGCGGCCTACGGTCGGCGTTGTTGGCCAGCCAGAGACATGAAGGTTATCTGGTCGAAAAAGATGAACATGGCGTGGAATCTTTAATCGGCTATGATTACGCGAGAGGGCATACTGATTTTCCAGACCTGGGCTGGTTTGGGTTTGTCTTTTCGAATACGGACACGGCCCTTGCCGCCGTCGAACGGCTAAGGGTCATTACGTTTGCCGGCGGATTAATAGTCGCTTTGATTGTTATCATCTTGTCCATGCTCGCCTCCCGC
>CAYIMR010000257.1:0-1895 GCA_964364455.1 uncultured Planctomycetales bacterium | reverse complement strand
GGCAACGTCCTGCGCGCTTTCGGTTATTTCCCCGCTGCCGTAAACCGGAAAGCCGGCGCGCGTGTCGACCAACGGTTTTGATCGGACGATCCGCTTCAAGCAGTCCTCCGCGATCTTGCGGTACGTCGTGTATTTGCCGCCTATCACGTAAATGATGCCGGAGTAAGCTTGCTTGATGACGTGATTGCGTGAGATCTTCGCGGGCTCTCCCTGCTTGTGCACCAAAGGCCGCAGTCCGGCGAAGATCGTGATGATCTTCTCTTTCTTGAACGTCCCCCCAGGGAACACGCGTCGCAATTCCCGGAACAAATAATCGATGTCTTCCTGGTCCGCGGCAACCCTGTCGGGATCGGCCGTATAATCGGTGTCCGTTGTACCGATCAAGGAATTCCCCATCCAGGGAATCACGAAGAAAACACGTTTGTCTTGGGAGGTCGGGATAATAAGCGCGTGGTCGCTTAATTTCCCCTGACAAACGACGTGGATCCCTTTGGTCGTGCGCACCAAAGGCGGCACATTGCCCTCTTCCTTATGCATCAAAGAATTCGTCCACGGCCCCACGGCGCAGATAACTTTGCGCGCGGAGATCTCGAATTCCCGTTCGCCGATCGTGTCAAAAGCAAGCACCCCGGCGGCCTTGCCATCTTTTTTCAGAAAAGACCTCACCTCAACGTAATTGGCCACATGCGCGCCGTGGGCTTGAGCGCTCAAAATATTTTCCAGGACGAGCCGCGCGTCATCCATCTGCGCGTCGTAATACGAAACCCCTCCCAAAAGTCCCTCGTTTCTTAACCCCGGCATCAAGCCGAGTAATTCATCACGGGGAATAAAGCGGTGTTTGCCGATCGTGTATTTTCCTGCGAGACGGTCGTAGAGCCAAACGCCGAGCCGCATCATCCAGAGCGGTTTGCGGTCGCCGCGGTAAACGGGAACGATAAAGGAAAGCGGCTTGACCAGATGCGGGGCGTCGCGCAGTGAAAAAGAACGCTCGCGCAAGGATTCGCGCACCAGATCAAGATCAAATGTTTCCAGATAACGCAGACCGCCGTGAATGAGTTTGGTAGATTTGCTTGAAGTCCCGGAGGCAAAATCGTTCTTTTCCAGGAGGGCGACCTTCAGGCCGTTGCGGGCGGCCATGTGCGCGATCGCCGCGCCGTTTATTCCGCCGCCGACGATGAGGAGGTCGTAAGTGCCGTGGGTAAACTGGGAGATATTACGCATGAAAATGTCGCCAGGTCACAACGCCACCAACTCACGCGTTTCTTTAACGTGTGACCTTGTGACTTTGAGACTTGCGACCAGTCCTTGCTTTATCAACCGCCTGTTGCCACCCCGCGTAAAACTCATCACGGCGCGCGGCGGACATCTTCGGGACAAAGGTACGTTCCGTTTTGCGCAATTTGGCCAGATCTTTTGGGCCGTTCCACCAGCCGATCGTCACTCCGGCCAAATACGCCGCGCCCTGCGCGGTCGATTCGATCACCCTCGGCCGGACAATCCGGCAGCCCAAAATATCCGACTGGAACTGCATCAGGAAATCATTTTTGCACGCGCCGCCGTCGACATTCAACGTCTTGATCCGTCGCCCAGATTCCTTTTGCATCAGATCGAAAACGTCTTTGGTCTGGTAGGCCATTGACTCCAGGGCCGCCCGTACAATGTGCCGTGAATTTGCTCCACGCGTCAAGCCACAAATCATTCCCCGGGCTTCGCTGTCCCAGTACGGCGCGCCCAACCCGACAAAGGCTGGTACAAAATAAACGCCGTGGGTATCTTTGAGCCCGCGGATCATCGTTCCAGTTTCGGAAGATTTTTTAATCACACCCAACTGGTCCCGTAGCCACTGCACCACGGCCCCGGCGACAAAAACCGAACCTTCCAGCGCGTACACGGGC
>CAYIMR010000256.1:0-1896 GCA_964364455.1 uncultured Planctomycetales bacterium | reverse complement strand
TGACCGTGTCTACCAAAGCTTCTGATGACCAGCCGGTTGACAAGGCGAAGTGCACATTGAAAAACGACATGGGTACATGGCAGATGGTATCGCCCGGGAACGTGGCGGTGCGCAAGTCCGCGGAGGACCTGCTGGTGGAATGCAAGAAAGACGGCAATCCGGACGGGTTTCTGCGCGCCGTATCGAGGGCGGCCGGCGGTATGTGGGGCAACATCATCCTCGGCGGCGGCATCGGGGCGATCATCGACCACAACAAAGGCACCGGCTACGACTATCCGAACGATCTGCCGGTGAAGATGGGTGCGTCGGTCACCATCGACAAGAAGGATGAAAAGAAGAGCGAACAGCAATCCGCGAAATCAGAAAACGAGCGATCAACGTGGAATTAACCGCGCAGGGTTGGGTCTCGCGCGGGAGGAAATCCGCGAGCATGGGCATCCGCGGAAGGTTAAGGTTAAGTAAGTGCCATTCGGCTCTGACTTGAACATCGTGAAACAGATTTCCTTACCATGAAAGCAACCGTTATTTATGCGGTCATGGCGCTCTTTTTTCTATCTGGTTGCGCAATGCTGGTCAGGGAATCGCATGTTGATGACAAAACTTACCGGAAATTTTCCGCATTAGCCCAACAGCAGCTTTCCACAACTAAACATCCGCTAATCGGTATATATGAACTTGAGCTTGAAGCAGGCCAGGAAACGACCAAGCCTGAGGACGGAAAAAAGCCGCTATACGAGGGAGTCAAGATTGCCGCTGTTCATAATGATTCAAAAATTGAATTCGTTTCGCTCTCCTCGCTCAAGATCGACTCTTATGACCTCATTCCAGACCAGGATGCGTTTCTTCAAGGAATTACGTTATGGGAAGTTTCTGTCTCGCCTTTCATGCACACCAATACTTGGAAAGGATTCGCGACAGGTATATGGGGTGGTATGCACGAGAATAGTCTTTTCATCGCTTCGGAAAGCCCACATATCGGCCCAATAACGATCGAGATCGTCGACGAACAACGGTTAAGAATCGTGGCACCGGGCAAATCGTATTTCCTTAAAAAGATCGTATCCGATTTATCAAGGCTTCCATGAAGCACAAACATATTGTTCCTTTATTAGGCATCGCTGTTTTGTTGGCGGCTTGCAGCTACAGATTTCATCCCTCAGCTTTTATACCTAAAGATATTCCTTCGCAGACGGTTGCACATCGCATTAGCAAAATAAGCGTAACAACCAAAAGTGACGGAGATATCGGTTTCCTCTTCGAGAAGGACGCCTATCGGATAGCGATTGAACAGATCTTAAAAAAAGCAGGGCTTTTTAAGAATGACGAGCCGAACGGTTTCAGGTTAGAAGCGTATATCTTGCGGGCCAACTCGCCCGCAGTCGCACTTGAGGTGACTGCGACAATGGATGTGCGGTATCAACTTTCCGATCCGTCCGGACGGATTCTTTTTGCAGAGGAAATCAAAACGGAAGGAAAAGCGTCATTTTCTGAAGCGTTCACTGGCGCGCAAAGATGGTATTACGCCATGGATCGCCTTCGCCAGGCCCACTCAAATCTTCTTGTTGAAAAATTAGGTTTAGTGCTGGCTCAATAAATCATGCGCGAACCGGACGCGCAGCTCGGCTATCTCGCCTTCGGCTGGGTGACGATGGGGCAGGTATTGAGCCTGCCGATGGTCCTGTTCGGCGGCTGGCTGATCTGGTGGGCCTACAGGAAAACCGCGGCTACTTGATCCACACGGTCTTGGCGTTCACGAACTCGCGGATGCTGTATGCGACCGCACCGGCACCTCGGGCCTTTGCGGCTATTCCGTCCGGATCAGCTCTTCGGGCGTCAGCACAGGGATGGTAAGACCCGTAAAATCGCGCGGGTTGCGTGTGATCAGGTGCGTCGCCT
>CAYIMR010000255.1:0-1898 GCA_964364455.1 uncultured Planctomycetales bacterium | reverse complement strand
AGATCGCGCAGTTCGACGTAATTAAAATCCGTGAAGTTATAATTCTTGAGCGTTTCGGCAACGATATTGAGGATCTCGCCGCGCGCGTCGTTGGAAGGAGGGAAGGAACTCTTCTGGTATTTGAAATTGACGCGGGAGGTTATCTGCCGGGCGAGAAATTCCGGCATGGTGATCTCGCTGTACGCCAAATGGCGCCCTTCGGTGTCCCCGGCCCACGCCGCTTTTCCTTTCATCTCATAAAGGCTTCTTTTGACGAATTCTTCCTGCGGGATGTTCTCGAACATCATATAGCGTTTGAGGTCTTCCAGATAAAAAATATTCTCGATCTCTACGCCATTGATCACGTCGGCAATGACAACAACAAAGAACGACGGCGCGTCGGCGGCGTCGAAGTAGGCCTGGGAGACCGCCGTCATGATCTGCCGGCTGATCTGGTGGTAAAGGGGCACGTAATCCAGCTTGGTCCCCTGGCTTTGAGCGTAAGTTTTCTCGGGGCGGATGTCGTAACTTACGATGAACCGTTGATTCTCATAAGCGCTGTGAATATATTTGACGGTGGGGCGTTCTTCGAAAGTTTCGGATTTTTTGGGGCCTTCCGGCGTGGCGGCAAGCTGTACCAGCTCTTTTTGCAGCGGCACGTAGATCCATGCAGTATGTTGCAGCGGGTGGAGGAGGACGGTAAGTTTCTCCTGCGTGGCGGCCAGCGTGGACATTTTCGGCAACGCGAACATCCCTGACGAGCCGCGTGCTTGCGGACTGAAAATAGCGTTAAATTGCTGTTCCTGGCATATCTTCAGGAATTTTTGGTGCGCCCCGGCCAGCGGCGCTTTTTCGGGAGGCGTTGCCCTGGAACAGCCGGTCACCAGGACTATCCCAAGCAGAAAGATATAGGAAATGGCGCGTATGCGGTACATCATCGCAGGAAGGCGGATTTAGGAAAATTCGGTTATTGTCGAGCGCCCGGAGATCGGCTTGAGGTTGAACTTGTTGAAGATCGCCTCGATCTCGTCATATTCCAGTTCGCTTTTGCGCAGTAATTCCTGCGCGAAATAGTCCAGAAGGTCCCGATGTTTAAGCAAAACTTCTTTGGCCTCATTAAGGCAGGTTTGCAATATCTCCTGGACGTCCTGATCGAGTTTTTCCCGGGTCTTTTCGGAAATGTAATTTTCGGAAATGTAACTTTGGCCCAAATGCGAGCGCACTTCTTCCATGTTCCCTAAATAACCGGATTTACCCATGCCCCAATGCCAAACCATGCGGTAAGCCAGATTTATGGCGGAACTAAAGTCGGAACTGACCCCGCTTCCGGTCGTCCCGTATTTGATCTGTTCCGCCGCGTAGGCGGCGAGATTGACTTTGATGGTGGCCATGTATTGTTCGCGGTTATGGATATAAATTTCCTCTTTGGCCTGGGGCGCGACAAATCCCAAAGCCCCGCGATGGGGAATGATCGTCGCCTTGATGACATCGTCCGTCGGGTGAAGAAGGTACCCGATAATGGCATGGCCGGATTCATGATAGGCCACCCATTCTTTGTCTTTTTCACTCAAGACCAGATTGGACTTCGCCCCGAAGACCACCCGGTCATAGGCCATGGAGAGGTCTTTGAAGCTGATGGCTTCGCGGTTTTCCCGCAAGGCGATCAGGCTGGATTCCCGGATCATGTTTTCGATATCCGACGGAGAGAACCAGAGTGTTTTGCGCGCCAGGATGTCCGGCCGCACGGAAGCGTCCGCCGCGACTTTTTTCAGATAAAACGCGAAGATCTGCTCGCGCTCCTTGAGATTGGGGCGGGTGACGTAGATCTTGCGGTCAAAACGCCCGGCGCGCATGATGGCCGGGTCCAGATCGGATTCATCGACGTTGGTGGCGGCGATCACGACGATATTATTTTCTAT
>CAYIMR010000254.1:0-1900 GCA_964364455.1 uncultured Planctomycetales bacterium | reverse complement strand
ACAAGGTCGAAACTTTGGCGGTCAAGAAAGTATTCGGCGAATACGCCAGGAAGGTTCCGATGAGTTCCACCAAGTCCATGACAGGGCATTTGCTCGGGGCTGCCGGCGGGGTTGAGTTCGCCGCCAGTGTCTTTACTATCCGCGACGGTATTATTCCTCCTACCATTAACTACGAAACGCCTGACCCCGACTGTGACCTGGATTACGTGCCTAATGCCGCGCGCCGGGCCAAGGTCAGCGTTGTCATGTCCAATTCCCTGGGTTTCGGCGGCCACAACGCCACGGTCGTCGTGAAGAAATTTCAGGAATGAATATGAAAACATATAAGATCGCGGTCATCCCCGGCGACGGCACCGGCCCCGAAGTTATCCGGGAAGGGTTAAAAGTCCTTAAAGCCGCGTCGCAAAAATTTGGATTTAAATATCAAACCACCGATTATGATTTCGGCGGCGAGCGTTATTTAAGAACAAAGGAAGTCCTGCCTAAAACGGCCGTCAAAGAACTGAAAACCTTCGACGCGATTTATCTGGGCGCGATCGGTCACCCCGATGTGAAGCCTGGCATATTGGAGAAGGGGATCCTCCTGAAGTTACGTTTCAATTTGGATCAATACATTAATCTGCGGCCGGTTAAGCTCTATGATGAACGGTTTTGTCCGTTGAAGAACAAAACGCCCAAAGACATTGATTTCGTCGTTGTTCGCGAAAATTCCGAAGGGCTTTACAAGGGGCTGGGCGAATTCAAGAATAAGGGCAAGAAGAATGAAGTGGCTATTCAGATCTCCCACAATACCCGTAAAGGCATTGAACGTTGTATCCGTTACGCTTTTGAGTATACCCAAAAGAATCGTAAACGAAAAGAACTCACTTTGTGCGGGAAGACCAACGTGTTGACCTACGCCTTCGATCTCTGGGAGAGAACATTTTATGAAGTAGCCAGGGAATATCCGGATGTCAAAACGCAATACACGCACGTCGATGCCACGACGATGTGGTTTGTGAAGAACCCGGAATGGTTTGATGTCATTGTGACGGATAATATGTTCGGTGATATTATCACCGATCTGGCGGCCATGATCCAGGGGGGGATGGGGATCGCGGCTGGAGGCAATATCAATCCGCAAGGCGTTTCGATGTTCGAGCCTATTGGCGGCTCGGCACCCAAATATACGGGCAAAAATGTGATCAACCCGCTGGCGGCCATTTGCGCTGGGTCGATGCTCCTTGATCAGCTGGGAGAACAAACAGCGGCGCAAGCGATTGAGAGCTCCGTCATCTCCGTTGTGCGTGAGAAGCTCAAAGACCTCGCCGCTGGGAAAATGGGGTATTCGACGAGTGAAGTTGGGGACCTGGTCGTTAAGAATTTATAAGGGTATCTGAAGATCCGGTAATCCGGGACTAGGAAAACCGGATATCCGGGTATCCGGATTCCCCAGTCCCGGGTAACCGGATGTCCGGATAATCTAAGGATGAGGTTTTTAATATGAAGAAATATAATGTCGCGGTAGTTGGTGTCGGTGCTGTGGGAGAAGAGATGTTGCGTGTTTTGCGTCAGCGCAATTTTCCCGTCGATCAATTAAAGGTCTTTGCCCGCAGCGCGCGCACGGTTATGGTCGACGGACAAAGCTATCAGGTCGAAGCGCTCAATGAAAATTCTTTCAAGGGAATGGATATCGCCCTTTTCGCGGGTACCGAAGGAGATAAAGGCGCCGCGGTCACTTATGCTCCGCACGCGATCAAAGCGGGGTGTGTGGTGATTGATAACGGCGCGGATTTTCGGATGAGGCCCGACGTGCCGCTCGTTGTACCGGAGGCCAACGCCGCGGATGTCAAGAAGCATAAAGGAATCATCGCCAACCCCAATTGCTCGACGATCCAGATGGTGGTGGCCCTGGCGCCTA
>CAYIMR010000253.1:0-1903 GCA_964364455.1 uncultured Planctomycetales bacterium | reverse complement strand
GCAATCCGGTAGTAACTCATAAGATATGACGGACACCGCGGATCATTAAATCAAAAAAGGAGTTGTATCCATGATCGATCGCTACACATTATCCAAAATGGGGAACATTTGGTCGGAAAAGCATAAAATGGAAATTATGCTTAAGATCGAGGTCCTCGCCTGCGAGGCCATGAGCAAACTCGGCCTTGTTCCCAAAAAAGCTCTGGAAAGAATCAAGAAAAACGCCCAGTTTAATATTGATGAGGTCAGAAAGCTTGAAGAAAAGACCAAGCATGATGTTGTGGCTTTCATCAACAACGTCGGCAAATACCTCGGCCCCGAGGCGCGGTATTTGCACATGGGACTTACCTCATCGGATCTTTTGGACACGGCGCTTTCGGTCCAGTGCGTTGAGGCCAGCGATATTTTACTCTTCGATATTCACAAACTTTTAGCCGTTCTCAAGCAAAAGGCCAGAAAATACAAGGACACGCCCTGCATCGCGCGTACCCACGGGGTTCACGCGGAACCCATGACCTTCGGGCTGAAACTGGCGGTCTGGTATGATGAAATGAAGCGTAACTGCGAACGGATGGAGCAGGCCAGGGAGATGATCCGTTACGGAAAATTGTCCGGGGCTGTGGGAACGTACGCTAATATCGACCCTTCCGTTGAAGAGTTTGTCTGCGAAAAGCTGGGATTAAAACCGGTCAATATTGCCACGCAAATTATCCAAAGGGACCATCATTGCCAATTCGTCACCACGATCGCTATCGTCGGCTCAACACTCAACAAAATTGCCACGGAGATACGTCTTTTGCAAAAAACTGAAGTGCTGGAAGTGGAAGAGCCATTTTTCAAGGGCCAGATCGGTTCCTCGGCCATGCCTCATAAACGCAATCCTGTTACCTGCGAACGGGTTTCAGGGCTGTCGCGCATTTTGCGGGCCAACTCCCAGGCCGCTTTCGAAAATATCTGCGTGTGGCATGAGCGCGACATCAGCCATTCTTCCGTCGAGCGCATTATCCTGCCGGATTCGACCATCGCCCTTAACTACATGCTCAGCAAGATGACCCCCCTGATCGAGGGGTTATTGGTCTACCCGAAGAACATGATCTTGAGTCTTAGCAAGACCAAAGGGCTCATCTATTCGCAGCGCGTTCTTTTGGAATTGATGAAAAAAGGCCTCACCCGCGAAGCGGCGTATGAGATCATCCAGCATTGCGCCATGCAGGTGTGGCAGGAGACCTCGGATTTTAAGGATATCCTTTACCGGGACCGCAAGGTGCGTAAATATCTTCGGCCCGGCGATATTGATGGCTGTTTCGACATCAAGTATTACACCCGTTATACCGACCGCATTTTTAAAAAGGTAGGGATATAGGGAAGACCGCACTCCTACGGAGAATGAAACTATGAAAAAAGGAAAACAGCTTTACGAAGGCAAAGCAAAGATTATTTACGCCACGGAGGATCCGGATCTGATCATCCAGTATTTCAAGGATGATGCCACCGCTTTTAACGCGGCCAAGAAAGGGACGATCGCGGAAAAGGGCGTGATGAATAACAAGATCTCCACGAAAGTTTTTGAATTTTTGGCGTCGCAGGGTATCCCGACGCATTTCGAAAAGAATTTAAGCGACCGCGAGATGCTCGTCAAGAAAGTGGAAATTGTCCCCATCGAGGTTATTATCCGCAACAAGGCCGCGGGTTCTTTGTGCCGGTTGCTTGGCCTTAAGGAAGGGATGCCTTTGGCTTCCCCGGTGCTGGAATTTTGTTACAAACGCGATGATCTGGGAGATCCTCTTATCAACGAAAGCCACATCCGGGCATTGAAGATGGCCGGTGACCAGGACATGGAAACCATCAAAAAATATACGCTTAAGATCAATGAATTGTTGACCAGGTTTTTCGCCAACCTGGG
>CAYIMR010000252.1:0-1908 GCA_964364455.1 uncultured Planctomycetales bacterium | reverse complement strand
GGCGTCCATCGTCCGTCGTCGAACAAAAACGCTCCCCTTTTTGTCCCCACCAGAAGTCTGCGGTCCTCTTCTTCACCCAGAAGAACAAAGGCGTTCAATGTCTCCAGCGCGACGGGAGGATTCGCCAAAAGCCGCCAGTGCCGCCCGCCGTCGCCGCTTAAATAGATCCCGCGCGCGGTCGCGGCATAAACGGTGGTGTCGTCGTCCTGCGCCACCCGGACGAACCGCACCAACGGACGCGCGGTCTCTCCTTCGGATTCGGACACATTCTCGCTTTCATCGGCGGCGATTCCCCGCGCGCTGCCCGCCGTGAATATCCGGCTGTAGCCGCTCGTTTTGCGGTCGAGATCATAAACGGCATCGTCCGTGGCGAAATAAATAAAACGCTCGCCGGAGGCGATATGGTTCACAAGCTTGCGGCTTAATTCATTCCCCACGGGAACCCAATTGTCTTCCTGGGCCGATTTATAGAAAAGCCCGCTGCCCGTGCCCAGATACAGAGTTTCCCCCGCGCGTAAAAGCGCCAGACATTTGCGGGACTGTTCGTCGGAAGAGTAATAACTTCTTTGCCAATAGTTCCCCGCGTCACGGCTTTCGTACAACCCGGCATCCGTGGCGGCATAAATATTCTGTGGCTGGTGAGGGTCGATATAAATGTCGTTGATACCCTGAAATTCGCCCGAGGCTTGAAAGACAGACCGGTAATGCTTTCCACCATCGAAAGATTTGTAGAGCGCCTTGTCCGTCGCGGCGAATATTATGGAAGGATCGTGAGGGTGAACAGCGAGCTTAAGCACGGCCGGCTCGTATATCCCGCTGCCGGATTTTTGCCAGGTGGCGGATTGATAGCTGAAGCCAGCACTCGTAAAAGCCAGAATACAAAGCAAGGCTAGCCGTAAGTCGTAAGCCATAAGTCGTAAGTAAAAAGCTTTAAAAGCAAAATTTCCGATAAAATGTTTCTTCAATCGCATCACAATAGTCCTTTCACGCATTCAAGTTCCTCCTTACTTCTTACTTCTTGCTTCTTGCTTCTCACTCCTTGCTCTTTACCACTTAGCACTTACGACTTATTTCATCGCTTCTCTGTACATCTTCTCCACACTCATCATCCCCAGAGCCTTCGCAACGGCCTGCTTCACCTGCGGATTATGCGTTTCAATGGTTCCCAAGTATTTGTCCAGATATTCCAGCATGGCTTCCAGGCCGACCTCCTGCTTCATACGGCGCAAAATGCACAAAACCGTGTAAATGGCGATCGAATTGTTGGGGCTGGTAAAAATATTGGGAAACGGCTGGCGGGGGATTTTGGCGTTGCTTTCAGATCGTTCATTCGTGTCCATCTTTTCGTTCCTCGCTTTCATAACTGACCGACAATGAAGAAAGAATAACATGGATTTGATGTTTTGTCAAATTTTGTTGATTTTCTAGCAATATATAACTCGTTGTTTCTCAATATGTTATATTTGTGCTAAAAAATTTATTCTTTATTTTTGAAATTATGATTGATTTATTGCTAAAATCGGTTGACAAAAAATCAATTCGTGATAAACTTTGATTAATTAGAGAGCCAGACGTGTCCCGCAGAAAAGGTCACCGGGCAATATCCAATCTTGAGTGAGCGTGCTAGCGAACGAAAGATTGGTATTGACAGCGATGCCTGCCGGCCGGCAGGCAGGGCGAATCTGGGCGCAAAGGTTTATGCTCCGGAACGGTTTTCTGTTACATCCAATAGGAGAACAATATGTACATCGGCAAGCGCGTTCAGGAATTGCGGAAAGTCAAAGGGATGAGCCTCACCGAACTGGCGGAAAAAAGCGGGGTCCAGATCGCCAGCTTAAGCCGCATCGAGAACATGAAGATGACCGGCACGCTGGAGTCCCACATGAACATCGCCCGGGCCCTGGGGGT
>CAYIMR010000251.1:0-1915 GCA_964364455.1 uncultured Planctomycetales bacterium | reverse complement strand
CGCTCCTGGAGATCAAAGGAGAGATCGTCTTTAAAACGCGGGCGTATTACAAGGCCGCCGAGACGATCGCCAATTTTCCTGAAGATATCGAGACCATCCGCAAAGAGAACCGTCTGACGGAAATTCCCGGCATCGGTAAAACTTTGGCCGAGAAAATTTCTCAGTACCTCGACACGGGGAAGATGACCGCTTATGAGGAATTGATCCGGGAGGTGCCGGAAGGATTGCTCGATGTGGTCCATGTTCCGTCTATCGGTCCGAAGAAGGCGAAATTATTTTTTGACCAGTTGAAGGTCAAAAGTGTGGCAGACCTGCGCAAGGCGGTTGATACCGGAAAACTCGAAGGCCTGCCGGGCATCAAAGAGAAAACGATCGACAATATTCGCCGCGGCATCAAGATCGTCCAGGAAGGGCGGGAACGGATGCATCTGGGCGCGGCCACCCAGGTAGCGGAAGAATTTGTCGCGGCCCTGCAAAAACTGCCGCAGGTCAAGGATATCGTCGCCGCGGGAAGTTTGCGCCGCGGGCGGGAAACGGTCCGGGACATCGACATCCTTATCGATTCTGCAGATCCGTCCAAAGTCATGGACGTCTTCGTCCACCTGCCGCAGGTCAAAAGCATCAACGCCCACGGGGAAACCAAATCCTCGGTCCTCACGCAGAACAACGTCCAGGTCGATATCCGGGTGGTGGAGCCGAAAAATTTCGGCGCGGCGCTGTTGTATTTTACCGGCTCGAAGGATTTCAATATCAAACTGCGCCAGATCGCCATTAAAAAAGAGATGAAGGTCAACGAATACGGCATTTTCTCCGTCAAAGGGGAGCGGGAGAAAATGTTCGCCGGGAAAACGGAAGCTGATTGTTTCAAGGCGCTGGGCCTGCCGTATGTCCCGCCGGAGATGCGCGAGGATTTCGGCGAAGGGGAAATATTCGGCAGGGGCGTAAAATTTTGCGCCCCCGCGCTCATTGAACAAAAAGACATCCAGGGCGATCTGCACGTTCATTCCACGTGGTCGGACGGGCATAACACGATCGCTGAAATGGCGGAAACGGCACGGGCGAAAGGATACAAGTATCTGGCCATAAGCGACCATTCGCCGCGCTTAAGGGTGGCCGGCGGTGTTAGTCCGGAAGACTTGAAAAAGAAAAAAAAGGAGATTGATGATCTCAACGCGAAGCTGAAGGATTTTCACATCCTCTTTGGAACGGAAGTAGAAATAGACAGCGATGGGAATTTGGATTACAATAGGCCAATCTTGAGCGAATTTGATTTTGTCATTGCCGCCATCCACAGCGGATTCGAACAAAGTTCCGAACAATTGACCAAACGGCTCGTGAAAGTCTGTCAAAATAAATACGTCCACGCCATCGCGCATCCTACCGGTGTTCATCTCGGGAAACGCGAGCCCTACCATTTTGATTTCAAGGAAGTCTGCGCCGCCGCCGTCGATAATAACGTCTGCCTGGAGATCAATTCTTTCCCGATCCGGCTGGATCTAAACGGGGCCAATGTCTACCACGCGCGCAAATACGGCGTCAAATTTGTCATCGACACCGACGCGCATCGCACTGATCATATGGATTTCATGAAATTCGGCGTGACCACCGCCCGCCGTGGTTGGTTGACCCAAAAGGATGTGTTGAATACGTCAAGTTATTCTGAATTAATGAAGGCCCTGCGGAAATAACATGGATTATAAGATCGTCAACAAGCAAAATTTCGCCGACCGGTTCAAACGCCTGGACATCCGCTGTCCGGACATTGCCGGAAAGGTGCGCCCGGGACAATTCGTCAAGGTGTGTCCGGTACAAGGGGAGGCGTCGATCCCGCTGGTCGTTGCCGAGATCGATCCGTTGCGCGGGATCATCGCGGTGATCGTACAGGAGGCGGACCCGGTGGCGCAAAAGCTGGGTG
>CAYIMR010000250.1:0-1915 GCA_964364455.1 uncultured Planctomycetales bacterium | reverse complement strand
TTCGCGAATCCGGTCACGGTCGCCTCGGGCACCTTCGGGCACGCGGAGAAATACTATGATCTCGACGAGGTCAAAAAGCTCGGCGCGATCGTCCCCAAAACGGTGACCCTCCACGCCTGCGAGGGAAATCCGCCGCAAAGAATCGTGGAAACGCCCTCGGGAATGCTTAACGCGATCGGCATCGAGAACCCGGGCGCCGACGGATTTATCCGCGTCAAGTTGCCGCCGCTGCAAGAAATCGGCGTGCCGCTTATTATCAGCATCCTGGGACACACGGATGATGAATTTGTAACACTCACCGAGAAATTTCACCGGCAAAAAGGCGTGAGCGCCCTGGAGCTTAATTTGTCCTGTCCGAACTTGGGGAAAAAAACGCTGGTCGCCCAAGACCCGGAAGCGACCCGCCGCGTGGTGAAGCTGGTCAAGGAAATTTCCAGCGTGCCGGTCATCGCGAAATTGTCTCCCAATGTGACGGATATCGCTTCGATCGCGCAGGCCGCGCAGGATGCCGGTGCCGACGCTGTGAGTTTGATCAATACGTTTTCCGCCATGGTCATTGATGTCAATAAACGCCGCCCGGTGCTGGGGAATTTCTCGGGAGGGTTAAGCGGCCCGGCGATCCGGCCCGTTGCCGTCTATATGGTTTATCAGACGGCGCAGCGGGTGAGAATTCCCATTATCGCCATGGGAGGGATCATGACCGCGCAGGATGCCCTGGAATTTATCCTCGCCGGCGCGACTATGGTGGCGGTAGGGACGGCGAATTTCATCAACCCGCGCGCGCCGGTTGAAGTCCTGGAAGGCATTAAAGATTATATGCGGATGAATAAGATAAACAGCATAAAAGAAATTGTTGGGAGCGTAATGGCGAAAAATGAATAGGCAAAAAGCGACAATGGAATCCCCAAAATAATTATGTTTTACTAAAAGCCGAATATGCTATAATCAACACACATTTGACAGATAAAGCATCTATTATTTTTTTAATTCTTAACATGATGGATAAAAAAGAAATTAGCCTGACAATGTCTAATAAAAAAACCATACCAACCCAAGAAAGACTTATCCTCGCATTAGATGTAGAAAGTGTAAAGAAAGCTAAAGAGATGGTATCTGATCTTGGTTCAACGGTCAATTTTTATAAACTTGGTCTCCAATTGTTTATGTCTGGTGGATATTTTGAGCTTCTGGAATGGTTGCGTGTTCGCAAAAAGAATGTTTTTGTTGATTTAAAATTTTTTGATGTTCCTCAAACAGTTAAATCCGCTGTGGCTCAACTAAAGCATAGAGACGCGCAGTTCGTCAGC
This sequence comes from uncultured Planctomycetales bacterium, assembly GCA_964364455.1. Taxonomy (GTDB): domain Bacteria; phylum Omnitrophota; class Gorgyraeia; order Zapsychrales; family Zapsychraceae; genus UBA10015. The sequence continues at coordinate 608 of CAYIMR010000250.1, read as the reverse complement.
GTGCATGGGAATGATGCGATTTTACAGGCAGCGGTTGAAAATAAAAATGGCCTTAAAATATTGGCAGTAACAGTATTAACAAGTCTTGATAAAAAAGATCTGGATGACTTGGGATTTAAGTGTGATGTTGAAGAATTAGTTCTTTCCAGGGCTAAACGTGCTTTGCATCTAGGGTGTGATGGAGTTATTTCATCTGGATTAGAATCTTCTCAGTTAAGAAGTGAGTTAGGTGATAATTTTTTAATAGTCACCCCTGGCATTCGTCCAGTTGAGAATAAAGATGATCAGAAAAGAACAGTAGATGTGAAGACAGCATTTAAAAATGGTGCTGATTATGTTGTGGTAGGCCGCCCTATTTTGAAAGATAAAAATCCCGCCCACAAAGCAGAAGCATTCCAAAGAGAAATTTCTTCAATTTTTTCAGTTTAACAATTAAAGTTTTTTAATATTATTTAATTCACGATAGGAGTAAACAATGTCGCAACAAGTCCAGGAATTGATCGATAAAATTAAAACGGAAGGTCTCGCGGCCGCCGACCAAAAGGCGAGAGAACTGGAAGAGCAGGCCAAACGCAACGCGCAGGGGATCCTCAACGAGGCGAACAAGC
>CAYIMR010000249.1:0-1930 GCA_964364455.1 uncultured Planctomycetales bacterium | reverse complement strand
AGTTCCAGGGAAAGTTTCCAATACTTTAGCGCCTCATCGTTCAAGTTGAGCTTGCTGCACACATCGCCGATATGATCGTAGATCACGGGGTCCTTCAGAATGACATCGGCTTTCTTGAGGGTCTCAAGGGCTTTGTCATACATGCCTTTTTTGTAATAAGCCCAGCCCAAACTGTCGAGATAAGCGCCATTCTCCGGTGCGATAGCGAGCGCGCGCTGGATAAGATCCATTGCCTCCTCCAAATTCTTTCCGTCTTCCGTGTAAAGATAACCGAGGGTATTAAGGCTGCCATCGTGTTCGGGGTCGATCCCGATCGATTTCTGCAAAATAGCAATGGCGCTCTCTTTCTGGGCGGTCTCCAAATACAATGATCCCAGCATATACATCACATCGGCATTGTTAGGCTCAACGGCCAGAATTTTTTTGAATTGTTCGATGGCCTGGTCGTATTTCCGCTGCGAATAATATAATTGTCCCAGGTAACCGTAGATCTCGATGTTTTGAGGTTCTTCTTCGGAAAACGTCTTGAGGATGATCTCATATTCCCGTGCGGCATCATCGTATTGCCGTTGGTTGGAATAGATGAGCGCCAACAGATAATGGGATTGCATGTCTTCGGGATTCAACTGGTGGACGACCTGCAGCTGATCGATCGCCTCGGGAAGCATGTTCAAACGCGCGTAACCGGTGCCCAAGCGCAAACGAATAAGATAGCCGCTTTCATCGAACTGCGCGGCTTTTTCGTATTCGAGGACGGCATGGTTGGTCTGTCCTAAAAGATCATCCCGGTATCCCATGGCATAATGCGCCAACCCCTTGGCCAAAGCCACGCGGTCTTCATTGGCAAACGCGCCGGCCGTTGCCGGGCACACGAGCGCCATCAGGCAAACACCCGCGCACACCAAAATGATCCCTTGTTTTGTTCGGTGCATAATCGCCTCGTCGTGATTTGAAGGAATGGACCCTCCTCCCGGGGCAACTCCCCGGGAAAGGTCTATTTCCAATCGCGTTTCTTCAAATGCCGAAGTGATTTTCGTAACTTCTTACGCTTATGCGTTCTGATCTTTCGCCTTTTTCTTTTTCTGCCGCACGGCATACGTTGGTTCTCCCTGTTTTAATAAATCACTTTATTCAAAGGATATTCGATAATCCCCTGCGCTCCCGCCTTCTTCAACCCCGGGATCAAGGTGCGCACCGTTCCTTCATCGATGACGGTTTCAATGGCCAGCCAGTCCTTGTCGCTTAAATGGGAGATCGTCGGGTTCTTTAACGACGTTAGAAGGCCCAGGATCTTGTCCAGATCATTCTTGCGCACGTTCATTTTCAAGCCCACCATATTGTTGGCCGCGATCGCTCCTTTAAGCAGCATCGTGATCTGGTCCATCTTTTTTTTCTTCCACGGATCCTGCGCGGTGTTTTTATTGGCGATAAATTGAGTCGTGGACTCGCAAACTTCACCGATGACCCGCAACTTGTGCGCCCGCAGACTGCTGCCGGTCTCGGTCAACTCGACGACCGCGTCGACCAACCCGTCCGCGACCTTGGCCTCGGTCGCGCCCCAGCTGAATTCCACGTCCGCCTTGACCTTGTTCTTTTTGAGATACTGTTTGGTCACGTTGACGAGCTCGGTGGCGATCCTCTTGCCCTGCAGATCTTTGACCGAGGTCATGGATGATTTCTCCGGCACGGCCAAAACCCAGCGCACCTTGACGGAACTTTGCTTGGCATAAACCAGCTCCGCCAGGGAAACCACTTTGGAGCCGTTTTCCATGATCCAGTCCGCCCCGGTGATACCGCAATCAAGGGCTCCTTCCTCTACATAGCGGGACATTTCCTGCGCCCGCAAAAGGACCGGTTCGATCTGTGGGTCATCGATCAAGGGAAAATAGGAACGCCCGGAGACATAGATCTTGAATCCGGCGCGCTCAAA
>CAYIMR010000248.1:0-1932 GCA_964364455.1 uncultured Planctomycetales bacterium | reverse complement strand
CTGATATGGTTCTGGGGGAAATCGCGGCCCCGTTTGTCCGCTGAAAATTTTCGTAAAGGCTTGGAGGCGCTTCAGGAAGCGGATCTGAACATTAAACGCAGCCGTTTAAAACCCGAACATGGGGTAGAACTGCTGGTCGTCAAGCTCGCGGGATTCTTCGGTAAGGGATAATTTTTACGCGGTGATACTTTGGACGAGTTTGCTGAAACGGGCCTTGCGGCGGGATGCCGTATTGTCGTGCAGGATATGTCGCTTGGCGGCCTTGTCCAGTTTTTTGTAGACCAGTTTTAGGGCGGATTGCGCTTCCGCGGCGCTCTTGGCGGTTACCAAAGCCAGGAAATTTTTAATGGTTTTTCTTAGATCCGTCTTGATATCGAGATTATGCAGATGGTGTCTTCGATTCTTGCGCAGGTCCTTGATGGCGGTTCTTCGTTGTGGCACAGCAATGACTCCTTTTTGATGACTCGTCCGGCAAAAAATTTATGCACAAATATAACAAATAAGGGTATCCGTGTCAATCAATAAATTACTCCACAAAGATTCCCACCGTTCCTTGATCAAATCGACATCGATCCTCTCGCTGGGGACATTAAGTTCCCGTATCCTGGGCTTGGTGAGGGATGTCATTGTGGCCAAGCTGCTGGGAACGGGATTCCGGGCCGACGCTTTTTTTGTGGCTTCCAAGATCCCCAATTTATTCCGGGATCTGGCCGGCGAAGGGGCCGTGAATGCCGCGGTGGTCCCTGTTTTGTCCGAATATAAAGAAAAAGAGGACATAAAGACCTTTTGGGAATTTGCCAATACTCTTTTAGTCTGGTCTATGATCGTTTTAAGTGTGATCACTATTTTAGGCATCATCGCCGCGCCGGTGATCGTCCGGGTGATCGCGCCGGGGTTCATGGCGGATCCGGAAAAACTTACCCTTACCATCAATTTGACCCGGTTCATGTTCCCGTATCTGATCTTCATCGGGTTGACCGCTTACAGCATGGGGATCCTGTTCTCATTTCGTTCTTTTTTGGTCCCGGCATTCAGTCCATGTCTTCTTAATATCGCCATGATCGTCGCCGCGCTGGTCTATTCGCGTAATATGCAAGATCCTGTTCTGGGGTTGGCCATCGGGGTGCTGGCAGGCGGGGTCTTGCAGCTCGTTGCTCAATGGATACCGTTGACCAGAATGGGCATGCCTTGCCGAAGGCCGAAGACTTTGCGCCATCCGGGGGCCGTCAAGATCGGGAAACTTCTTATCCCGCGCTTGTTAGGCGGCGGCGTGTACCAGCTGTCCATTTTGATCGACACCTTTTGCGCTTCCCTTTCATCGATCGTCGGGCAGGGAGGGATCTCCGCCATTTATTACGCCAACCGTATTATCCAGGGTCCTATGGGTATTTTCGGCGTGGCGATGGCCTCGGCGGTCTTGCCCACGCTCTCCGGGCTGTTTCACCGCAACGACGTCGATTCCCTCAAGCGGACGATCATATTTTCGCTGGAAAATATCTTTTTTGTGATGTGTCCGAGCACGGTCGTCCTGGTATTGCTTTCGGAGCCCATCATCCGGATCTTTTTTGAAAGAGGGGAATTTGGCTTATATTCGACGATGATCACCTCCTCGGCGCTGTCCTATTACGCGATGGGGCTGTTAAGTTTCGGCGGGATCAAGATCCTGGTATCGGTTTTTTACGCCCTGCAGGACACCAGGACGCCCGCTTTGGTGGCGGCGTTTTGTCTGACTATTAACGCGACTTTGAATTTCATTCTTATGTTCCCACTCAAGGTCAGTGGTATCGCGCTTGCCAGCGCCATTGCCGGGACGGCGGATTTTCTCATTTTGTTTTACATCCTGGATAAACGTTTGGGCGGATTTGACACGGATCTGCTCCGGTATTTTTTCAAGGTCTTCACGGCGGCGGTTATGACCGGCGTGACTGTTTT
>CAYIMR010000247.1:0-1938 GCA_964364455.1 uncultured Planctomycetales bacterium | reverse complement strand
ACATTTGTGATCCCTTGAGCCAGCATTCCCGCCAGAATCGTTTGATCCGTGAAAATCCTTAAGACCATAATCTTTAGTTTGCTTGGGTTGATCCTTATTGGCGCCATTGTATTGGCCGTATTTATCGCGACATTCGACATCAGTCATTATAAACCCCGGATTATTCAGGAACTTAGTTCCGCGCTGTCGCGAGAAGTCCAGATCGATCAGCTGCGTTTGGACTTCAAGTTTGACAAGGGGTTGACGATCGCCGTCAAGGGGCTCTCGATCGCCGATGATCCGGCGTTTTCGCGAAACAAGGTGGTGACCGTTGATCTGATCTATTTGAACACGGACATCCTGGCTTTGATATTCCACCGGCAGATCGCCATCGCGAAGATCGAGATCTCCAGCCCCCGCGTTCACTTGGTCCGTAATAAGGAAGGCTTGGTCAACATACAGACTTTATTCGCAAAGAATACCGGCGATAATGGTATTGAAGAAATTTCGGGAGAGAAGTTCTCTCCCGTGGCCGGAGCAGTTTCAATGCCGGCACGTACAAATGGAGTCAAAGCTGCCATCGTCATCCCGCAAATGTTGATCCACGCCGTGCGTATTGAAAATGGCGTTTTGACCTTTGTCGATGAGTCATTTGAGCCGTCTTTAATCATTCCGTTACGGCAAATTGATTTTCAGGCCACACATTTATCGTTTGAAAAACCATTTCCTTTTGAAGCCAGGGCCCGGATATGGGCAGACCAGCAAAATATTACGGTTGATGGAGAAATTGCGCTGGATATCAAAAACAACCAGGTGAATTTACAAAAGGTAAAATTGGGGACGGATCTTTCCTTATTGCGTTTGCGAACAATGCCGTTTTATGGGGTTCTCAAAGAGCAGCTGCTGCTGGAAGGGGACATCGATGGGAAATTGACGTTGCAGGATATCGCGCTACGGGCAGATCAAAATGGCCTTGCCGCGTTTTCGGTCAATGGTGAGCTGACCGGGGGAAGAGTAAGTTCAGAACCACTTAAACAACCTCTCGAAGATGTCCATGGGCGCTTTCATGTCGATGAATCGAATATCGCCATCAATGAATTGACTGCCGACTATGCGTCCGGAACGATTAGCGGGCAAGGACGCTGGAGCGACTATGGACGGTCCAACATGCTTATGTTCGACATTAAAGTCGATGGCGTGCAGTTGGGAGAGTTGATCCCGCGCGCGGGTATGCCGGTTTTATCGGATACTGGTAAACCTTTGGGAGTGGAGGGCGGGATCTATGCCGTTTTTGACGCTGAGGGACATGGCACTCAGATCCCGGAGTTGCGTGAAACGCTGCAAGGCGATGGTTCCGTGGAGATACGCGGCGGGAAATTATTAAACATCAATCTGCTGCGGTTTGTTCTTGATAAACTTTCGTTTATTCCTGATCTGGTGCAAAATATCCAAGAAAATTTGCCGCCGCGATATAAAAAAGGACTTCAATCCGATGAAACCGTTCTGGAGCGAGTCGCGGCAACAATCCAGCTAAAGGACCAGGCGCTGTACTTCAGCGCGGAGCTTCAATCGGAGGGTTTCACGGTGGCCGCCAGCGGCAATTTGGGTTTAGACCAGAATCTCGTTTTGGCGGCTGATCTTTTCATTCCGACAGATCTTGCCACCAGCATGATCTCATCCGTCCCCGAATTGTCCTATTTATCGGATACGAGTGGGAGAATTCATATTCCGTTCAAGCCATACCAGGGAAAGTTTCAAAATATAGGTCTGTATCCGGATGTGGAAGAATTAGCCAGGAAAGTTCTGCAAAATCGCGGTAAAGAAGAATTGAAAAGGGCCATCTTCCGCGCGCTTGACATTGAAGAAACTCCCGTTAACCCCTCCTCCCCGCGGGGAGCCTCTGGCCAAAGGGAGCCTGCCGGGCAACAGACACCAGGAGAAGCACCCCCGCAAGGTGAA
>CAYIMR010000246.1:0-1960 GCA_964364455.1 uncultured Planctomycetales bacterium | reverse complement strand
TCTTCGAAAAAAGATACCACAACAGCGCGCCGCTTAACCCGACGCGCATGATAAACGAAACCGCGTTCTTTGTCGTCGCGTTAAGAGTCATGACCAACCGTATTTTTTCCAAAACATTCGCGGTATCCTTCTTCCGCGATATAAGAACTGCGCACCAATGGGCCGCTCATCACGTGTTTGAAACCAAGTTTCAGGCCATCTGTTTTATAATTCTCAAATTCTTCCGGCCGGGCAAACCGCTGGACGCGCAGATAACGCTTTTTGCGCCCCGGGGCCAGATACTGACCGATGGTGAGCATATCGCAGCCGGCCGCGGCCAGATCGCACATCAATGCGGCGATCTCTGCGTCGGTCTCGCCCAAGCCGACCATGAACCCGGATTTTATAAATGTCGATGGAGCGAGTTCCTTGAGATTCCCCAATACCGCTAACGAACGGTCATAATCCGCCTGCGGACGAACATCGGGAGACAGCCGGCGCACCGTTTCCATATTGTGGCTGATCACCTCGGGGCGTGCCGTCACGAGCTGTTCAAGAGATCCCGGTTTATTGGAGAAATCCGGGATCAAGACTTCGATCCTAGTTTGCGGCATCACAGAGCGAATGGCATGAATGGTTCGCGCAAACTGGCCGGCGCCTTCATCAGCCAAGTCATCACGGGCGACCGAAGTGACGACGACGTAGCGCAAGTTAAGCCGTTGGACGGCCGAGGCGACCTGACGTGGCTCCTGCGGATCCACGGCCATGGGCCGGCCGGTCTTCACCCCGCAAAAGCGGCACGCCCGCGTGCATATCTCACCCAGGATCATGAACGTGGCCACGCCGCGCCCCCAACACTTGCCCAAATTGGGACACAACGCGCTTTCGCAGACGGTGTGCAGGCCCGCCTGACGGAACGGATCTTTCATCTCCCGGATCTTCACCATGTCCGGAAGATCCTGCTTGAACCACGATGGCAACGGAGTAACGGCCGCCCCCGTGTTGTCTTCAAGAAGACACGCCATTATTGAATTCCTTTTTGCTTGCGTTCGAGTTCCCTGAGTTGCGCGCGCAACTTGATCTTTTCCTTAATCCCGGCGTAATCGACGATCAATTTCCCGTCGAGATGGTCCATTTCATGCTGGATGACCCTGGCCATCATTTCTTCATAAATTTTTTCATGAGGCTGGTTGTTCTCATCAATATAACGCACGACGATCCTTTCGGGACGCCGGACCATCACTGTCACCCCAGGGATGCTCAAGCATCCCTCTTCGATAACATCACCGCCGGATTTTTTGATGATCTTGGGGTTAATGAAGGCCATAGGCCCGTCACCGATATCCGCGACGAAGATCTGCCGGTTGACCCCGACTTGGGGTGCGGCCAAGCCGACCCCTTTATTCTCGCGCATGGCAACCAACATAGCCTGGAGCAAGGATTGTTCCGTAGGCCCGGCATAAACGACGAGGACGGATTTTTTACGAAGACAAGGGTCTCCATATAACCTGATTTTAAGCGTCGCGGCAGTCATGAGTGCTGAGCTAACGGAAGGCAGAACAATTACTTTTTAATCCTGTTCCTGGCATCCACATGAACGGTTCGAAGTTTGGCTGTTTTCGCTTCTTTCGGGGTCATGTACGCGTAACTTAAGATAATGACACGGTCGCCGACCACCCCTAATCGGGCCGCCGGGCCGTTAAGACAGATGACTCCCGAACCGGCCTTGCCGCCAATGACGTAGGTATCAAAACGGTTGCCGTTGTTGATATTAAGCACTTCCACCCGCTCGCCGGGAATAATACCGACCGCTTTGATCAAAGTCTCATCAATGGTGATACTGCCCTCGTAATGCAGTTCCGCCTCGGTCACGGTCGCGTGGGCTATTTTGGATTTGCAGAATTGGATAAGCATAAATATCGTCTTTCGTACTTCGTCATTCGTACATCGTTTTCGTCAAACACGAAATACGAACGACGAT
>CAYIMR010000245.1:0-1964 GCA_964364455.1 uncultured Planctomycetales bacterium | reverse complement strand
TTTTTGTACATGCGCTTCATCCCGTCCTGGATGATGACGGCGAGTTCAAAGGCAAAGGCGGGGTCGTAGGTGACGATGTTTGGAACGGTGGATAAAAGCACGTGGCTGTGGCCGTCCTGGTGCTGGAGGCCTTCGCCGTTAAGCGTGGTGCGTCCCGCGGTCCCGCCGATCAAAAAGCCGCGGCAGCGCGAATCCGCCGCCGCCCAGATCAGATCGCCGACGCGTTGCGGGCCGAACATTGAATAATAGATGTAGAAGGGGATGGTATTGATCCCTTGCGTCGAATACGCCGTACCGGCGGCGATGAACGAGGAGATGGATCCGGCCTCGTTGATGCCCTCTTCAAGGATCTGTCCGTCCTTGGCTTCCCTGTAATAGAGGAGGCTGTCTTTGTCCACGGGTTCATAGAGCTGTCCGACGTGTGAATAGATCCCGCACTGGCGAAAGAGGGCCTCCATGCCGAAGGTGCGCGCCTCATCGGGGATAATGGGGACGATGAGCTTGCCGATCTCTTTATCCTTGAGAAGTTTTGTCAGGATCCGGACGTAGGCCATGGTGGTCGAAACCTCGCGGTCTTCGGTCCCTTTGTAAAATTCTTCGAATAATTCTTCCGGCGGTGCCGGTAACGGCTGGCTGGTCTCATGACGCGCGGGCATGTATCCGCCTAAAGCTTTTCGATGTTCGTGCAAATATTTCATGACTTCGGAATCCGCGGCGGGTTTATAAAATGGCGTTTCGGTGACATCTTTATCGGAGATCGGGATATTAAAGCGCGTGCGGAATTGTTTCAGTTCATCCTCGTTGAGCTTTTTCTGCTGGTGGGAGATATTTTTACCTTCGCCGCTTTCGCCGAGGCCGTAGCCTTTGATGGTCTTGGCGAGGATAACGGTCGGCTTGCCTTTGAAGTCGACGGCCGCCTTGTAAGCCGCGTAGACTTTTACAGGATCATGCCCGCCGCGGCGCAGGTTCTCCAGGTCATCGTCGCTTAAATGCTGGATCAGATCCAGCAAGCGCGGATCGGTGCCGAAGAAATCTTTGCGGATATAGGCGCCGGACTCAACGGAATATTTCTGGTATTGGCCGTCGATGACCTCGCCCATGCGTTTGGCCAAAATACCTTCCGTGTCTTTTTCCAGCAGGGAATCCCAATCCTCACCCCAGATGACCTTGATCACGTTCCACTGGGCGCCGCGGAAGATCGCTTCGAGTTCCTGGATGATCTTGCCGTTGCCGCGTACCGGGCCATCGAGGCGCTGGAGGTTGCAGTTGATGACGAAGATAAGGTTGTCGAGATCTTCGCGCGAGGCCAGATGGATCGCGCCAAGCGATTCGGGTTCGTCGCACTCGCCATCGCCCATAAAGACCCAGATCTTGGCGTCGTCTTTCGGTTTCAGGCTCCGGTCTTCAAGATAACGCATGAACCGGGCCTGGTAAATACCGGTTAAAGGCGCGAGCCCCATGGAAACGGTGGGAAACTGCCAGAAATTCGGCATGAGCCACGGATGGGGATAGGAGGAGAGCCCGCCGCCTTTTTTTAATTCCCGGCGGAAATTTTCGAGTTTTTCTTCGTTTAAACGGCCTTCCAGGAACGCCCGCGCGTAAACGCCGGGAGAGGCGTGTCCCTGGAAATAAACGAAATCGCCGCAAAAATTGTCCGTGCGCGCGCGGAAGAAATGATTGAACCCGACCTCGAGCAAGGTCGCGGCGGAAGCGTAGGTGGAAATATGCCCGCCGATGCCGGCCTCGGCGTGGTTGCCGCGAACGACCATCGCCATCGCGTTCCAGCGGATGATGCTCTTGATCTGGCGTTCGAGTTCACGGTTGCCCGGATAGGACGGTTGTTTGCTTTTGGCGATGGTATTAATATAGGGTGTGTTAACGGTGAAGGGAAGGGTGACGCCGGCTTCCTGGGCGCGGATCTGTAGCTGCTGGAGGATCTTTTGGGCTTGTTCCGGGGACCCGTG
>CAYIMR010000244.1:0-1968 GCA_964364455.1 uncultured Planctomycetales bacterium | reverse complement strand
ACGACATCCCCCGGGTCATTAAAGAAGCTTTTCACATTACCAACACCGGCCGGCCAGGCCCTGTCCTGGTCGATCTGCCCAAGGACGTGACCTCCGCTCCTTTTACCGGCAGCTCCTTGAATCCGCCGATGGACTTGCCCGGATACAAGGTCCTCGATAAAGGACGTTTATCCGACATCAAGAAAATCGCCAAACTTTTTAACGAGTCCAGCCGTCCGCTTCTTCTGGTCGGCCACGGCGCCGTGCTCTCCCGCGCAGGGGACGCCATAAAAAAACTGGCCTATAAACTCCATGCCCCCGTGACCAATACTCTCCTGGGCAAAGGCGAATTCCCGGAAACCGATCCTCTCTCTTTGGGAATGCTCGGCATGCACGGAACCGCCTACGCCAATAAAGCTTTGACCCGCTGTGATTTGATCTGTTCCATCGGCTCGCGCTGGGACGACCGCATCAACGGCAACCCGCAAAAGTTCTGCATCGGTGCCAAGAAAATTCATATCGACATCGACCCGGCGGAAATGGGAAAAATAGTCCAGCCCGATGCCAGCTGTGTGGGTGACGCGCGGCTCATTGTTGAGGAATTGATCAAATACGTGAAACCTTGCGACACCAAAGATTGGCTTAAAGAGTTAAACGGATATCGCCAACAATATCCTCTCAAATTCTCAAGTACCGGAGAATTAACGGCGCAGTACGTGCTTTATGAACTGCAAGAAATTATTCAAGGGAACGCCATCGTGACGACCGATGTGGGCCAGCACCAGATGTGGTCGGCGCAATTCAATTTAAGCGTCAAGGGCCAGCGCTGGCTTTCTTCCGGCGGCGCGGGCACCATGGGCTTTGGTTTTCCGGCGGCCATCGGCGCGCAGTTCGGGCGTCCGAATGATCTGGTGGTGGCGGTCGTCGGCGACGGCGGATTTCAGATGACCTTCGCGGAATTATCGACTCTGTATAATAACAAGCTGCCGGTGAAGGTGCTCATTATTGATAACAAGTATCTGGGTATGGTGCGCCAGTGGCAGGAACTCTTTTTTGACAACCGTCTCTCCGGTGTCGACCTGGAGGGCAACCCGGATTTCATCAAACTCGCTGAAGCGTACCGGATCAAAGGCGTGCACATTGACAAGGTCGAGGACTGCCGCGCGAAGCTCAAAGAAGCTATTGAATATCCCGGACCGGTCGTCATCCACGCGGAGGTCATCAAGGAAGACAACGTGTTCCCGATGATCCCCGCCGGCAAATCCGCCAATGAAATGATCATCGAAGCGCCAAGCAAGGGCAAGAAGCTGGAGAAACCCACTGGAAGTACTTAGCGGGGTCACACGTCACAATGTCACCAGAAAATAATGAGCGATAAAAATAACAATAAACGTAAAGACATTCACACAGTTAGCATGCTCGTTGCTAATAAGCCGGGTGTGCTGGTGCGCTGCGCGCAAGTTTTTGCCCGGCGTGGATTTAATATTGACGCCCTGGTCGTCTCGGCCAGCGTGAACCCCAAATTTTCGCGCATGACGATCACGGCGACCGGTGACCCGGGGACATTAGAGCAGATCGTCAAGCAGACCGCGAAACTCATTGACGTCATCCACTGCAGCGAACATACCCGCACCGACTCCGTCGACCGCGAGTACGCCCTCATCAAGGTCAAAAGCGGCTCCCCTGCGCAGAAAGCGGCCATCCGCAAGCTGCTTAAAACCCGCGCGCACGTCCTGGATGAAAGTAACGGCGCGACGATCATCGGCCAGACCGGCACGACCGAAGAGCTGGACTCCCTCGAAGAAGCGTTAAAGAAGTTTGGAATTATCGAAATGGTTCGTTCGGGAAAGCTCGTTATGGCGAAGGGCAAAGAACCGACTTAAGCTTTACGGTCGCCAAGACTGCAGGGCAAGATTTTCGGCAATTCTTTCGGAGGCAAGATCACCATCGCGATCTCCATCCCCTTCTCATCGTAATTAATACCGGAAA
>CAYIMR010000243.1:0-1974 GCA_964364455.1 uncultured Planctomycetales bacterium | reverse complement strand
TAGCCCCAACCGGATTTGAACCGGTGTTCCTTGGCTGAGAACCAAGTGTCCTGGACCAGGCTAGACGATGGGGCCAATTATTCAATTTAATATTTAACAGCCGAATGGTTATATAGTATACTTTTTACGACGCGGAAAATCTTTGTGTCAATATACCATATTATCCCGGATTTTCCAGTAGAAAAATCCGCCCTGAGCGAAGCGAAGGGTCGCTCGGCCAAACTCGATAAGAGTTTGGCCGGCTTAGCGAGGTATCCCAAATTTTGCAACTACACAAAATGGTGCGGCGAAAAATCCGGGATTACCTTGCAAGCCGACAAAATCCTAATCGGATTTTGTCGTGCAACCCCTTCGGGGCAAATTTTGCAATAGCAAAATTTGGGATTACGCGAGGCGGTCAATCATTTTCCTGAAGCCGCCGGAGGGGATATCACAGATGGCCACGCACATCGGCATCGGGTTCAGCCGTCATCGCGACAATCAGCAGGCCGCGCGTGAAGCAGCCACGCAGGCCAAAATGGACTTACGGGCGGCCAATACCGCCTGGGCGATGCTTTTGTGCACCGGCCACTACGATCCGCAAAAAATCGTCCCCGTCGTCAATGAAACGCTGCGCAACCCCAAGCTGATCGGTTGTTCCACAACAGGCATTATCCTCTCTGGCTCCATCGAAACGCGCGGCGTGGCCGTTCTGGCGATCGCCTCCGATGAGATGAAATTCGGTGACGGCTTCGTCGAGCATCTCGATACCATGAGCCCGCAGGACGTCGGGCTGGAACTGGCGAAACGCTGCCTTGCGGATTTCGGCGCGCATGGCCGCCAGGTCTTCGTCTTTTTCGTCGACAGCCGTTTAAAGAACGTTTCCCCGCTCCTTAAAAGCGTCCAAGGGACATTGGGGAACATCTTCCCCGTCGTGGGGGCGGGGAGCTGCAATCATGTCCAGGGGAAAAATACTTTTAAGTTCTACCGCGGCCGGGTGCTGACCAACGCCGTCAGCGGCGTCATCATGGGTGGACACATGACCGTAGGGGTCGGAAGCCAGCACGGCTGGCGGCCGCTGGGAAAACCGCGCACGATCAGCGGCGCCGTCGATAACGTCATCCGGTCCATCGACAACCGGCCCGCCTATAACATTTATGAACAGTATTTTGAGCAAGAAGCGGCGCAATTACGCGGCCGCCGATCCGAACAAATGGCCATCCTTTATCCGCTAGGCATCTTCATCGAGGAAAGCCGGAATTATCTGTTACGAAATGCGGTTGACATCCAAAAAGACGGGAGTATTGTATGTCAGGGAGACATCCCCCAGGGGGCGCGGGTCCACATCATGATCGGTAACAAGGATTCGTGCAAACAGGCCGCCCGCATCGCGGCGGAGGAGGCCCATCAGAACCTGCTGGGCAAAGAACCGAAGCTTATTATCGTCCTGGAATCGATGTCCCGCCAGAAACTGCTGGGCAGGATGGCGTTCCAGGAGGTCGTCAAGATCAAGGAAATCTTCGGTCCGCTGATCCCCATCATCGGCATGTATGCCGACGGGGAAGTTTCCCCCATGCAGTCGGCGGAGAGGTTCAAAAGGCCCCACCTGCAAAACGAAAGCATCACGGTACTGGCGATCGGTTAAGGACAAAAAACGGATATGATGACGTTCAATACTTTGCTCATTGTCGGTGTTTTCGCGATCATCCTGGTGACCGTTCTTGTTCTGCTGGTGGTCAGCATGACCGAACGGCTGCACGATCTTCAGGCCTCGCTGCGCAGAATGACAAAGTCCTTCAATGACCTTGACGAACAGGCCAAGCTGATCGTCAGAACCGACCTGGAACTGAACAAAACCCAGGAAGAACTCGATAAACGTCTTAACGGGCTCGACGCCCTGCAGAAAACCTCGCGGTTGATCAGTACCACCCTCGATGAGAACGAGATCTTCAAACGGCTCGACCAGTCTCTGATCGTCGATCTTGGCTTTGAAAA
>CAYIMR010000242.1:0-2005 GCA_964364455.1 uncultured Planctomycetales bacterium | reverse complement strand
TCCGGCTTGGCGATATTTTGAACGCTTAATTGCGGATCGATCTTGCGGATAAGGCCCTTAAGGACGTTGCCGGGGCCGAGTTCGAGGAACGTCGTCACGCCCGCGGCGGCGATGGCGCGCGTCGAATCCACCCACTGGACCGGAGAGGTGATCTGCAAGGCGAGATTGCGGCGGATCCTTTCGGGATCGGTCTCGGGTTTGGCGTCGACGTTACTAAGGATCGGAAATCGCGGCGTTTTAAGCGCGGCTTTTTTAAGCTCCGCTTCGAATTTCGCGACCGCGGGGCGCATCAGGCGGGAATGAAACGCGCCGCTGACATCCAGCGCGATCACGCGCCTGGCGCCTGCCGCCTGGATAGCTTCGGAAGCTTTCGCGACCTTTTCCGCCTCGCCGGTAATGACGGTCTGATCGGGCGAATTGAAATTGGCCACCTCGGCTCCGGTCTGACGGCAGATCTCAATGAGCTTGTCCTTGTCGAACCCAATGACCGCGGCCATCGCGCCCTTCTTTAATTTCGTCGCTTCTTCCATAAAGAAAGACCGCCGTTCCACCAGCCGCAGGGTTTCTTCAAACGAAAGCGCCCCGCAGGCGACCAGCGCCGAATATTCCCCCAGGCTCAACCCGCAGGCGAACGACGGCGTGATATTCTTGAATTTGGGATGCGCTTCGAGGGCTTTGAGCGCGGCCACGCTGAATGTAAAAATGGCCGGCTGGCAGTATTGGGTGGACGTGAGCTTCTCCGCGGGGCCGTTGAAGATGACGTCACTTAAACCCGGGATGACCGTATCCGCGGCGGAAAAGACGGCTTTGGCTTCGGGTGAAATTTCGTAAAATTCCTTGCCCATGCCTGGGTGTTGAGCGCCCTGGCCGGGGAAAATGAGAGCGACTTTAGTAGACATTTTATCAGAGGTAAAGAGGTAAGAGGTAAGTTCAAAAGCGTAATTTCTGACTTAACCCATTTAACATCTTTCCGACTTCACATGCCAAATTATAATTCTTTTCAAACTCAACTGGATCGCAGTACCGTAAATCCTTGCTCAAGATCAGATGATATTTTGTTTCTTCCAGCGATCCATCCGCGATATCAATAAATCTTAAAAACTCTTTTGTGCTCTTTTTATATCCTTCGGCTAAATTCGCACAGATGGAAGCGGATGAACGCCTAATCTGATTAACTAAACCGAATCTTTCCTCGTCTGGATAACTCTTCGTCAGGCGGTAAATCCCCAATGTTAACTGATGCGCCTTTTGCCAAACCAGCAATTCCTGAAAATGCAATATTTTCATGGATCCCCCTTTTAAAATTATTTCATTCCAGGAAGCGGGGGATGACTTCCCATTTTTTATTTTTACCTCTTTACCTCTTACCTCTCTACCTCTTACTTCCTACTTCTTACTTTTCAAAGTTACCAGCGGATGACGTTCGCCGCCGACACAAGTCCCGCCCCGAAGGTAACCAGCACGACGTTGTCCCCGCGCTTGATCCTCTTTTTCTTGACCGCTTCATACAAGGCGACGGCGATCGACGCGGCGGACATGTTACCGTATTTGTCGATGTTGACGAAAATTTTTTCTTTGGGAAGCTGGAGTTTCCGGGCCACGGCGGAGATAATGCGGTCATTGGCCTGGTGGGGCACAACGCAGTCGATATCTTCCAAACTTAATCCCGCCTTTTTGACGGCGATCTCAACCGCCGCGGCCATGGAATTGACCGCGACCTTGAACAACTCTTGCCCCTGCATCGCGATGTGCGGCAGGGTGATCATCTTGGTTTCCTGGTCGAGCGGCTCGCGCTCTTCGGCAACGATCATCATCAGGTCTCCGAAATGCCCTTGCGCGTGGATATAATCCGACAAGATCCCCCGCCTTCCCGCCACGGATTTTAAAACGCACGCGCCGGCCCCGTCGCCGAAAAGGACGCAGGTATTGCGGTCGTTCCAATTGACGTAAGTGGTGATCTTTTCCGAGGCGATGACGAGGGCGTTCTTATAAACGCCGTTTTGGA
>CAYIMR010000241.1:0-2008 GCA_964364455.1 uncultured Planctomycetales bacterium | reverse complement strand
AGGAGGTGTTCTATGTTTGGGTTGGGGATGCAGGAACTTGTTGTTATATTTTTAATCGTTTTTCTTTTGTTCGGCGCCAAGAATCTGCCCGAGATCGCCAAGGGGGTGGGGAAAGGCATCAAGGAATTCAAAAATGCTTTAAGAAGTATGCGCGATGATGCGGCTGAGACAAAAGAAGATAAAAGTAAAGACACAATCGCAAAGGATGTTTAGCTAGACATCAGATTCCCTAATCCTTGAAACCTGAAGCTTAAGCCATGGTTTTAAGGACGATGCCCTTGTTAACGGACTGCAGGCAGGGGCTGACGGCTATATTGGAAACGATATGGCTTCCCGTATCTGGAAAGGAAGAAGATGGAACCAAAATCGATTTTAGCCGACGCCCATGGCCGGCAAATTCATAAGTTACGTGTCCAGTTAACGGATGCCTGCAATTTCCGTTGTTTTTATTGCATGCCGGTAACGCCCAGGTTTTTACCCTCCTCAGCGCTTCTTTCTTCCGATGAGTTATTAGAGATATGCTCCGCCCTGGTCGATTTCGGGATTGATGAAATCAGGGTTTCCGGGGGAGAACCAACGTTAAGAAAAGATTTTGAAGCGATTATCGAAGGCCTTTCCTCGCTCCCTTTAATCAGGTTGGGGCTGACGACCAATGGTTTTCTGCTGGAAGAGAAACTGGGTTTTTTGAAACAAACACGTTACCAGCATATCAATATAAGCCTGGACAGCCTCCGGGCAAAGCGGTTTTACGAGATCACAAAGACAGGATATTTTCAGAAAGTTTATGACGCTGTTCTCCAGGCAAAGGCGGAAGGTTTTAAGGTAAAGGAAGCCCCTTTTGTTCTGGAATTCAAAAGCAAAGAACGTCCCATCCTGGAGGTATCGGTGAGCGGCGGCGATTCCGAACTGACCCGCCGGCAATTCGCGGAACTTTTAGAAGACCTCCTTCTGGACGTCCCCGGCGTGGCGGCGGTACGGCGCATCGGCTGGCGCGAACGGGAATTCCACGTGGAAGTCGCCCCCCAGAGGCTTCAGGAATATTACGTTTCCTTCGACGAAGTCCTTAAAGCGCTGGCGGAGCGCAACGTCACCCTGCCGGCGGGGCAAATCCGGACTTCCCATCTGGAATACAACGTGCGTGTTACCGGCGAATTCGACACGGTCCGGCAGATTGAAGACGTGGTCATCCGCGCCAACGATGCCGGGAACTGGCTCAAAATCAAAGACGTCGCCAGGGTGGTGGATACCTTCGAGGACGAAACGCGCATTGCCAAGGTGGACAAGAAGCGGGCCGCGGCGATGGTTGTGGTTAAATCGGAGAAGAGTGATGTCGTCCGCGTCGCGGACAGGGTGAAAGGGGTCATCCAGGAGTTCCGAAAGACGCTTCCCGAAGGGATGGAAGTGGCCGTCACCAACGATTTCTCCTATTACGTGAAACGGCGTCTGGGGGTATTGAAAAACAACGGCATCCTCGGGTTTATCCTGGTTGTCGTCACGCTCTTTTTGTTTATGCAGTTTGTCCCGGCGGTTGTGACCGCGCTGGGGATCCCGTTTTTCCCGCACCACGTCGTGAAGGAAGGAATAGTCTTTTTTATTTTGCTGGGCATACTCATTACCTTATCGATCGTGGCTCCGTTTGAACTGGGCAAAAAGGCGGACCCTTTAAGCACGCCGCACGCCATCAAGCCCGAATGGTATTTTCTGCCGATGTACCAGGTGATCAAATATTTCCCCAAACTGATCGGGATCTTTGTCACGGGCCTCGCGCCGCTGCTTCTTTTGCTCTGGCCGTTTCTGGACAGGAGCAGGGAAAAGCGGCTTTTCAAGCGCCCCGTTTCACTGACGATCGGGATATTGACGATCTCCTCTTTATTGTTCTTCGGGGCATTGGGACATTTATCGGAAGGGAAACACACCTTCTTCGGCAAGACTTTGGAATTTGATATCTACGGTCGCCCGCGTCCGCTAACCGTACATCTTCAGGAATAGGGCCAATCCCCGCCTCACC
>CAYIMR010000240.1:0-2029 GCA_964364455.1 uncultured Planctomycetales bacterium | reverse complement strand
ATATTTTATCGTCGAGAATCTATAAAATTATTGACTGGCATTTGACCCAGTCTGGTAACGGACCCCGAAAGATAAGGGTCCGTTACACGTCCCCGGAGTACGGGGCGGGCCTTTTGGTGTTAGGTTCCGGGTGTCAGAAGTCAGCGGGTTAGATAAAGCTAAAAATTATTGGGAAAAAACCGGCAGGGCCTCTTTTTCTTTATGATCCGGTGAGGTATCGTCTTTCGCGGGGGATGGCGCTGGTTGCGGGAATTTCCCCCATTGACGGGTGGCCTGGTGGCACTCGATGCAGCTGGTTGTAATATTGACAAAATGTTCATAAGCTTTGTTGTAGTCGTTTTTGGATATTTCTTCCTTCATGGAATGCGTTTCTTCCACGATTTCAGTCGTGGATTGCCACGAGCTGGGTTCGTTTTCCTTATTCGGGGGGGAATCCCGAAGGAGTTGCTTCATGTCATTTAAAAGTTCATCCGATTCTTTTTTAATGTGCCCGGTGTCGCCGTTGAGAAAGTCGTTGAGGATCGCGGTAAGTCTTTCTTGCTGCTGGCTCATGACTGAATGCGATCTTTCCCAAATACCGGATTCGCTGAGAAGTTCGTAGACATCTTCGTTCGTCACCGGTTTATCTTTGGCCATGGCCGGCCGGCTAAGACATAACGCGGCGAGGAAGAGCCCGAGGAGGATGTTCGTTGGCCGTTGGATGTTGTTCACGGGAATGATTATAACAACGGATTTGTGTCAAGTGTGAGTAAATTCTCCTTTTTTTAATTGAAAGAATTTTCAGGGCCGGGTTTGCCCGCGTTTCCAGCTTCTCTCTGGAAGCACAAATTCTAGTGAAAGATGATCAATTAAATGGTAAGTACATTGCCATCGCCAGCATGGAGAGCCCTGCTATCATCAGCTCAGGGACGGATCCCAAGGAAGTCTATAATGAAGCTCAGTAAAAAGGCGGTACTGGTATAAGATTAGTGATGTAAATTAATTGATACGGCGAACACTTTCGACGCTAAATCCATTAAGAATCGGTTATAATCTGAAAAACGCAGTGCACTTATCGATTCTAGAAGTTTAGCGGAAAGGAGCCGCATCAAAATGTCCTTAAATTTTTTTGCCCAAAATGTCAGGGCTGTTCTTTCACAAAAGCCGGGTTTAAGACCTTACAGATATTCACCTTGTTTGGCTGGCGCAGCCAAAGTTATCAACAGTATCGCTGCTGTCAATGCGCTCATCGTTTTCATTGCGCTGAGATGATCGGCATGTACACGATCAAGGTCATTGAACATGTGACGTTCATGTATTTACGGAGCATGTCGTTTAACCAGGTCAATGCGATCTTGCGATCATTTTATGAACGCGACGTATTCACCAAAGCCGCCTTGCTTGATCACATTGAACAGATGGCCGATCGCATCCCTAATCATCAGGCCATCAGCCGCTGGCTTCAACCAAAGCGCAGCGGGTATTACGCTGTTGACGGCACATGGATCAAATACCGCGGTGAAGACCGCGTACTTTTAATCCTGTTGGATGTCCAGACGCTTGACACAGTCGCGTATCTTGTGGCCGAAGACGAAACCAAAGAAGCCTACACGGCGCTGTTCGCATTGGCCGAATCTGAGATATCCGTCGGTAAAAAAGGATTCTTCTGCGACGGCGACCCGGCCCTGCTGGCGGTCTTGCAAGAACGACACCAGGGCGTGCCGATTCAGATTTGCGTCTTTCACAAATACGCGCGCCTGGGGCAACTGATACCGTTTAGACATCCTAAGAAAGCGATCGATCGCGAAATCAAAGAGCGTGTTGAGAAAATTTTGTTTGCTGATAGCAAAGACAATGCCGTTAGCGCGTTGCATGAACTTGAAGCGTTTGCCAAAGAGAATCAGCGCCATAAAAAACTTAACGATGTCATCGGGATCATTCATCACAACTTTGACCTGCTGTTGACACACTTTGAACACAGCGAAATGAGCCCATACAACAATGTCCTTGAAGGGTTCAACCATATCATCAAACGCCGCATCCGGCTGAT
>CAYIMR010000239.1:0-2034 GCA_964364455.1 uncultured Planctomycetales bacterium | reverse complement strand
AGACCAGACTGTTTTCTTCCGATGAATCTGGAGAATCCACCGGCGAGCTGGATTGATAATTTTTTGGCACTATTTCAATCCATTCAGGTTCACGTTTGTCGACAAGCCAACTTATTTCCGGGGTTTCTTGGGCTCTGCCTTGCATAATAGCAGCTTGCCGATTTCTTAGCATATTAGATATAGGGTCTCCACCTATTTTGTCATCGAGTAAATAATTTTCAATCGCCACCCATTCGGCCCATTCGGTGTCTTCATCTTGTCCCTCTGCCGGATGAAAAACAACATCAAAATCGCCATCGTCGTTCAATAATTTGACCGCCTTTTCGATATGATTCCAATTTAAAAGATCAAGCGTTTTAATTCCTGCTTTTTGTTCAATTAAAATCACAACACGGCCTTCATTTTTGGGGCCAGCATCGTTTATTTTCGCCAAGGTCTTTGCCGCAAAGACACGGATATTGGGATCAGTGCTTTGCAATGCTTTATAATATTCATTAACCAGCTGTCTTTTGCCACCTAATTTGACAAGCGTATTAATTACATTATCATTACCAATATAAAAGCTAAAACTGGTAACATTTGCCAGTTGTTTAATCAAAGGTTCAATGGCTTTTTTATTTCCAAGTTCGCCTAGGATATTTGTGGCGTTCCGTCGAACATCGGAATCGCTGCTTTCGAGCGCTTCAATATATCCATCAACTATTTGTTCATTGCTGGCTCCAAGTCGTAATGCTGACACTTTCGCTTGCTCGCGGACCGTTCGGTTCCCATCACTGAATTTATTAATGATACGGCTGATATATTCACTTTTGTTAGGGTCTTGATTGCCTTTATTTTCTAATCCAATGATGGCTTTTAAACGTTTATCTGGATCTATATCGCTTAGTCGCTTAATATACCACTGCTTAGTAAACGGAATAGCTATCGGTGAGGAGGTGTCGTCTTTTTGCGGGGTAATACCAAGTGCCAGATTAAAATTTTTACCGACCCGGCCGGATTCAACTACTTTTGGATCAGCAACCCGTTTTATCGTGATCATTTCAAAATTCGTCAGCCGGTCGATGCCGCCGGAGAAATATTTACGTGGGATGGGGGTGTTGCTTAACTGGTCGTAGTCTTCCTTGATGTAGTTAAAGACGCCCTTTTTGTAGGCTTCCATGTATTGATCATAGATTTGATCGACGATAGAAGATTGAGAATCGATGATAGATCCATCTTCCCCCTTCAATTGTCCATCTTCAAGACGAATTCCATTAATAAGTTTCTTATCCACATAAACTTGGGAAAGCAGGCTGTTTTTGATGGTCTCTTTGTACCATTTGGCGAGGATCAGCGAATGGTAGATCTGGCGCAACGGCGCGAAGTTCTTGCCTTCGTTGACTTCTTTTTCGATGGCGGGGAGGATGATTTCCTTAATAATTGCGCTGGGGACTGAAGACTGAAGACCAATGACTGAAGACTCCCGCGCGTTAGGCTGAAAGTCTTTTGTCTTTAGTCTTTGGTCTTTAGTCTCATGCTGCATCGCTACATAGTCGCTATCCAACATAACCCGCAATTTCGCCTCCACAATGTACACCGTCTGCCCGTGCTCGTAGACCGTCGCGGTTTCGGGTAAAATCCAGACTTTGTTAAAGGTGTCGACGGGGATTTCGGTTGTGCCGAACTTCTCTTTGGCCTGTTTGTAGACTTTGTCCCAGAACGCCTTGCCGAGCTCTTTCTCCGGATACATCAAGGACGCGGTCAATTGTTTGAGGATATAATCCTGCGCTAACATGTCCCGGCCGAGCTCGGTTTTGCCCAGTTCATCGGGGATAATGCGGTCTTTCTCATACGGCGAAAGGTTGACCCACAGGTCGTCTTTGGGGATGGTCATAGAGGCCAGGAAATATTTGACCAATTTTTCGGATTCTTTCCGTAGGGGCTCAAAATTTTGAGCCCCTACATCCAATCCGGTATTGCCGCTGTCGATGATGAAGTCAAATTGCAGAGGATTGTCAGGGTGGATGGTCATGCCCTTCAAGAGAACAGGGACAA
>CAYIMR010000238.1:0-2034 GCA_964364455.1 uncultured Planctomycetales bacterium | reverse complement strand
TAAATATTTATTGTCTTTTTTAGTTTGAACGACTATTATGAACAGCAAATCCCCCACGCAATTTTCCCCTTAATTATTCACTATTTCTAAAGAAAGGGGAAAACTCATGTCCGCCGAAACTAACTTAACAAAAATCGTCGTGTTCAAAGGCAAGCAGATCCGCCGTCATTGGGATGAGGAGACGGAGAAGTGGTTTTTTTCAGTAGCGGATGTTATTGCCGTATTAACGGATAGCGCTTCTCCGTTAGCCTATTGGCGGAAACTGAAGGAACGTCTTAAAAAAGAGGGTAGTGAAAGCGTGACAAAATGTCACGGTTTGAAAATGCCGGCTGCGGACGGCAAAATGCGGGTTACGGATATGGCAGACACGGAAACAATGTTCAGGCTTATCCAATCCATCCCGTCGCCCAACGCGGAACCGTTCAAGCTCTGGCTTGCTCGTGTTGGGTATGAGCGGGTGGAAGAGACGGTTGACCCCGAGCTGGCCATCCAGCGGGCCATGCAGACCTATCTTAAGAAGGGTTATTCCCCCGATTGGGTGAATATGCGGCTTAAAAGCATTGAAATCCGCAAACTCCTGACCGATGAGTGGCTGAAGCGCGGGATGAAAACAACAGATGAATTCGCCGTATTAACCGATGAGATTTCCCTGGCCTGGGCCGGGATGAAGACCAAGGATTACAAGAAATATAAAGAACTGAAGAAAGAAAATCTGCGGGATAATATGACCAACCTGGAGATGGTCTTGAATATGCTGGCCGAGGCCAGTACCACGGAAATCTCGCAGGCCAAACAGCCTAAAACATTTCCGGAGAACAAAAGAGTCGCGCGGCAGGGCGGTGCGGTGGCCGGCAAAGCCAGAAAGGCCATTGAAGCCAAAAGCGGCAGGAAAGTCATCAGCCGGGAAAATCATTTGAAGAGGATACGGCATGGCTAAAGCGCCGGCAAAATCCGACGGCTACAAGACCCTCGTCAAAAAGATCGTTAAGGAATTTGAGGAGTTGGAGACCCTTGTCAAAAATAGCGTTGTCAGGGGGCATTGGAAGGTCGGCAAATACATTGATGAACATTTTCTGGAGAACAAAGACAAGCCGGAGCATGCCACAGGCTTTTACGAAGGACTTGCCGAAGACACCGGGCGGGAAAGGACAACGCTGCAATCGGCGGTGCGGTTTTACCGGGCTTATCCAAATTGTGATTTTAATCACAATTTGACCTGGAACCATGTCAGGGGCCTGCTTACGGTCAAAGATGCTCAAGAACGAAAAAAGCTCGAACGAAAGATCGTTCGTGAAGAGTGGGATTCCCGGAAGTTTCGCAAATATTTAAGCGTCAAGCGCAAGTTCGCCGCGCCGGATAAAGACGCGCCCGTCCCCCGATTGACATTCACCCGCGGGAAGCTGAACACTTACCAAATCGTCCCGGCCAACAAGACTTTGGCCCATCGGGACCGGGGCCCTTTGGCCCTGGATCTCGGCTTTCGGGAGCAGTACGAGATCCCCCAAGGCGCGCCGAAGTTGAAAGAAAACGACACGGTGGAACTTGTTTTCAGGGAGGGGGCACTTACCGGTGTGCGGAAAGTCGAGGTCCCCAAAGACGAGTTGTTTACTTACAAAGCTGCCGTCGAAAAAGTCATCGACGGCGACACGCTGCTGGTCTCCTTTGATTTTCAATGCCCGATGTCGGTGAGCCAGAAGTTGCGACTGCGCGGCATTGACTGCCCGGAGATCGACACCGAAGAAGGCCGAAGGGCCAAGCGGTTTGTCGAGGCGCGCCTTAAGGGATGTGATTTTATCGTCGTCAAAACTTACAAAGACCGCACGGACAAGTTCGACCGGTATCTGGCGGATGTTTTCTATGCTCCGCAGCTTCCACAATCTAGGGAAGCTGCGAGCACCCCGCGAGCCCAGGTAGGGCGAACAGGGGCTACCACAGCATCCGGCGACCCCGCGCTCGTGGCCGCTGAAGGCGCTTACCTGAACCAGGAACTTCTCAACGAACGTTTGGCGCTGGCGTATGCCTGAATCCACTCAT
>CAYIMR010000237.1:0-2069 GCA_964364455.1 uncultured Planctomycetales bacterium | reverse complement strand
AAATCCGACGGGATAACGGCAACCTGCCGCGGCAAAGATAAAGTAACGATCTCTTTGGACGCCGCGCCCTTGAGTTTAATATCTCGTCCCTGTTTGATCTGAAAAGTCGCCATCTACGTTCTAACCAATCACGGGTGATTAATCCGAATAATAAGGCGGGGTGGTTCTCCTGAAAAAATATTAAGACTCAAATATAGCACCAGCTAAAATGAAATTCAAGAAAAATTATGCAAAAGGAAATTATTCAAATTTCTTCTTTGGCGGATAGAATACGCCCAGCACCATAAATGTCTGCCGGAACCGCTTCAAATTGCCAACGTAGAAATAAACATCCTTCTTGTCGGTATTGGCTATATCCAGCCATCTTTCTTTAATTTTATCAAGCAAGACCTTTTCCTCGGGGTACCGGGATCGCCAATTTCTAAAAGCCTGCCCAATCTCCCAGTCAATAATAGACAGCTTATGTCCCGGGCAATCGGCAACTCCGGCGCACTGAAACTTATAGAAGAAACTGAAGGGAATTTCCTCAATAGCATCCTTCGCCTTATCCAGAAAACTTAACTGAGCATAGCAGGACTCTCTCGCATCTCTATCCGTGGGGCTCTGCTTCGACCATTCAAAAGAAATATTGTCCGGCTTAATCAACCCTAAAGAAAGATCGCTCGCCTCAGCATCCTTGTAAACCTGACACATTGATTTGACCGGCACTTTTAGAACAATCTCTTTTCGCTTCTGCCAAGTCCCTTTCTCGGTATCAAACCAAGCGATAACTTTTATAGAATCCGCGTTGACCCGGAAACTCTCCGGTCGTTTATCATCGGAAGGGGTGGCGCACTCCGCTTCAATAATGCTGTATTTCTTGAATTTTTTATCACCATCAAGATCGCGGTAGGGAATGGGGAAAAGGCGGATTAACTGCGAATTGCTTAAATCGACGCCGGCACAACAGACGGTCTCGACATATTTCTTGCTGGGGTTCGGGTAGGCCTTGACTGTGACGAGGATTTTCTTGGTCTGAAATTGCATCTGTTTTCAAATATGCTCCACGGAAACATAGCTTCCATTATATTCTTTAATCTTTGTAGCCACACAGGAACGATGGCATTGTTCATGGTTATATTCAAAACACATCAAACAATTTACACCGTCGGATAAACGATTATAAACTTCTTCGATTACATCCGTTTTGCTGGCAAGATACTCTGAAAAAGCCTTAAAGAAATAATCATAATCCCAATCCGCTTTTAACTTGTGCCTAATTTCCGACGGACTTCCTAAAGCCTTATAGTGAACATACTCGATATTTTCTTCGTTTAATCTTTGTCCTAAAGCCGTTTTTGAGAATCCTCTTTTTCGAGAAAGGGGAATTTCCCGGACATCAATAAGGCAGGTGACTTTAAATTCCTTTAAGCGATCAACAAATTCCTCGATGCCCCGGCCTTCATAGCCGATTGTGTATATAATATAATCTTTTTGCATATTATTACGCCTCTTTGGTTTAAGTATATCATACCCGATTATTTGGGAGGCGAGAAGGGCTAATTGCAAAAAATGAGACGGGGAATTTATTCAAGCACTTGGATAAATTCGGCAATAACTTTGAAATCCTCGTCCGATTCATCTTCTAATACGATAGTTTTATATTTGCTGAATTTTATTCGGCTTTGTTTTACCATTCAACCACCGGCTGACGGTCGAAAAAACGACACCGATCTCGTCTGCAAGCTGTTGCTGGGGAATGCGGTTCTTCAAACGGTATTGCTCTAATTTCTTGATGAGGTCATCTACCGGAGGGGAAGTCTTTTGGGATATTTGCATATTATGCATTTTACTGCACAGGGCTTGGGGTAGCAATAAAGGAATGATAAAAGGAATGATAAATTCCAAAAAAGATTCAACTTGCCCGTTCAATAACCATCGCGATGGCCCCGCCGCCGCCAAAGGAAACGCAGGCCAATCCCCGCTTTTTCTTCTGGTCGCGCAGGACGTTGAGGAGCGTCACCAAAATCCGGGTCCCCGCGGTGCCCAGCGGATGGCCCAAAGCGAGGTCTCCGCCAAAGGCGTTGATC
>CAYIMR010000236.1:0-2073 GCA_964364455.1 uncultured Planctomycetales bacterium | reverse complement strand
GCTGATCCGCGCGTCCTTGGACAATATCTCTAGTATTTCGTCCATCAATAACTCCTTTTTTGAATTTTTTCTTTCAACAAAAATATCTTATTTTTCAGCTGCCGGTTCTCTTCCTCAAGCACCTTGACGGAATCGCGGAATCGCGCTTCGAAAACGGAAAAACCGCCGGCCTTAGGCGCGGAAACAGATTCCTGTTCCACCTTCAATTGCTCAATGGCACGCGCGAGCCGCTCCCTTTCCTCTTCTTTGCGGCGGATAATCTCCCCCACCGCGCCGGATCCCGGTTCGATGTCGCCGGAACCTGACAGCGTCCGGGGGGATCTCAGCTGATCTTCCAGCAATATGTTCTCTTGTTTGAGAAATTCCAGCTCATAGACAAGCGCGGCGTTATCTTTAAGGACCCGCGCTTCGTCGGCCAACCGCTTTTCTTCGGCGGCATTCTGTTCAAGCTCTTTTTGCGATCCGGCGAGCTGACGCTCGCGCGCCAGGCGCTTGTCCCGCAAGGCAAGTTCCTTGATCTTCAGCTCCAGCTCAAGCTCTTTTTTCTGATATTGCATATCATAAAATTGCAACAGCCGCAAAGCCTGCGGCTGGCCGGATTCCCTCATATTCTTTATATTTTGTTCCAGATCTTTTTGACGCTCTGACCGCTTTTTCTCCAGGGACGCGATCTCGGCACGGGACTGCTTGGCCTTCTCTCGCAGATCCCCAAATTCCTGCTTCAGCGACTCCACCTGCGGCGTCAATTCTTCATTCTGCCGCAGCAGAGACTGTATCTTTTCCTTGATCGCGCTGAGTTCACCAGAACCTTCTTGAGGGTCGAATAACAGTTCCAGATCTACCGGCTCCTCAAGCGGATCCGCTACCGACGCCTCGGCCGGCCCCTCGGTCAACTCTTCGACCGGCTCCTCGGTCTGGGCGCGAAGGTCCAAAGACACCAGAGATATCGCCGCCCCTAATATAAGAATTATGATTATTTTATTTGGCATGATCGTTTTTTATTATACAGACTCCTCGTGACTGCGGCAAGATGAAAAACGGCAGATTTATCCAAGGCGGGCTAGATGGGAACCATCAAACACATACCTGAACCTTATAAATTTAACATCCCTTCATTCTCGCGAAGCCAGGCTTTGGCATCTTTGTAATCCGGATACATCGCTTCCACCCTGCTCCAGAAACGCCTGGAGTGATTTTTATGGGTGATATGGGCCAATTCGTGGACGACCACGTAATCAATCACCGATATCGGCGCCATGACAAGCCGCCAGCTGAAATTTAAACGGTCGTTGGGCGCGCAGGATCCCCAGCGCCTGTTGGCGCAAGTGATGTTGACCGACTTATAAGCAAGACAAAAGCGCTGCGCCCACCACTCGACGCGCGCCGCGATTATTTTCTTCGCCTCTTTTTTATACCATCCGATAAAAAGCTCGCGGCCGCGACTTTGTTCTTTCTCATTCAAAATAAAACCATCGCGCAAATAAAGCGGCTGACGGGTGTCGCTTTGAACTTCCAGGGGACAGGATTCTCCCAGGAAGAGAAACTCCTCACCGCTGAGGAATTCCTTTTTCTTTACTTGCGGTCTTTTTTGCAATCGGGCAAGGGTTCGCTTAATCCAGCCGGTATTCTTACCGACAAACTGCTCGATAATATCAAGGGGGGTATGCGCTGGAGCGCGGACAACTAACGTGGCATCCGCAGAGATCATCAGGGCGAGTGTTCTACGTTTTGACCGGATCAATTTGTAAGGTTTAATGGCGGCGTTACTCAATCGTATATATTCTTTCTGTGGCCAATGCGTGCGACGATGATGAGGATAAGATTTATAGTAACGCCTCCTATCTACACTATCTACATATTTACTCTTATTGACTAAAACAAAAAATTCTTCACCCGGCAATCGGAACAAACGAAACCGGATTTGATTATGATCCGCTTCTCCCCGCTTAAAAACGCGCGGTGGCAGGATCCGCATTTGGCGGAAAGGGAATACCGGACGCGGCTCAAGGGACAGCGCTCGCACAAAGGAGTCGGCTTGCAATAATTCTTTCCTAACGCGACGATGAGCGCGTG
>CAYIMR010000235.1:0-2078 GCA_964364455.1 uncultured Planctomycetales bacterium | reverse complement strand
TTGCTTGCCGTCGGCGTAAACGGGCGCGATGGGTTTCTCCGACGCCCCCGGCAAACTGATGCCGATATCCGCGTGGCGGCTCTCGCCGGGGCCGTTAACGACACAGCCCATCACCGCGATCTTCAGCCGCTCCACGCCGGGATATCGCTTTTTCCAGACCGGCATATTACGCTGGATATGTTCATTAATATCCTTGGCCAGATATTGGAAATAATCGCTGGCGGTGCGCCCGCACCCCGGGCAACTGGTCACGCTCGGCGCGAAATAGCGCAATCCCATCGATTGCAAAAGATGCTTGCAGGCTTCGACCTCTTTGGCGCGGCTGACGTTCGGCTGTGGTGTTAAGGAAACCCGAATCGTGTCGCCGATGCCTTGCTGTAAAAGGATCGCCAGCGCGGCGGCGCTCGAGGCAATGCCCTGCACGTCGGAACCCGCTTCGGTCAAACCCAGATGCAAGGCATAATCGCATTTCTTCGCCAGCAGAGAATAAACGGTCACCATGTCCTGCAACACAGACATCTTGACGCTGATGACGATCTGATCTTTTTTCAAGCCGCATTTCTGGGCGAGTTCGGCGCTTGAGAGCGCGCTTTGGATCATCGCCTTGTAAGTCACTTCTTTGGCCTCCTTGGGATTTTTTAATTTGGCGTTCTGGTCCATCAGCGCGGTCAGCATCTCCTGGTCGAGCGATCCCCAATTGACACCGATGCGCACGGGTTTATTATGCTCAACGGCGATCTTGACGATCCGGGCAAAATTTTCATCATGACGCTCTCCCCGGCCAACGTTACCGGGGTTGATCCGATACTTATCCAGAAGCCGCGCGCAGTCAGGGTGTTTAGCCAGAAGCGCGTGGCCGTTAAAATGAAAATCGCCGATAATGGGCGCAGTATATCCTTGTCCGCGCAAGGCTTTGACGATTCTTGGCACCGCGCGGGCTGCGTCATCATCGTTGACGGTCAGGCGCACCATTTCAGAACCGGCCTCGATCAGCTCAATGACCTGTTTGAGCGTGCGCTCCACGTCCGCCGTGGGCGTATCGGTCATCGACTGGATGACGACCGGGTGTCCGCCGCCCAAGATAACACGGCCGATTGCCACCGTAGAAGTTTTCTGCCTGGATTGGATTTCCATATTTACATCCCTGATTCTCGTGTTATAATTTATCCAATTATAAAGAACATCTGAGGCAAATTCAACATGGAAATCTATTTGGCCAAAACACAAGGGTTCTGCGCGGGAGTGTCATTTGCCATCGACATCGTGGAGCAGGCGCTGTGCAAATACAAAACACCATTATACGTCTACCATGAAATCGTGCACAATACATACGTTGTCAATGATTTCCGTAACCGCGGGGTCATTTTCGTTGAAGACCTCAACGCTGTGCCGCAAGGCCAGCGGGTCATTTTCAGCGCCCACGGCGTGCCGCCCGCGGTCATCCAAACGGCCAAAGATCGCAGGCTCAAATATGTGGACGCCACGTGTCCTTTGGTCACCAAAGTCCACAACGAAGCGACCAAATTTTCCGCCAAACACCACGCGATTGTCCTCATTGGGCACAAAGGTCACCAGGAACTCATTGGCACCGCCGGTTATGTCGACCCCGGATTGCTCTATATTGTGGAAAATGAAGGCGACATTGAACATCTCGATATCGACCCTGCCGCGGAAGTCGCCTTCATCACGCAAACCACGCTTTCCGTCGATGAAACGACCGCGATGATCGATAAATTGCGCAAAAAATTCCCGAATCTGATCGGCCCGCCGCGCTCGGATCTGTGTTACGCGACCCAGAACCGCCAGGACGCGGTCAAGAACCTCGCGCAATTATGCGATATCGTGATCATTTGCGGGTCGCCCAAGAGTTCCAACAGCAACCGCCTGCGCGAAACAGGCGAAAAGCAAGGCGTGCCCAGCCACATCATCGATTCGGCGGAAGAATTGGACATAAAACTCTTACAAGGCAAAAAGAAAGTGGGTATCAGTTCGGGCGCCTCGGTCCCGCGGGTTATCGTGGACCAGTTGGTGCAACACATTCAAAAATATTTTCCAGGCACGCGCGTGCATACTTTTGA
>CAYIMR010000234.1:0-2109 GCA_964364455.1 uncultured Planctomycetales bacterium | reverse complement strand
TTGCCGATATGCGCCGTCATGATAATGGCCCCTTTGCCTTTTTCCAGCGCCCGCGTGATCCGATCAATATTCTCGATCTTGACCCGCCGCGCGATAAAATCCTGGTTGACCATCCCGTCCATCCGAAGGAACTCCACCAAATATTTTCCAAAGTTCCGAAACACCTCCCGGGCCATGGCCGACAGATCCACCCCTGGTGGCATGCCTCCCGGACAGGCAAGCAAAATTCTCCTTAAATTATTGCGCACCGCGCGCCGGTCCCGGAAAGAACAAACATACTGGATATCCGATAAAATAACGCCCAGTTTATAGGACATCACCAACGATAACCGGTTGACAAGAAACCGCGCGAATCTATAAAGATAATATTTGAACATACCTGTGTCCCTTTCAGGGGAAAGCCTTCTCGGTAAGTTCCGGCGTTAAATGGGTCTGGGCGGTGGGCGCCTGTTGTCCGGAGGCCCCTAAGATCAGCCGCGCGATGTCCAAAGAAGCGTGCGGTTTGGCATGCGCCAAGGCCGCCTTGCGCATGGCGGCGAGACGTTCGGGCGAGCGTAAAAGCACCTCGACTTCCCCACCGATATCATCGACGTCATGCACGCGGATGCCGATGCCCTGCTGGATCAAAAAATCGGTATTACGCATCTCTTGTCCAGGGATCGGATTGATGACCACCATCGGCAGTCCTTTGGTGAGACTTTCGGCGGTGGTCATGCCACCGGGCTTGGTGACAATGAGATCCGCCAACGTCATCAACTCCTCAACATTAGTGACGAATTCGAAAACCAGGATCTTTTTATCCGCCTTGGCGGCGTAACGCCGCAGGCTGTTCACGATTTTTTTATTGACCCCGGAAAGGACGATGATCTGGACGAACATATTCATCTTCCCCAGCGACTTGACGATCTTTTTGATCGGCCCCAAGCCCTGTCCGCCACCCATGACCAGGATCGTCGGCACCTCGAGATCCAAGCCCATCTTTTCAGCGATCGCAATGCGGTCGACCGGCTCGTTGAACCGGGGACGCAGCGGAATTCCATAGACCCGCACGCGCTCGGGCGCGACCCCCTTGGCCACCAACCGCTCCTTGACTTCTTCGGAAGGCACCACGTAATAATCCACTCCTTCATTGATCCAGTACGAATGCGGCGAAAAATCCGTCAGGACACCGATGAGCAGGATATCGAAATTATGGGATATTTTATAGTCCGCGACCATACCACAGGGGAACGCCTGCGTGCAGACGATCGCCTGCGGCCGGTGGCGCTGGATCAGTTTCTCAATTTTCTCATGGCTAGTTTTATGGAGAAAATTCTGGATCGATTGCGAATTCTTGACGATCTTCGGATTATCGTAGAGATAATCCCAGACTTTCGGCGTGCGTTTGATCACGCTCAGATAGGCCTTGTTGATGATCTTTTCCAGGATCGGATAGGTGTACCCGAAACCGTTGATGGCCGGCGCTTCAATATCCGGCTCAAGCTGGCGCAGGGCCTGCTGGATGGCGACCGTTGCTTGCCGGTGTCCTGAAACCTTGGTGATGTACATCAGTAATACGCGTCGCTTACTCATTCAATCTCCCCCAACGCTTCGCCGATTTTGACTTCCTGGCCGTCCCTGACCAGGATTCCCCGCAGTATCCCGGAAGCTCCGGCAACGACGTTAAACACGGCCTTGTCGGTGACGACCTCCACCACGTCATCGTCTCGCGTAACACGATCGCCCACTTTATAATGCCAACAGGCCACCGTCGCTTTTTCAATCCCTTCACCCAGTTCAGGCAGAGTAACGAAGCTCATAACAATCCTTATTGGTAAATGGTTAATGGTAAATTGTTAATGGGTTACAACCAAAACGATCTACCATTCACCATTAACTATTCACCTGTTCTCAATCCAAACTCTCTCCCAAAACACTCCACCAGACGTTTCTTAACTTCGTTCATCTCAACCACTTCGCCTTTGATCCGGGCAATGGAAGTCATCCGGACATCCAAGCCGCATGGTTTAATGAGTTCAAACAGTTTCAGGTCGGTGTTGACATTGATCCCCAGGCCGTGGTAGGTCACCCACTTGCGAACACCGATCCCCAATGACGCGATCTTGTCCG
>CAYIMR010000233.1:0-2115 GCA_964364455.1 uncultured Planctomycetales bacterium | reverse complement strand
TTTATGGCGCGCGCCGTGGCCCATTTAAATAACCGGCGCAATACGACCGAGGTCGTCGCGGTCTTCAACCGCGGCGGCGATATTTTATATTGGCACGAATTTTAGATATGTTTAAACCCCACATCAACATCAAGAATGTTTTCCCCGTATCAGATGTCATCCGCACGCACCCCAAGGAACAGGTCGGGATCGATTTAGGCGGCAACCATCTGAAGTTCGCGCGGGTCATCATCCACGCGAATAAACGGGAACTCGTCAATATTGCCCACCGCGACGTCACGGGGTTGTCCGAAGAGGATATTTCCAAAGCGGTGAAGACCACCATCGAGGATATGAAGGCCAGCGATCCGGAAGTCGTGGTCACGATCCCCGCGCATCTGGTCATCACCAAGAATATCGAGATCCCTTCCACCGACCCGCGGGAGATCATGGCGATCGTGAACCTGCAGGCGAGCCGGCACACACCCTATTCGCGGGAAGAGATCATTGTCGATTATATCCACGTCGGGACGTATAAGCAGACGTACAGCCGGATCCTGCTTCTTATCGCCTCGCGTGAGGTCATCAAGCGGCAGTTTTTGATCGTGGAAAAGGCGGGATTCAAGTGCGCCAGCGTGTTCTTTGCGCCCGAGGCGATCGCGGCGACCCTGGATAAATTT
Organism: uncultured Planctomycetales bacterium; assembly: GCA_964364455.1. Lineage (GTDB taxonomy): Bacteria > Omnitrophota > Gorgyraeia > Zapsychrales > Zapsychraceae > UBA10015. Next base: position 1,456 of record CAYIMR010000233.1, on the reverse strand, counting down.
TTGAAGTTGAGCAGCCGCGATGTCCCCATCGGCAGTCTCCATGTGGATGAAAGCTCGACGGATTTTATGATCATTTTCAAGGATAAGCCGGCCTTCATCCGTTCCATCCCGGTGGGGACGCAGCATTTCTTTGAAGAGAAGGAGAGGTACCATCTGAAGTTCGTTGATGAGGTCAGAGGTTCTCTGGAAGCCTACGAAAGCGAGTCCATCGGGAAGGCGCCCCACATGCTGGTCTTAACGGGCGCGGTGGAGGCGACCGAAGGCCTTGATACCATGCTTGCCGAAACGGCGCGCGTGCCCGTGCGCGCGGTCCCGTATTTTCGGGCGGCCATTTTTTCGGATGAGATCGCCCAGAAAATTGCTTCCGTCAGGCATTTGTCTTTTTTAAACGCCATCGCCTCCACGACCGCCGTGCCGCCGCCGAAAGTCAGCCTTATCCCCGAGGAGATCCGGATGCGCAAGAACATCGAGGAGCGCGGCAGGGAGTTGATCAAAACGGGCATCTTCATCCTTTCGATAGCGCTGGTGCTCTCGATGATCTTTATAAGCAAGATCTATATTAAGAGCCTCTTTCTTCAGAACTTGAAAACGAAATACGCGGCCATTGGTGAAGAGGCGGCGAAGCTGGAGAAAAGTTTCGGACGCGCGATGACGGTGGCCAATTATCTCTCCACGCGCGGCTATTCGCTGGAAGTGCTGGCGGATCTGGCCACGCTCGCCCCTTACGATCTGGAACTGGCGGACATCCGTTACGACGCGCAGGGCAAATTTTCCCTGGGCGGCACGGCGGATTCGATGTCCGTGGTCTTCGCGTTTGTTGACAAACTGGAAAAATCGTCCTATTTCAAGGACGTGAAGACGAAATATACGACCAAGCGCAAAGCGGGCAAGCGCGACCTCGTCGATTTTGAGATCGTGGCCACGCTGGAAAAGAAGTCGAGTGGATAAAACAGATGCTTGATCTGCAGACGATCGGTAAAAAAATCGCTAACCTTTCTCCGCGGGAGAGGCTGATCTTCAATCTTTCGGCCGCTTTTGTTTTCTTGGTGGTCCTGGATCGTACGGTCATCTCTCCGATCTTTACGCAGATAGAGGCCTTGAACAAGGAAACCAGGCAGGAGGAGGTGGCCATCAAAAAGAATTTGCGCCTCCTGGCTCAGAAAGATAATATCCTGGCGCAAAGCAGCAAATTCGAATCGTATTTGAATTCTTCGTTGTCTCAGGACGAAGAAGTGACGGCCATGCTCAAGGAGATTGAAGATTTGGCCAATAAGAATTCCGTCTATCTTATCGATCTCAAGCCCGGCGACATCAAGCAATCCGGCGCCACCAGGAAATATATGATCAATTTGAGTTTGGAAGCGCAGATGGACCAGCTTACCGTGTTTATGTACGGCGTGGAAAGCTCGGATCGTTTGTTTACGATAGAGAAATACCAGATAGAACCGAAATCGCG
>CAYIMR010000232.1:0-2121 GCA_964364455.1 uncultured Planctomycetales bacterium | reverse complement strand
TTGCGCATCATCCGCGCCTGCCGTGAAATGAACATCCAGACGGTGGCCGTCTATTCCGAAGCGGACAGCGATTCCCTTCACGTGCGCTTCGCCGATGAGGCGGTGTGCATCGGTCCGGCCGCGAGCCTGGACAGTTATCTGAACATCCCCGCCATCATTTCCGCCGCCGAAATCACCGATGTGGAAGCCATTCACCCCGGGTACGGTTTTCTCGCCGAGAACGCCCATTTTGCGGAGATCTGCGAATCGTGCAACATTATCTTCATCGGGCCTTCGCCACAGGCCATTCGCGCGATGGGGGACAAGGTCGTCGCCCGCGAATCGATGCGCAAGATCGGCGTCCCTTTAACGCCGGGATGCAAAGGGGTCGTCACCACCAAAGAGGAAGCGATCGCCATTGCCAAGGCTATTAAATATCCGGTCATCATCAAGGCCGCGGCCGGCGGCGGGGGCAAAGGCATGCGGGTCTGCCATAACGACGTGGCGTTGGTCAGTTCTTTGACCGTCGCGCAAAGCGAGGCCGAGGCGAATTTCGGCAATGACACCGTCTATATCGAAAAATATATCCAGAACCCGCGGCATATCGAATTTCAGATCATCGCCGATGGGCAGGGGCACACCATTCATTTAGGGGAACGCGATTGCAGCATTCAGCGCCGGCACCAGAAACTGCTGGAGGAAGCCCCTTCACCGGCCCTCGATGAAGAATTGCGCCGGAAAATGGGGGAGATGGCGGTCAAGGCCGCGCAAAGCGTAGATTATAAAGGGGTGGGCACCATCGAATTCCTGCTCGATGAGGGCGGCAATTTCTATTTCATGGAAATGAATACACGCATTCAGGTGGAGCACCCGGTTACCGAAATAGTCACCGGCATCGATATTGTCAAGGAACAGATCAAGATCGCCGCGGGCGAGCCGCTGAAGATCAAGCAGGAGGACGTTAAGATCCGCGGGGCTTCGATCGAGTGCCGCATCAACGCGGAGGATCCGTATAATAATTTTATTCCTTCCCCGGGCAAGATCGAGGAATTGAACTTGCCCGGCGGACCCGGAGTGCGTATCGATACCCACATTTATCAGGGCTACAAGATCAGCCCTCATTACGATTCGATGGTCGCCAAACTGATCACGTTCGGCAGGACTCGTCAGGAGGCGATAGACATTATGCGCCGTGCTCTCGAGGAATTCTATGTCGCGCCGATCAAGACGACCATCCCGCTGCACAAGGAGATCGTCAGCCATCCATCGTTTTTGAAAGGCGATGTCACGACGCATTTTCTGGAGAAAATTTTGAAAACCGACGCGGAGGCCAACAAATGAAACAACCCTATGAGATCGATCTGGGAGTCGTTCATATCCATAAAAATGTGGTGGCGGACATCGTCGCTTCCACCGTCGTGGACGTTGATGGCGTGAGCTTGATCCCGAAGAGTTTCGCGGAAAACTGCGGCGAACTTTTTGGACAAAAGGTTGTGCCGGGGGTCACAGTCAATGTCGATGAAAATAGCGATGTTAGCGTCGATATACAAGTGGTCGTCCGTTACGGGATGAACATTCCCGACATTGGACGGCATATCCAGGATGTGGTAAGATCAATTGTCCAGAAAACTGTGGATATCAGCCTTAAAGAGATCAACGTTAATATTCAGGGCATAGAGAGGGGGCAAAAATGAACCTGTTTACCCGCGTGGCCATACTGTTCTATGTGACGATCATCCTTTTTCTGGGATGTTTTGCCATCCTGTACGTGTTCAACGTGCTTTCCTATAAAGATATCGTGGACTTGCTTTATATTACTTATCTGGACGATAACCTGCGTGTCGCCGTAGGGTGTATCGCGGCAGGATTATTATTCATCAATTTTATCCTGTATCGCCAGCTCGACGTCAACGTTCATAAAGAGAAGGTCATTGCTTTTGACAATCCTTCCGGCCGGGTCAGTGTCGCTTTGGTGGCACTGGAAGACCTGATCCGGCGCACTATTTCCCGCTTTCCCGAAGTCAAAGAGAGCAAAGTGGACATCCGGGCATTGAAGCGGGCGTTGAGCGTCAAGATCCTCCTGGTGCTGTGTTCCGAAGTCAATATCCCCGAGCTGACCTCCATCGTCCAGGAAACGGCAAA
>CAYIMR010000231.1:0-2123 GCA_964364455.1 uncultured Planctomycetales bacterium | reverse complement strand
TCGCGCGGTCGCTGCCCTGCTTGTCCGTGGTCAGCGAAACCTCTTTTTTCTCCGGCAAGAACGAAGAAACAAACGTTTTGGAAAAAGTATATTTGTCGAATCCCAGGGACAGCCACCCCAGCAACACTCTTTTCCCGCCTTCAGGAATGACGGTCAGCTGGGAATCGTAAAAGGATAAATATCCGTTCTGGCCGACTTCCCGGCCCGCCAGCACGCTTCCGGAAACGCAGCGCATGCCCTCAAGGTCGCTTCCCTCTAATAATAAAGAAACCGGGGCGCCCAGAATCGTTCTGGCGTAAAACCTGCGGCCGGCCCCTTCCCCGGTAACGGCCACGACACGCTCGGGCGAATAAACGCCTTCTAAAAATAAAGAACCGATGCGCAGGACATCCTGCGCTTCCACGTACCAGACATGCTCGCCTTTACGGATCTGATCGAGATAATGGATGTGCGTGCTGACGTTGCCGGCGGGGTGCGGCCCGGCGAAATAATGCGTTTCGACATCACGCGCCTGCGTCAACGCCTTCGACTGGGATCCATGCCGGGCGCACAAATAAACTTTGCCTTTCGTTAACCGCTGCAGGACGTTTAACCCCGTCTGGAACCGCTCTTCCTTGCCTTGCAAAATAAAATCAACGTCCGCGGCGAGGGGCTCGGTATTCATGGCGTGGACAAAAATGGATTTGGGCGGCTGATGCGGGTGGGCGACTTTAGAAAATGGTCTTTGACGCAAGGCCGGCCAGAGGCCGGATTGCAAAAGCGTCTTCTCTACTTCTTCTTTGGAAAGGCCGGGAATTTCACTTCTGGGAAATCTACGGTGGCCAGAGACTCCCTGCGGGGAGGAAACAGCTTCCTGCAGGCCGTCGGATTCCAGCAAGATGTCCTGCAGAAAACGCTTATCGCCGCGGTCGATGGCGGCGACCCGGCCGCTGACGGGAGAAACGATCTTTATTTCCGGACAATGCTTATCTTCAAAAAGCGGCGTGCCGACCTTGACGGCATCGTTGACCTTCACGCAAAGACTGGCCTTAATCCCTTTGAAATCCGACGGGATAACGGCAACCTGCCGCGGCAAAGATAAAGTAACGATCTCTTCGGGCGCCGCGCCCTTGAGCCTAATATCTCTTCCCTGCTTGATCTGAAAAGTCGCCATCTACGCTTTAACCGATCTCGGGTAATTAGTTTGAACAACAAGGCGGGTTGGTTCTCCTAAAAGATATTAAGGCTCAAATATAGCACCGGCCCAAATGAAATTCAAGAAAAATTATTTTAAAAAGGATTTGAAACCACCCTTTCAATCACCATCGCGATGGCCCCGCCGCCGCCAAAGGAAACGCAGGCCAATCCTCTTTTTTTCTTCCGGTCGCGCAGGACGTTCAGGAGCGTCACCAGGATCCTCGCCCCCGCGGTGCCCAACGGGTGTCCTAAGGCAAGGTCCCCGCCAAAGACGTTGATCTTTGAGCGGGGGATATTCGTTTTCCTCTCCACCAGGACGATCTGGGCGGCAAACGCCTCGCTGATCTCGAAAAAGTCGATGTCCCGCGACTGCAAACGGCACTCCTTCAAGCACGCTTCGATGACCGTGTGGGTGGATTCAAAAACGTTTTCCGGGGGAACGGCAATTGACGCATACCCGATAATGCGCGCCAGAGGTTTACGCTTATGTTTCTTTTGAAAATCCGGCGACCCCACCGCGACCACAGCCGCCCCGTCGCAGGAAGGCGCGGAATTACCGGCGGTCACCGTGCCCCCGGTCCAAAAAACGGGCGGCAACTTGTCCAGCCAGGCGCGTTCTAAAGTTTTGCGCGGGTGTTCGTCATGATGGATCGTCTTTTCATGATTGCGCAAAGAAACGATCTCTTTCTTGAACTTGCCCTGTTTCTGGGCGAGGCAAGCCTTACGGTGGCTTTCAAAGGCGTAATCGTCCTGGTCTGCCCGGGAAATATCAAATCGGTGCGCGAGCTTCTGCGCCAGTTCGCCCATCTTCTGTCCGGTCATCGGACAAAATAATCCGTCGTGCTGCAGGCAATCCATCGGATCCAGGTCCTTGATCTTTTTCTCGTAATTTTCGGCTTCCACCCGCTTCACGAAATAAGGGCTCTGGCTCGCGCTTTCCGTCCCGC
>CAYIMR010000230.1:0-2136 GCA_964364455.1 uncultured Planctomycetales bacterium | reverse complement strand
TTTTCGCCTGCGCGCAATAATGGCAATCCTCCGGGCAAAACCCGTTCTGGGCGTTATTGATAATATGGATGGATACTTCTTTACCACAGAATTTCTTGCGCACCTCAAAAGCGGCGTTGAGCAAAGGCAGCAGTTCGACCTTCCCGGAAGCGAGTATCTCCAGCGCGGTTGAGCGCGAAAGGGTCTCTCCGGCCATGCTTTGCCCGGCGAGCTGACTATAAAAGGCCTGGTCCATTTCCATTATTTTCTTTGCTATTTAACGATAAATGTTGTATCCTATAACCCATGAACACTAGCACAAATAATACTAATTGTAAACTAAGGAATATTCATTCACTTCACATTCCGGTCATGGGTACAGGCTTCTCGATCGATACCCCCATCAAGGTCGCCAAGTACGGTATCTCTTCGGTCATCTCCATCGTAGACGATTACCTCATCGAGGATATGCGTAAATACCACAGCGAACTGCGCGGAAAAGAGTATGTCCCCATCACCAAGGAAGACGAAGATTACCGGGCGCGGCGCATTACCGCCTATCTTAATCTCGTTGATGACATCGTACAAGACGAATTTACGAAAGTGAAGTCCTGCGCCTTCGAACCCGGCAGTGAGATCACCAAATATTTCGAACTCCTCGCGGACGACTCGCCCTTGAAGGCCCAATACAACACCATGCTCGCCGAAACGGATCCGGCACGCAAAAACAAATTGCAGGAAAATCTGCGTGCCCAAATGCGGACGGGGAGCATCGACGTCAACATCATGACCAAGCTCGACCGGCCCAATTATGGCCCGGACAAAAAAGAACTCCCTGCGGAATTTTCCGACGCCCTGGCGGCCTTGCGCGGCTACGCCCAAAGCAAATTAAATTCGGCCATCGTCTTCTCCGCCGGGATCAACCGCCGGCTGTACACTTACATCGAAAAGTTCAAGGATTTCTACGCGGACGCCACCGGAACGATCAAAAAACGGATCATCCTTAAGGTCAGCGATTACCGTTCCTCATTTGTCCAGGGCTGCTTCCTTGCCAAAAAGGGGTTGTGGGTTTCCGAATACCGGATCGAATCGGGTCTCAACTGCGGCGGGCACGCCTTCGTCTCCGACGGCTACCTTCTGGGCCCGATCCTGGAAGAATTCAAAAAGAAAAAAAGCGAGCTGATCGCCACGATCCTCAAGATCTGCAACGAAGCCTTGCACACGAAAAATTTAAAGACTTTCGCTGAAGCACCGTATACCCGCATCACCGCCCAAGGCGGCATCGGCACGGCCAAGGAAAATCGATTCTTGCTGGAATTCTACCAGGTCGACGGCACCGGCTGGGCCACTCCCTTCCTGCTGTGTCCCGAGGCGACCAATGTCGATCAAGTGACCTTGCAAAAACTCTGCGCGGCCACAGAAAATGACATCGAGCTAAGCGAAGTTTCTCCTCTGGGCGTACCGTTTCATAACCTGAAAGAAAGCCCCAGTGAGCTGGAAAAACGCCGCAAGATCGAACTCAGCCGCCCGGGCAGCGCCTGTCCCAAAGGGTATCTGGTTTCCAACAGGGAATTTACGGAACTGCCCATCTGCACCGCCTCACGGCAGTACCAGAAATTGAAACTGGACCAGCTCCAAACGCTCGAACTCAATCCCCAGACATTTAAGGAACGCGCCGCGCAAATCGTCCGCAAATCCTGTATTTGTAATGACTTGGCTGGATCCCCCCTCATCAACCACCACGTCGTCACGAAAAATGGGATCGAGCCCAAACGCTTTACTGCCATCTGTCCGGGACCGAACATCGCTTACTTTTCCAGGATCGTTTCCTTGTCGGAGATGATCGGCCACATCTACGGGCGGATCAACCTGTTAAACGGCGTCGCCCGCCCGAACATGTTCATCAAGGAATTGCAGCTCAACGTCGAATACTTCGTCAAGGAAGTCAAAAAAATCGCGCCCGCGCCAAACCAGAAGCAGATTGAATACGTGAACGAATTCAAGAAGAACCTGCTGGAAGGGATTGAATACTACCGGGAACTTTTCCCCAAGATGATCGAGGAAACCGAAGAATACCGTACGCGGACACTCGCGCAACTGCAGGAATTTAAAGAACGCCTCGAGAGCTTTATCGCCGAACACGCCGCCATCTTTTCC
>CAYIMR010000229.1:1822-2136 GCA_964364455.1 uncultured Planctomycetales bacterium | reverse complement strand
CTCAATATAAAGAACTCCACGAGGCCCTCGCGCACAAATTTTTTCAGGCCTTCTTTAAACAGGGTATTCCCGTCGGACAGATCCGCACGCGCCTGGGGATTTCCGGATGGGAGCGCCAGGGGCCCCTTGATGCTTCCCGGGAATTATTAAAAATTATTCAAAATAATTCCCGTTAAAAAAGTTTTCGCCCCCTTAGCTTAACGGATAAAGCACGGGCCTCCGGAGCCTGGGATAGAAGTTCGATTCTTCTAGGGGGCATCAGGCTTCGTTCCAAAACTTACGTTTGGGAACTACGCCTGACTTCGCCCAAAGCT
>CAYIMR010000229.1:0-1722 GCA_964364455.1 uncultured Planctomycetales bacterium | reverse complement strand
GCCTGTTATCCGGCGAAGCCACACACGTTAAGTATGTGGCGAAGCCGGAATAGCAGGCTTCGTTCCAAAACTTACGTTTGGGAACTACGCCTGACTTCGCCCAAAGCTTTCAAGAGAACGAAGCCTGTTATCCGGCGAAGCCACACACGTTAAGTATGTGGCGAAGCCGGAATAGCAAAACAATGGAATATCATGTTTACATCTTACGAAGCAAAAGCAAATCTGACAGGATTTATATCGGTTTTACAACGGATCTTAAAAGTAGAATAGAAGATCACGCCAATCCTAAAGCATCTGCCTATACTCGGCAGTATGCTCCCTGGGAATTGGAAACTTATATTACTTTCAAGGATCAACAATTAGCTCAAAAATTTGAACTTTACCTCAAAAGCCATGCGGGTCGAGCTTTTCTAAGGAAACGACTAATACTATAGAGCTGTATTTTTCAGAACTCAATGTCTCCACGCGTCATCGCCCACATCGACATGGACGCTTTTTTCGCCGCCGTTGAGCAGCGGGATGATCCCGGGCTCAAGGGCAAGCCGGTCGTCGTCGGCGCCGATCCCAAAGGCGGCCGGGGGCGCGGGGTCGTTTCCACCTGTTCGTATGAAGCCCGAAGTTACGGCATCCACTCCGCCATGCCCATCTCCGCCGCCTACCGGCGTTGTCCCGGCGCGGTGTTCCTTTCCGTGGACATGCGTAAATATTCAAAAGTTTCGCAATCCATGTTCGATATCCTTTATGAATTCACGCCGGAGATCGAGCCTTTGAGCATCGATGAGGCGTTTCTGGATTTAACCGGAAGCCTCCGTCTTTTCGGGACGCCTTTGGCAACCGGCGCGAAGATCAAAGAACGGATTAAAAAAGAACTGTGCCTGACAGCCACTATCGGCATCGCGCCCAATAAAATGGCCGCGAAAATAGCCTCCGCCCACGCGAAACCCGACGGGTTATTGGAAGTAGCGCCCCAACGCGTTCTGGATTTTTTATGGCCGTTGCCGGTCTCTAAAATGTTCGGGGTCGGGGAACAGACCGAAAAGATACTTGCCGCGACGGGGATTCGGACGATTGGCGATCTGGCCAGGATGCCGGCGTCGTCGCTAGACGAACGTTTGGGCGCGCGGGGACAATATCTTTGGGACCTGGCCAACGGCCTGGACGCGCGCGAGGTGGTCCCGGGGGAAGAAGCCAAATCGGTCAGCCATGAATATACTTTCGAGGAAGATACCGCGGACCGCGAGCAATTGGGGACTGTTTTGTCCGTTCTTTGCGAGAAGGTTTCCCTGCGCTTACGTTCTGACGGGTTGAAAGGGAGAACCGTGACGCTTAAACTGCGCACTGGGGATTTCAGGACGATCACCCGCGACGTCACACTGGCGGAAAGAACAAATTTCTTTGATGTCATTTATCAGACGAGCAAATCTCTTCTTGATACATCCTGTGAGCCGGGGAAAAAATATCGTCTGATCGGCGTGCGCGTTGCCAATTTTAAGCAGTCCTATGTCCGCGACAGCCTTTTTGAGGATATTGCCCGCGCAAAGGCCGAGAAAATTCATCGCGCGGTAGATACCATTAAGGCAAAGTTCGGGGAAAAGGGCATTGTCCGCGGAAGAAGTTTTTAGAAAAATACGGTAGTCAGTCGCAGAAAGGACCCAATGGCGGCAAAGATCATTTTGGTCGTTGATGATGAGAAGGAAGTCCTGGATTGGCTGGAGAAAAGGT
>CAYIMR010000228.1:0-2139 GCA_964364455.1 uncultured Planctomycetales bacterium | reverse complement strand
TTTCGCGAACGGAAGATACCAGCCGGCGGGCGGCCTCCACCAAAAGCTCATCCCCGACTGGATGCCCCAGGGTATCATTAACCATCTTGAAACGGTCGAGGTCGATATACAAAACCGCCACAACCTGTTTTTTGCGCCGCGCCCTCACCAGGGCCTGTGATAAACGGTCCATGGCCAAAAGACGATTGGGCAGTTTTGTCAGACTGTCAAAATGGGCCTCATGGATCAGGCGGCGTTCATATTCTTTTTGAATCGTGATATCTTCCTGGATCCCGACAAAATGGGTGATAACCCCTTCATGGTCCTTGATCGGAGAAATAGAGACCTTCTCCCAGAACAATTCCCCGCTTTTCTTTTTGTTGTACAATTCTCCGCGCCACTCCTGCCCGGAGGTAATCGTCTTCCATAAATCCTCATACACCTTGCCCGACATATATCCGGATTTTATGATGCTCATCTTCTGCCCCCGGGCATCTTCCAGGGTGTAGCCGTTTGTTCTCACGAACTGGGGATTCACATATTCAATGCGGCCATGGACATCGGTGATAATAACCACGGCCGGACTTTGATCGACGGCCATGGAAAGGACGCGCAGCTCATGCTCGGCCTTGCGCCGCCCGGTAATATCGCGCACGACGCCGACAAACATCCGCCGGGACTCAAGGCGCATTTCGTTGACAAAAAGCTCCAGGGGGAAAACGTCCCCATTTTTACGCCTCCCCGTAAATTCCCGCTGGATGCCGATGACCGTTTTTATGCCTGTTTTCAAATAATCCCGTATAAAGGTGTCCTGCTCATCGCAATAGGGTTCGGGCATCAGTATTTTGATATTCTTCCCGACAACCTCACCCGCCGTATACCCGAACATCTTCTCAGATGTAGAATTAAACGAATCGATCATTCCCTCTTCGTTGACGACGATAATTCCGCTGAGTGTGCTTTCAAAAATCGTGCGGATTTTAAACTCGTTTTCGGCAAGCTCCCTGGTTTTCTCCGCCACCCGTTCCCGAAAAATCCGCAAGTTCTGCACCATGCAGTTAAAAGCCCTTGACAGGGTGCCTATTTCATCGCTCCGCCCGGATTCTTCGACAGTCGTATCCAATTTTCCGCTGGAGATTTCATCGCTGGCTTTCGTTAATTTGCGAATAGGATCTGAAATGACCCTCGCCATCAAGAATGCCATTACCCCTCCTAAAAACACGACAACAGCACCGAGAGTGACGGTCAGGACCCGCAGGTTACTGATCTGGAAAAAACTCTCTTCCTCGCTTTGCTCCGAGATCAGCACCCATCGGAACCCTCCGATCGTAATACACATTGACGCCCCGACTACGCGCTTCGCATGATAAGAAGCCCAAACACCCTTAACCTCTTTATTGTCTTGAAAACATTGCTCCACGGGATAGGTCCTCACGCTTTGCCGGAATGAAGCATTCTTAACAAACCGGGAATCCGTAACCATCAGCCGGTCTTGATTGACCAAATAGGTTTCCCCTGTCTGCCCCATGCCCCTTATTTGTGTTAATGCCCCCATCTCGAGGATAAGGTCACCTGTCAATAGCCCGCTAATCACCGAAGAGTCATAATGATTTACAAGAAAACCGATAATCCGGGAGGGGTCAGTGCGGCTTCGAAGCGGGGCCGAAACCTCCTGGCCTGTTGTCCCATCTTCATTCATGTGAACATCCTCTAAATAGGATTGCCGTATTTTAAAGGAAAGATGTTCGTCGCCGGAGCGGTCCAATCCGATACGGGACGGCAGGGTGGAAGCCGCCACTATCCCCTTTAAATCAACAACATCAATAAAGGTGATGTCTTTTTCCAAAGGCTTTTTGTTTTTTATCAAATGCTGATTGAGATTCTCTTTGATAACAGCGATATTTTCCGGGCGGGCATCAATTTCCGCGAGGCTGTCGCGGATAAATCCGTCGGAGGCAAAATCCTCTGTCCTGGCTTTAATTCCATCCAGATAAAGAAAAATTTCACCCTCTTTAAACTCCGCGGTGGTCCACAGACCGGCGATCGTATTTTCAATGAGAGATTCCTTCGCGCTAAGATAAGTTTTTGCGCCGACAATCCCCATCGGCAGGATGGTAAGGATGGAAAAAACAATGATCAGCTTGACACGAATGGACATGG
>CAYIMR010000227.1:0-2140 GCA_964364455.1 uncultured Planctomycetales bacterium | reverse complement strand
AAATGATCAAAAACGGCAGGATCGTCGCGCGATGACGGTCGGTCAAAAAGAAAATGAGCGTGAAGAGCAACTGGCTCAAGATCATGATGTTCATATAATCCGTTTCCTCCTCCCCGCAGCCAGAGGTTCCTTCCCTGCAGGGAACCTCTGGCCGCGGGGAAGAGCCTATCGGCCGGTCGCGGCGCGCGAGGACGACCCCCATTAAGGCAAGCGGGAAAACCAGCGGGAACGGATTGATATCCAGATACCGCTTCCAGTCCCGCTGCAGCAGCATGTCGATATCGTAGGCATATTCCGTGTCGGTAAAGAACAGCTTGAATTTGCGGATCAGCAATCGTAAATAATTCATCGGATCATTCGTTATGAAGTAAAACGCCTGGCCGCGCCAGAATTGACCGACTTGCGCCGGGCTCAACTTTCGTTTTGCGAGCGCTTCGGCCGCGATCACTTGATCCTCGTCCTGTCCCCCATGCGTGGGGCGGATAAAATCCGGATTCTCAAAAACTCCCGTTGCCTTCGGATTATTCCCGACATAAAAACTCAACCCGTTTTGCGCGCTGACCCATATCCAGTCACCGCCGACAATTTTGTTACGCAAGCCCGTAAGGCCCAAAACAATGACGACACCCATGATCAAGGGTAAAAATACTTTCACTATTCTCTTCCCCGCCGCAGGTTGCTCTTTCCAGAACAGACAGATCAACGCCAGGACGGCAAAGATCAGGATTTTGCCGTCGCCAAGCGCCGTTATCCCAACAAGCAGTCCAACGATACCCCACGCCTGCCAGGTTTTTATTTTATCTTTGTTCAAGAATGCCAGGACGATCACAAGACCGCAGAAGATCAAAAGGGGCACCGGCACCATCAGCCAGTCGTAATGGATCAGGGTGAAACTGGCGGCCGTTAGAAAACCGGATAAAAGCGCGGCTTCTTTTTTGAAAAGCCGGCGGGCGATCAGGTAAACCAGGACACAATTGAGCGACCCAAGAAATATATGCGCCAGACGGATGAAAAATACGTTGCCCAGGCTCCAGCGTTCCAGGACGGCCAAGAAGTACGGATACAACGGCAGCCCCCAGAATGTTTCGCTCCCCAGCCAATCCCCGCGGGCGATGTCCTCGGCCCACTGCTGATAATAGAGAACATCCCCACCGGGATGTTCATAAAAGAAATAATTGTTCTTGAGAAAGATCCAATAAAAAATGCGCAGCAAAAATGCGGCAAGAAAGATGATAAGAGGAAACTTCATTGTCGGAACCAAAGCTGCGCGCACGCGACCGTGACGAGAGCGGCTGTTTCTACTTTGAGCACGGTTTTGCCCAGCGAAACGCCGATGCACCCGTGCGCGCGGGCAAGATCGTATTCTTGCGGCGTGAAATCCCCTTCCGGGCCGATGAGAAAAGCGACGCGTGAGGGCGACGGAACAGTTTTGAACGCCTCAAATATATTCCTGCGCTCGCCTCCTTCTCCTTCCCCTCCAGGCAAGCTTGGAATAAAAACCACTGTTTCCTTCGTGAAAAACTTCAGCGTGGAAGTGAAGTCGGTAACGGGGTGAATAACCGGCACGCGCGGCCGTTGGGATCGTTTAGCGGCATTGACCGCGACGTCCTGGTAACGGGCAATCGTTCGTTGCAAACGATCCCCCGTTAATTCCATTTCGGCGCGTTTTGTTTTAAGCGGAATGATCTCATCCACACCCAGTTCCGTCGCCTTTTCAATGATCCATTCAAATTTACTTTTTCCCGGGACTGCGCAGGCCAGGACAATGACGGGAAGATCAAGGCCGTTTTTAAGATTGGATTCGGGGCAAAAGAAGCGGTGCATAAAACTGGCTAAATTAAATGTTTCCTAAAAAATGCATGTCCGGAGCCGCTTTTTAAATACCGCTCGAAGCTCCTAGCTTTTTCTTCAGATTTAAACTCTATGCAGCTTTCCAATTCCCAAGGAGCATACTTTCTCGAAAAAAGCGACTTTTGAGCGTTATGTGATTCTAATCGCTTTTTAAGGTCTTTTGTGAAACCGATGTAAGACTTATTTGGATTTTTGAGACTTTTTATAATGTAGACGTAAAACATAGATTAAGGCTGGTGTTCTACTACGCTCAAATACTTCGTTCGCTAACGCTCACTTCGTGTTTGAG
>CAYIMR010000226.1:0-2143 GCA_964364455.1 uncultured Planctomycetales bacterium | reverse complement strand
AACCGTTTTGTGATGGCGAGATTGTTGGGGAACAAACTGGGTTATGGGGACGATAAGGATTTAAGCTTTCTGGCGGGTATTGAGAAGAGGGAAGTCAATATTAAGCGGGCCAAAGGCCTGGTCGTTCCCGTGTGGCAGGCGCAGGAGATGGAAGAGATCGTGGCTTTTTTGGAGAAAAATACAAAGCCCGATGAAACCGTTTTTACTTATCCGGAGCTTGGCAATTTTAATTTCTGGGCGGACCGTCCTTTTGTGGGCCGGTTTCCTATCGCCACGTTTTCCTGGATGGACGAGCGATGGCACGAAGAATTGATCGCGGATTTCAAGAAAGCCGCTCCGCGGTATGTGATCATGACGAATTCGGGGCACCGCACATTCCCGAAAGAATGGTATTTTCGTAACCCGAGCAATATCGTTAAGTTCAATACCATGACGAAACTGATTCTGGACAATTATCGACCAATCAAGGCGTTCGAATCGGTCTCGCTCTACGAAAGGCGATGATGTTACGAAAACAACCGACATATTGGGATGTCCTGGTCTTATCCTCTTTTACTGTGCTTATCACCTGGCACCCTTACTTTCTGCATGGGAAGATCAATATTTTTGAAATCGGATTGTACCTGCCGGGGATCCAATCCGTGCTCAACGGGGAAATCCCTTATCGTGACGTTTTTCACTTGCGCGGGCCGCTGGAGCTCTATGTGCCGGCGTTATTGATGAAGCTCTTTGGCGTGCATATCGGAGTTTTATATTCTTATTTCTATGTTGGTTCTGTGCTGTGTTTGATCTTTTGCGCTCTGATCGCCAAAGAAGTCCTTAAAAGACGTTTTATTTTATACCTTTTCGTTCCGGTCCTGATCGCGAGGACGTTTCCCCGGGTTGTTTTCACTTACTGGGGCGGGATGCGGTACGCGTTAGGGTTACTCGCGGTGTGGTTTATAATAAAATTTTTTAAAAGTGAAAAACCCCGATGGCTTCTGGGAGCCGGTATTGTAAGCGCCTTGGCGTCTTTGACAAGTATTGAAATGGGCATTTACGCGGGGTTGGGCGCTTTGGCGGCTTTAGCAATATCCTTTGTTTTAAAAGTGCAGGACAGAGGATTAGTGGCGAAAGGATTGGGGATGTATTTAGCCGGGATAGCCCTGATCGCGGTTCCTTACGGCCTATATCTTGCGGTAAATTCAGCATTGGTCCCGTATTGGGACGCGACGTTGACCATCGTTTCGAACATGCAAAATGTCATTGATCCACACCTGGTCTCTGTCTATCCCCGCAATTTCAGTGAAGCTTTTGCGGCCATGATCAATCCGGTGCACACTAATTTCAAGCACATGACGCCCAGTTATCTTTATATTCTCCTTTTGGTTTATCTGTTTTGGGAATATAGAAACAAGAAATTCTCCCGGGAAGATCTGATGCTGATTTGTTTGGGAATCTACGGCTTTATTATGTATAACACCGGATTCCGCGGTATCTGGGCCGCGCAATTTGAAATGGCGCTCCAGCCGGAGAAGATCCTGCTTTTCTTTTTCGCGGAGATGTTCCTGTTTTTAGCCATCGATTTTTCATACAAGAAACGCACGGCATTTCTGATTTGTTTGAGATACTTCTTGATCGTGGCCATGATCGGTTCCTCGCTCGGCTACGCGATCGCGAGGTATAATCACCGCTTTTTTGTTTCTAAATTCATCGGCGCCAAGATACGAGGCAAAGATACGGCTTATTTGCGGCCATTGTCCGACGTCGAATCGCGCCCGTTAAGAATCGAGCGCGCGAAGGGGATCATCGTCCCGGCGGCGCAGGCCGATGAACTTGAACAAATCCAGGAATTTATTCGTACGCATGTCGCTAAAGACGAAGTATTGTTCACCTATCCCGAATTGGGCACGTATAATTTCCTTGTCGACCGCCGCTTTTACGGAAGATTCCCTCTGGCGACATTTACCTGGTTTAACGACCGTTGGCATGCAGAATTGCTTGGGCAACTCAACAGTTCCAGGCCGCGCTATATCATTCTGGGAAAAGAGATCCCGCAGTACTGGAAAGATGTTTATTTGGGCTTGGAACCCAATAGGAAAAAGTTCCAGCAAATGATGGATTTTATTCATTCGAATTATGTTTTGGTTCACGAAACGCCGCG
>CAYIMR010000225.1:0-2150 GCA_964364455.1 uncultured Planctomycetales bacterium | reverse complement strand
TCATGTTGAAGAAAAATAATATCGTAAAGTTCAAGGAAATGCTGATCGAGAGGCTGCTGTTGTGCTGCAGCCTCTTGTCAGTATTTACGACGGCTGCCATTATTTACGTCTTGCTCTCGGAGTCCTTAGGATTTTTTAAGGAAGTCAGGATCATCGACTTTTTGACCGACACCCAGTGGACGCCCATGTTCACCAACAAGCATTTCGGGATCCTGCCGCTGTTGTGCGGGACATTGGTGACGACGGTCATCGCCATTTCCGTGGCCGTGCCGCTGGGGTTGATCAGCGCCGTTTATTTAAGTGAATATGCGACAGAAAAAATGCGGTATATTATTAAACCTCTTCTGGAAATACTCGCCGCCGTTCCGACCGTTGTTTACGGTTATTTCGCGCTATTGTTTGTCACGCCTTTACTCAAAACATTCATCCCCGGCTTGTCCGGTTTTAACGCTTTATCCGCCGGGCTGGTGATGGGGATCATGATCATTCCGCTGGTGTCCTCCTTGAGCGAAGACGCGATGCACGCGGTGCCGATGGGCCTGCGCGAAGGGGCGTATGCCTTGGGCTCGCGCAAGATCCAGGTCGCCTTCAAGATCGTTTTCCCGGCGGCCCTTTCGGGGATCACGGCGGCCGTCATCCTGGCCGTTTCGCGGGCGATCGGCGAGACCATGATCGTCGCCATTGCCGCCGGCCAGCAACCGAGGTTTACCATGAATCCTCTTGTCCCGATCGAAACGATCACCGCCTATATTGTCCAAATCAGCCTGGGGGACACGCCGCACGGGACGCTGGAATATCGGACGATTTTTGTCTGCGGGATGACACTTTTTGTCCTCACGTTCGTTTTAAACGTCATCAGCTTTAAATTGAAGCGGCGTTTTCAGGAGATTTATGAGTAACAGGAAACTGGATAGAAATATAGATGCCGCTTTTAAAATTACTGGCTTGGCGGCGACCTTTTTCGGGTTACTGGTCCTTGCCGTGTTGGTCATCGACGTATTTATGGATGGGTTTCATCGAATCGGCTGGGATTTTTTCACGAGTTATCCTTCGCGCAAGCCGGAACAGGCCGGTATTTTTTCCGCCTGGGTGGGGACGATCTGGATCATGATCACGACGGCCATTTTCGCCATTCCCTTGGGGATCGGTTCGGGCATTTATCTGGAAGAATACGCCCGGCGCAACAGATTCACCGATTTTATCGAGATCAATATCGCCAATTTAGCCGGGGTCCCGTCGGTTATTTATGGAATTTTGGGATTGGGTTTGTTCGTCCGGATGATGCATCTGGATAGAAGCGTATTGGCGGGCGGGCTTATCCTTGCCTTGCTTATTCTACCGGTCATTATTCTTTCCACGCGGGAAGCCCTGCGTTCGGTCCCATCTTCGATCCGTGAGGCGTCCTACGCGTTGGGCGCGACCAAATGGCAGACCATCCGTCACCAGGTCCTTCCGGCGGGGTTCGGGAGTATTTTAACCGGGATCATTCTGGCGATGTCGCGGGCCATTGGGGAAACGGCGCCTTTGATTACCATCGGGGCGCTCACGTATATTCCGTTTTTGCCCACGAGCCCGGTTTCGCTTTCACAACAGTCCCCGTACGTTCATTTGAGCTTGCAGGGTTTTTTTGATCCGTTCACCGTGTTACCGATCCAGATCTTCAACTGGGTTTCCCGTCCGCAGAAGGGCTTTCTGGCAGACGCGGCGGGCGGCATTATTGTGTTATTGGCAATTACGTTGTTCATGAACGGCGTGGCTATTTATTTACGGTATAAAAATCAGAAAAGGTGGTAAGTGATGGAGCAGGAGATCATCCTACAGATCAAGGACGCGAATTCCTTTTATGGCCCTAAGCAGATATTAAAGAACGTCACGCTGAATTTTCAGGCGAAAACGGTCACGGCGTTGATGGGCCCTTCGGGGTGCGGGAAAAGCACGCTCATCCGGTGCCTGAACCGCATGAACGATCTCGTCCCACGTTTCCGGTTTGAGGGAAAAATCATATATAAGGGGATCGACCTTTACGCCAAAGACGTCGACATCACGGACCTGCGCCGGGAGATCGGAATGGTTTTCCAGAAACCGAACCCGTTCCCCAAAAGTATTTATGAGAACGTCGCTTACGGGGTCAGGATCCAGGGGATCACCAA
>CAYIMR010000224.1:0-2162 GCA_964364455.1 uncultured Planctomycetales bacterium | reverse complement strand
ACGCTATGAAAAATCAGCATAAAGAATTAACCAAATTCCAATGGAAGGTGCTCTCTGTCACGTCCACAATTCCCTTGGGTGAGACCAGGTCGTATCAGTGGGTGGCCCGAGAGATCGGATCGCCGAAGGCGGTGCGTGCCGTCGGGCAGGCCCTGCGGCGGAATCCGTATCCTGTGATCATCCCATGCCATCGGGTCATTCATGTCAATGGTTCTTTAGGCGGGTACGCCGGCTGTTTTGATAAGCGCAAGGCGCAATTATTGAACAAAGAGCGCGAGATCGCTGCTGAAATGACAAAATCAGTTGAATCCGCGCGCGGCGCGCGGTAGAATGAAAAGCAATCATGACTCTTAAAGAATTATTCCAGCTCATGTGTGACAAGGAAGCCTCGGACCTGTACCTGAGGACCGGGGCCACCCCCCGCGCCCGCATTAACGGTAAGATCGAGACGATCATTTCAGAGCCTTTGTCCAAACCCGACATGCAGGGCATCACGAATCTTTTGTTGGCCAGCGAGGCTCGTAAAAAGCATTTTTTGGAAAATTATGACATCGATTTTATTCACGAGGAACCGCAGGTGGGGCGGTTTCGGATCAATATTTTTATGCAGCGCGGGACCCCGGCCATCGTCGCGCGCCACGTCCATATGCGGGTCAAAGATTTTGAGCAGCTTAATCTGCCGGCGGAATTGCTCAAGCAGGCTTGCGATGAATCCAAAGGGCTTTTTTTAGTCTGCGGCCCCGCCGGAAACGGTAAATCGACCACCATCGCCAGCATGATCGAGTACATCAACGCGGTGAGCGCCAGGCACATCATCACCATCGAAGACCCCATCGAATTTTTGTTCCAGGATAAAAAAAGCATCGTCAACCAGCGCGAACTTGGCCTCGACGTCCAGTCTTATCCGATGGCGCTCAAGCACGTGACCCAGCAGAGCCCGGATATTATCTTTATCGGCAATATCCGCGACGAGCCGACCATGCGCGCGGCGATCACGGCGACCGAGCTGGGGGCGTTCGTCATCAGCACGTTCCACACGATCAACGCGGTCCAGACGATCATCCGCGTCGTCAATTTTTTTCCTCCGCACCTGCACGATGAGATCCGGATGCAGCTTTCGCTTATTTTAAAAGGCACCATTTCGGTACGGCTTCTGGCCCGCAAAGACGGTCGTGGCCGCGTACCCGCGGTTGAAACGATGGTGGTCACCCCGACCATCGCGCGCTTGATCCGCGACGGGGAGATCCGCGAGATCCAGATGTATATCGATGAGGGCGCGCTTTTCGGGATGCAGTCGTTCAAAAAATCATTGGTGAAGCTGGTCAGAGACGGTTTGGTGGACCCGATCGAAGCGCGCAATTACGCGGACAGCAAGGATGAGTTCGACCTTGAGCTCAAAGGGATCAAGCGATATACCGATTCATAAAGGTGATAGTTGATGGGTGATAGGCAATAGTGGGAGAGTTTAATGATTGAGTTGGGTAAAGAACGCCACGAGCTCCTTGAGCTTCTGACCAAAGAAGCTTATGTTAAAGGCAAGGTCATCCTTTCCTCAGGAAAAGAAAGCGATTATTACGTCGATGCCCGCCGGGTCACGTTGACGGCCAAAGGCGCGTATCTGTGCGCGCGTTTGATCCTTGATCACGTCAAGGATGAGCCGTATGATGCCATCGGCGGCCCGACGCTGGGGGCGGACCCGATGCTGGGCGCGATCGGTGTTGTGAGCCTGCAGGCCGGGCGGCCGGTCAATACTTTTATCATCCGCAAAGCCCCCAAAGCCCACGGGAAACAGCAACAGGTCGAAGGCCCCGCGCTACAAAAAGGCAGCAAGGTTATCCTGATCGATGACGTCGCCACGACCGGCAAAGCTTTTCTGGAATCGCTGGATGTTCTCACCCCCATGGGGATCCGGGTCGTGAAAGCGGTATGTGTTCTTGATCGCGGAGAAGGCGCCCGGGAGGCCCTGGCGGCCAGGGGCTGCGAGCTGGTCTCCATTTTTGACATTTCAGAAATCCATAAACAGGTGAATGGTTAAATAGTAAATGGGAAGAAATATTCACCATTAACCATCCGCCGGTTACTATTTACCCAACCAATGAAAAAGATAATTCTCGCTTCACAGTCTCCGCAGCGCAGAAAACTGCTTAAGTTTTTGGGCCTGC
>CAYIMR010000223.1:0-2163 GCA_964364455.1 uncultured Planctomycetales bacterium | reverse complement strand
CCGGGCAACAGACACCAGGAGAAGCACCCCCGCAAGGTGAAGAAACTCCGCAGGAAGAGACCAGGCCGGAGAAAATCCTCATTGACGGCATTTTTGACGCCATTTTCAAGGGGCAGGAACCACCTTGAAAATCACCTTGAAAATCTCTTGTAATTATTTAAATCTTTTTATATACTATATCAATGGTTTGGGATCCATAACTTCTGGATTCACCTAAGCTAAGGTATGCACAAAATTCTATCCATAAAAACATGGATCGTCAATGACAGCTTACGAAAAGCTGTCATTTTTTATGGGGGCCAAGAATGAACACAGTAGATCTACCGCGCGCCTTGAGGGGGGGATCACGACGGCATGTTCGCATCGAAGAAAATACCCGCTTGCTGTGGCATATCAAGGAAAGCGGTTTGGTTGGGCACGGCAGGATCCGCAACCTCAGTGCCTCGGGTATGCTTGTCGAGCTCACCTCCGTCAATGCGTTTCCGGATCAGAGTATTTTTTCTTTCGATTCTAACCTCAATGATGCCAACTATATACCTGATACAGGACATCTTGTTTGGCGCAAGAAAAAACGTTTTTCTAGCAATGAGTATCTTTGCGGGTTTCAATTTGCCGATTTACCGGTGGTCCTGTTGTACCGTTTAAAGAAACGGATAGAATCGGGTGTCAGAGACCTCATCCGCATGTGGAAAATCAATCGTGCCGTGAGTATTTTTCTGGGTGTTGTCACCGGGGCCTTGATCGGGTATGCGGTCTGGCTGGGTGGGGTCATTTTTCAAGATGTTTCCAGATCTAATGAGGGATTTTTGGCCACCGCCACCCAGCAAGCTGATCTAACGCGAGAATATCAGAGATTTTACGCAGATACTACCCGCCAGCTGGCTGATGTGACCCTGGAGTTAAACCAGACAACAGCGCTTTATGCGGACACCACACGCCGGTTGGCAGACGTGACCCTAGGATTAAACCAGACAACAGCGCTTTATCAGGAAAGCCGGAAATCTTTACAGGCCACTCAGCAGGAATTAGCCGTGGTTAAATCTGTCTTGTCGCAAACAGAAAGTCTTCTTGCCGCGGCACAAGCGAAAAATGGTGGGGCGAAACAGCAGGCAGTCGCTGCGGGGAGTCAAGCAGGGCAAGCGTCCGCCGCGCTGATCAACCAGATCAAATACGAAAACCGTTTACCCCGGATTTCCGCCCTGGCGGAACGTGACCGTGTACGGTTGATGTATGGCAATCAGGGGTATTTTGTGAAAGGCGGCCAGCCAGTTCAGGTCGATGAACAGCAATATCAAGCCACCAGTTTTGATGCACTCCCGCCGGGGAAGGTTCCCAACCCCGATCCCAAAGTCCGCGTAAATGTAACCGTTTTTCAATAATCGGCCCAGACCCGTCAAAATTATCTTTCAGTTGATCCAGGTATGGAAATTGAAGTTAAAGTCATCCCCAACGCAAAACGAAATATTATCTCTCCGGAAGGTCAGCGTTATAAGATTCATCTGAACGCGCCAGCTGTGGATGGAAAAGCCAATGAAGCTCTTATCAGGTTTCTGGCCGAACACTATCAGGTGCGTAAAAATCAAATTGAAATTACAAAAGGATTGAAATCCCGCCATAAAGTCATTATTATAAGGGATATTTAAAATTTTATGGAGGTAAAGTCCATGTTAGAAGAACAGCTTCAGAAAGATTATTTCCAGGCCATGAAAGACCGTGATACGGTCAAGGCATCCACCGTGAATTTTTTGCGGGCGCAACTCAAGAACGTCCGTATCGAGAAGCGGAGTGAAACTTTGGAGGACAAGGATGTCGTCGTGGTCATCAAAAAGCAGATCAAACAGCGCCAGGACTCGATCGAACAGTACGAAAAAGGCGGACGCAAGGATCTGGCCGATAAGGAAACTGCCGAAATGGCGATCCTGAAAAGTTATTTGCCTGAGGAATTATCCGAACAGGCGTTGCAGCAATTTATCGAGCAAGCGATCCGTGAAACGGGCGCGCAATCCATGAAGGATATGGGCAACGTGATCAAAGCCGTTGCCGTCAAAGCGCAGGGCAGGGCCGATAATCGGGTGGTGAGCGAATTAGTCAAAAAGGCTTTGGCTGGAAAATGAAAAAAAGGATTTGGCTGTCAGTTTTGGCCGCCGCGGTGGTCATTGCCGG
>CAYIMR010000222.1:0-2171 GCA_964364455.1 uncultured Planctomycetales bacterium | reverse complement strand
GAATCTCTTCGATTGTTTTTTTCCCAATGTTCCTTATAGAACGAAGGTCTTCCCATGAGAGATTTTGACATTCCTCTAAAGTTTGATAGCCAGCATTTATTAAGGCATTTCTGGCTCTATTTGATAGTGATGTGTCTTCCAGAAGGAACTGGCCTTGTTTAAATAAGTTTGCCGACGTTGTACGCAACATAGATTGTCACAAGTAATTACGAAACCATCTGCTGCTCCTAGGGGGGGGACGTAACCTTAATTTTGTTTCTTCAATTCGGGTCCAGCCACACGCCCCCAGAACTCCATCCCCTATTT
The DNA here is from genome assembly GCA_964364455.1 of uncultured Planctomycetales bacterium. Classification (GTDB taxonomy): domain Bacteria; phylum Omnitrophota; class Gorgyraeia; order Zapsychrales; family Zapsychraceae; genus UBA10015. The sequence goes on along the minus strand of CAYIMR010000222.1, from coordinate 1,865 downwards.
ACTTCTTGGAATTCTCCAAGCAAAATTTCTTCTTTGTATAAATCCTATGACTATATGATGCAGCGCCATATTAATATCCCGAATGATTTCCCCTAAAGAAGAAAAAAAAATATCTGCATCTAGCCCTAACTTTTTCTTTAAATATCCCTCGACTGCCAAGTCAGCAAAATAAAATCTGGAATCCTCTAAATTGCTTCCTTCTGAAAGACAGGCGTCTTGTAATACTTTCTGCTCCTTAAAAAATCCCGTCTGGTAACCTGAAAATAATTCTTTAGTATCATAATGAAATATAATTTTATTTCTTATCATAAAAAGCGGATTTGATCTTCTGGCAGCGGTTTCTTCCATTAATGCGGCCTCGACAAGTGTTTTCCATGATTCACGTGCCCTTCGATCAAGCATTCGAACAACCTCTTTCAGGAAAGCATTTTCTAATAGCTCCCTATTTTCTTGAATTAACTTAAAAAGTTCGTGCGCAAAAGCAATGTGAAGACGAACCAGATGAAGCTTTATGCCCTCGTATTCACCCCAAATTGAATTTCTTTCTAACTTACCCTCTGGCCTAGAATCTAATAGGTCTTTATAGTTTACTGAATAGAATTTAAAATCATTGTAAACCAGTGCTAAAGCTAAAACAAAATTACATAATGCCTGAGGAATATTTTTATCCCCAACAAAAGCTTTTGGGTCAAATTCTTTATGCGGAACTGATTTCAAAAAAATATCCATAAGTTTTTATTATAGCCGCTTTATCTAACCTGCTGACTTCGTATCGTCGCCCGTATCTCGTATCTCGTTGCTCGATTTCTTGAGTTTCGCGGGCACGAGGCCCACCGTTGCCTACACCCAGACAATTTTTATTTCCTTCTCCACCGCCTTGAAATCCTTGTCCGTTGTCACCAGTTCGCCTTTGCGCAGTTTGGTGAGGGCCGCGGCGAAGCAATCAGCGAAAGGAAGTTTATGGGTGGCCTTTAAAATAGCGGCCTGCCGGGCCAGAACAAGATCAACTTCGATAAACTCAATAGGAAAGGTCTGGATCAGGCTGGATATCCGCTCCGCCTCAGGGAGACCGTGTTCCCGGGCGACCGCGTAATACACTTCGCCGAAATTGACCGCGGCCATCAAAAGCTTCTTGTCCGTTTCCACGGCCTTGATCAAAAGCTCTTTGACCTTTTCATAGCCTTCTTCCTTCTCTAAATAGACCATCAAGGCCGAGGCGTCTAGGACTTTTGCCATTTCTCTTCCTCTTTCACTTTCTCTTCCTTCCTTTGCGCAATAACAGCTTGCGTCAGTTTGCCCTTGGTCTTGAGAATCCCGGCCGCGTGTTCGAAATATTCTCGCGTCAAAGGTTGCAGGACAATCTCATTCTCCTTCTCAATCACACACAGCCGAGTACCCTTTTTGATGTTTAGGTGCCGACGGATCCGCGAAGGGATTACGATCTGCCCTTTGGCCGTCACAATAGTGGTTGTCATAATCTATCCTCCTTTTCTACATTAAGGATACCACATATGATTAAGTAAGTCAATAACTATTTTGTACTACATAATAAATAATTGGATACGTCTGGCTTTACTCCAGTGCGACTCATAAATATGCCGCGGTTTTGATCTTGCGCTCCAGGTGGTACACGAGGAATTTGTTGAGGATGTATTTTAATTCTTCTTTGACCGTTTTGGTCAGCCCCAACCGCAGGCTTTTTTCCCAAGGATTCGCCTCGATATGCAAGATCGAGGCGATCGTGCCTTTGGAAATGGGTGTCAGAACGCTTTCCTGGGACGGGCATTGAATGCACACCAGCCCGCCGGAACGAAGGCTGAAATACGCCTTCCCGTCGACCTTTTTCTGGCACTTCACGCACGCGT
>CAYIMR010000221.1:0-2196 GCA_964364455.1 uncultured Planctomycetales bacterium | reverse complement strand
AGGGGTGCTCATTTATGTTCAACTTATTTTCGGGGCGTTGATGCGTCATACCGAATCGGGATTGGCTATCCCCGATTTCCCAAGGATGGGCGGGTATTGGATCCCGCCTTTTAATGACGCGATGTTGCGGCACATCAATGATTGGCGCTTTGAACATGACCTGCCCATGGTCAATATGGCGCAGGTCATGATCCATTTTGTGCATCGGGCGGGAGCGTTCTTTATTTTGGTAACGATTGGTCTGCTCAATATCGTCACTTTACGCGAAAAGATTTCGGATAAAATGATCATGTCGACGGTTTGGATGCTTAACGCGCTTGTGGCCGCCCAGATCGGTTTGGGCATTTTTACCGTGCTTTCGGAAAAATCACCGCATATCACCAGTACGCACGTTATGACCGGAGCGGCAACGCTTGGTGTTGTCGTCCTTCTTTTTTTGCGCGCGGCCCCATTGTCCTGGCTGAAATTTAAAAGTGCAATTTTTTAACGTCATGAATATAATATCCATCATTTCTTCCTATTTTGCGCTGACTAAACCACGGATCACCAGTCTTGTTCTGGTGACTTCCGCTTTGGGATTTTTTCTTGGGGGGCAGGGTATCCATGACGTGGGGCGTTTTATCGCGTTATTGATCGGCGTCGCGCTGACCTGCGGTGGCTCCAGCACGCTTAATCAGTATCTGGAACGCGAATTCGATGCCAAAATGCTGCGCACGCGCAATCGGCCTATCCCGGCGGGGATCATCCAAGCGGCACACGCGTTTAATTTCGGCATTATATTGACGCTCGTTGGGATATTTATCCTGTATGTCAAAGTCAACATTTTGACGGCCTTTTTAAGTTTGCTTGCGTCATTTCTGTATATCATGGTTTATACCCCGATGAAAAGAGTGAGCTGGTTGAGCACGACCATCGGCGCGTTCCCGGGCGCTATCCCGCCTTTGGGCGGATGGGCGGCGGCGACTGGGCATCTGAATTTCTCCGCCGGCATTTTATTTTTGATCTTATTTTTGTGGCAGCATCCGCACTTTTACTCAATTGCCTGGTTGTTGAAGGACGATTATAAGCGCGCTGGTTTTAAAATACTCCCGGTCGTTGAACCTGACGGAAAAAGGATGTTCGCCCATATCTTGTCGTTTTCTTGGATGTTGCTTTTTGTGTCGCTTGTTCCGGCGATGATCGGTCTATCCGGCGCGATCTATGCGGGTGGCGCTTTCGCCGCCGGCATCGCGCTGTGGTGGGCAGGACGGAGATTGACCTTGACCAGATCTTTGGCCGATGCCAGAAATCTTTTGAAGGCGACGGTCCTTTATCTGCCTGTTTTGTTTGCTCTGATCATGCTTGACGTTACATTTTAAGCGAGACGAATATGTTCACTCTGCATTTACCAACTTTAAACGCCTGTCTGAATTTTACGGCAGGCATTTTGCTTTTTTTAGGCTGGCGGGCCATCCGTAACAAAAAAAGCGCCGTGCATAAAAGATTCATGATCGCGGCGCTTACTGCTTCGTTTCTGTTCCTGGTTTTCTATCTTACGTATCACTTAACGACGGTGGGTGTAACGCGTTACCAGGGGGAGGGATTGATACGCGGCGTTTATTTCTTCATTCTTTTGACGCATACCCCGTTAGCGGTCATCATCGTGCCGTTTTGCCTGAGGGCCGTTTATTTCGCGATGCGGGGAGATTTCGCGCGGCATGTGCGTATCACGAAGTGGCTGTTGCCGGTGTGGGTGTATGTTTCCGTGACCGGAGTTCTGATCTACTTGATGCTTTATGTATTTTGACGCGCGGGGCCCCGCTCCAGAAGTATCCTTCGCAGAAACCGCAAGAATTTTTTCTCTCTTTCCCAAAAGAACGGGAACTGTCCGAGCAGAAAGCCGAATATCAAGAGATTGATCTGATAGGCAGGGAAGACCACTGCCAGCCAGGCAAGGAATTTGAGGATGAACGGGGTTTGGGCGGTAATACCGAGCAGGTGGAAGATGGGTTTTCTGACCCAGACAATGGCCATGCCTGCCAGGGAGAACACGGCCATGATAATGAACAGTTCGAAGGTGGTCCTGACGTTGTATTTTTTCTTCATCCGTTCAATGAATTTTGGTTCGCTCATCGAGATCGTGAAAGCCTTTTAAAAAGTCGTTTTGATAAAAATAATTCCCGCGATCAGCACAACGACGGCCATGAATGCGAGGAC
>CAYIMR010000220.1:0-2199 GCA_964364455.1 uncultured Planctomycetales bacterium | reverse complement strand
TTACAACTACGATGAACTTAAGCTACTTATAGCACTTTTCGCTTATTCTGTCCAGACTGACTGACTGCAGCGGGAAACAGGGATCAGGATGGTCTTACAAGGGGGGCAAAAAAATAATGCTGGAGAAGGGAGTTGAACCCTTACGAGGTTGCCCTCACCGGTTTTTGAGACCGGCGTGTATGCCATTCCACCACTCCAGCAAATATTTTTCTGTTGGTTTTTCCCTCGCGTGACCGCTCGGGACTCCGCTCGCTAAAGCTCGTTTCGTGAGACCGCCGCGTCTGTCCCGACTTTTCTTTATATCTGGAAAGAAGTCGGGATCCCGCATCCCACTGATATTATTAAGAAGGGCGGGACCATCCCGCCACTTCGGCAAAAAATGGTGGAGCTGACGAGGATCGAACTCGTGACCTCTTGCATGCCATGCAAGCGCTCTCCCAGCTGAGCTACAGCCCCAAAAGAATCTATCCCAAAATTGCCCCTCAATATATCATTGCCCCCCTACCTTGTCAACCTTTCGGCTTGTTTCGCTTCGTATAAAAATAATTAATTTAATGCAATTTACAAAAACTTATGATAGATTATGATAATATGAAGAACTTCCTTTTCCGACTCTTTATTATTGTTACCGCCGCGAATCTCGCGCTTTGCGCCCACGCCCAATCGACCAAGGTCATCACGCTCAAAAACGGTTCTGTAATTAAGGGAACTGTCTTGCAGCTTGCCGACGGGGTTTACACGCTGAAAACGGACAATTTAGGCAACTTCTCTGTTGCCGAATCCGAGATCGTAAGTATTGCGGAGGAACCAGCGCCGGTGCCCCCGGATACGGGGAATACGGCAACCGCGTCGCTCAAAGGCCGGGTCCAGGAAATGCAAACCAGCCTCTTGTCCGATCCCGAGGTCATGACGGAGATCCAGAACATCATGCAGGACCCGGAGATCCGCGGCGTCTTGTCCGACCCCGCGTTCATGAGCGCCGTCATGAGCTATGATCCCAAACAGATCCAGCAGAACGAGAAGACGCAATATCTTCTCCAAAATCCAAAATTCCAGTCCTTGATGAAAAAAGTCCAGAAGAAAATGCCTAGCGGGAAATAGCGAGGTCTTGCCACAGCCGCAACGTTTCCTGGAGTACGGGGACCGCGTGACGCCGGATGCGAAAAGTACCGGCCCTTCCTTCCACGACAACACCGGGGATCTCATTGATCAACAAGCCCTGGCGGGCCGCTTTAACGTAGAGCTCGGCATGGATACCGAACCCGTCGGAGGTCAAATGAAGCCTGGCGAGCGCTTCTTTTTTCACGGCCACCGTTCCGGAGCCGATATCCGCGACGGGAATCGCGAACAATAACCGACACAAAAAATAATACATCCGGCTCGCAAGCCACCTCAGTGACCTCACGTGACTTTGTGTCCCGGCATATCGCGAAGCCACGGCGCAATCGCACTCTCTGATGGCGCGCAACAAAACAGCAATGATCTCAACGCCAAATGGAAGATCCGCGTCACAATAGATCAGGACCTCGCCCCGGGCCTCCTGGGATAGTCCGCGCAAACTCGCCCCCAAACCTCTATTGATCTCCCCATAAAAACATCGTATGCGCGGATTATTTGCCGCCCGCCGGCTAAGAAGTTCTTTGGTACCGTCGCTGCTTCCGTCATCAAGAAAAAGAATTTCATAATCCATCTCTTGAGCGGCGAGAAAATCAACGAGCTTACGCACGGTATCATCAATGAGATGCTGCGCGTTATAAAGAGGAATAAGGATGGATACGGTTCGGGCCATAGATTTCTTTAATCTGGTATCGGGATCCTGAAAAACTCTCTAAAGGCCTTGTCCCACTCCTGGGCCTCCCGCTCGTTACCTTGTTCGCGGTACAATGACAGCGCCTTCTGAAAGTGCTCTATCCCTTTGTCTTTTTGGCCTGCGAATATGCACAGACCAGCGAGATTATAGTGCGCCTCGGCATACCGCGGATTGAGAATAACCGCCTGTTCGAGGGAATCAGCGGCTTTTTTCTTATCATCCAGCTGAATGTACGCCGCGGCCATGGAGAAATAAGCGACGGGATTATCCGGCCGGATCGCAAGGGCGTTCTGAAAACTGGCGAGGGCATCCTGCGGCTGACCGTATTTGGTATAAATGATCCCAAGGTCGTTGTGCATCAAAGCACTTTGGGGATTGGCGCGCACGGC
>CAYIMR010000219.1:0-2214 GCA_964364455.1 uncultured Planctomycetales bacterium | reverse complement strand
TCGCCTCAGCCAGACAGTCGGCCCACGTCAAAACTTCCTGTGCGGACACGGGTGCCGTAAAAACAAAATCGAATAATAGTAATATTAATAAAAAAACTCTGTGAGGCATAAAGTTTTCTTTCAATCCATGATTTTAACACGGCGGGCTCTGTATTGTGTATATCGTCAATACAGGGAGGTGTCAACAGAAAAAAGGCGGGAAAGTTCCATAAATTTCCGGAGGGACAAAGCGCCGCTTTGTTTTGCGGGTTTTGCGGCCGCGGCGGCGACACGCAGGGGGACTTCCGCGGCGGAAGATTCTGTGTTCTGTTACGCGATCTTAATCTGCCACGTCTCTTCTATTTCCAAAGGGTCGCCAAGGTGCCGAGGTCGCCGGAAAACACGTTGCTCGCAATGCCAAAGGTCACGGCCGCGAGGAACACGACGTACGCCCCGTGCATAAGTGTAAAAATATATTTATTAAATTTCTTAAGGCTGGTGATAGCGTCAATGGTCAAAAGGAATAGGAACGGGCAAAAGAACAGCGACGTGCGCGGCACGGCGAACGGATATTTCTTGAGCATCCCCAAAACGAGCAGCCCCAGAAAAAGCGCGAAGGCCGCGGTCATGGGCGAACGGATGCGATGTCCTTCTTTTTTGATATTGGCGAAGAACGCGTAGAACATATTAAAGAATCCGAAGATAACGAACACACGGCCGATCGCCTTGATGACCTTGGGCCGTTCGCCGAACCAGCGGGAGAACAAATTGTTGATCCCCTCCCCCGGTCTTGAAAAATTCCACCACCGAGCTAAAAGAAATGAAATAATCTCCAAATCCCGTCGTCACAGCGGCGATCGGGCGCAAGCGCATATCGATCGCGTACGAAAGCAGCATAAAACCCGCCAGAGAAACCGCGTAAATGCCAAGGTCTTTCCCGCGAGTTTTGTCTTTTAGGAAATCGACGGCCAAATTATACAAAACGATCAACGCGAACAAAAACGCCGGATAGGAAAAAAGCCCCAACGCGGGCAGGGCCGCGAGGACAAACCGGTATTTGCGCGCGTCCCTGGTGCGCAAGCCGTCTTCATGGGAGAGAAACATCATAAATATCGCCCCGGCCAGGACGTCCGTCGAATAGGGTTTGAGCTCGGCCGCGTAATAGACCAGCGGTACCGAGGCCGCCCAGGAAAAAAGATACGTCCAATAGGCCGTGTCGGATTTTAACAGCGGTCGCGCCAATTTCAACCACAGCCAGAACGCGGTCAGCATGGCGACAAAGGGAAAAAACGCAGGCTCAGCAGATGAAAGTCGAACACCTTGGAGAATTGCTGGATCAGAAAAAGATGGACCCGCGGAAAAACCTGCAAGGCCCGTAGGGGCGTGGTAAACATCTGGTGGGGTTCAAAATGTTCAATGCTCTCAAAGACGCACGCTTCGTCGTTCCACATAGCCCGCTGGTTGAAGTAATGGGTCGCGGCCAGCGTGACATACCACGACACTAAAAGCAGCGTGACCCATGGCCAGCGCGCCGACGCGGCAGCCCCGGATAATCGCGGTTTTTTAAACATAACGCGTCCATTTTAATCCACCTAATTATTTATGACAAGACGGGACTCTCCCATTGACTTTTGACGGATTTACTGTATAATTTTTTTCAATTCGACGCTGAATTGTTCTTTAAAATTTATTCCCCTGTAGCTCAGCTGGTAGAGCAAGTGGCTGTCAAGTCGCCGAAAGGCGAATTGACTCCGAGTTCTGGCCGGAAGGATTTCAAAGAAATCCGAAGGCCGTTTAGAACGAGGAGTGAATCGAGGCAGCTTCCACGAGAAATCGTGGTTGACAAAGCAGGCTAAGTCAGGGAAGTCCTGAGAGAAATCAACGGATAATCCTGAGCTAGCATCCGCCAAGATTTATAGCGGAGGGCAAGTGCAGAGACTATACACCTGCCTCCTAATCTCCAAGAACATTGGGGTACGGAGAAGAGATAGTCCACTTCCGGTAGTAATATCGGGTTAAGTGTAACCACTGGGTCCGAGGTTCGAGTCCTCGCGGGGGAGCTTTTTTATCCTAACCCTCTGCAAGAAAAATGTTGCAGAGGGTTTTTATTTTGTTAGAATAAAGCCTCATTAAATTTTAAAAGGGAGGGAATAGAATATGGTTACACCAATATTATTAATTGTAGTTTTCATCATTGCTTTCGGAGTTAGAATCATTCAGCAGTATGAAACAGGC
>CAYIMR010000218.1:0-2221 GCA_964364455.1 uncultured Planctomycetales bacterium | reverse complement strand
CCGCCGAAGCGCTGGGTGGGCGGGAACGACGAGAAGAAAAATATCGCGAAGCCGCTGGAAACGATGAACATCGAGGTCATGACCGGCTCCCACATGCGTTCGCGTACCTTGTGCCACAGCACGGCGCCGTCGGTTTCGTGTTTCCAAAAGCGGCGGGAGGCGTTGACCATGTGCAGCATGGCGTCGATCCCCATCGAGATCGCGATATTGGCCGCCGGCGCCGCGATCGTGTCCATCGGCAAGCCCAGCGCGCCGACAACTCCCAGGATACATAACGGGATCATGCCGATCGCGAAGCTCATCGCCAGGGCCGTCCTTATTTTGAGCGAAGCGATGAAGGCGATGATCAGGAAAACAAACAACAGCTGTCCCAGGCCGTAGATAAGGCTTACCGCCACGTGGCGGGAGAGGTTTCCCTGCAGGGCGTAGACCCCGCCGGTCAAGTAAGGGTCGAACCCTTTCTTTTCAATGAGGCCTTTGATCTCGGCAACGACCTCCAGACGATGTTTCGCGCGGCCTTCCTCATTCATGCGAAAGAATAAAAGCGCCGATTTTTGATCGTCCGTGATGAATCCTTTGGCGATCGAGTCATATTTCGCCGAGGCCATCCATTTCAGGAGCGTCTGGTTGGAGAAAAGAAAGCTCCAGGACGATTGGCGCCGCGCTTCCTCCACCAATAAAGGCATGGACAAAAGTGTCCCCACGTCCGGATGCGTTTCCAGCTGGTCCTGCAGGTTTAAAAGCCGTTGGATATTGGTCTTGGAGCTCAAGGGTTCATTGGCCCCGGATTTGATCACGATTACCAGCGGGTTACTGCCGCCGCGCGCGTCGATGTGCTTCAGGCCTTTGGTGATCTCGCTTTTAGGGGAAAAGAACGAGAGCAGGCTGGGGTCGAGGTCGAGCGTTTTTAAAAAGGGGAGCGTAAAAACGGCCAGGCCGATGATGGCGCCGAAGACGATCCATTTGCGGGGTTCGAAGAAATTAAAAAGGTGTTTGTAGAAATTCCGGACGAAAAGGTCCGTTTTTTCGTGGGAAGGTTTTTTGAGGCTTAAAAAGGCGGGATAGACGCCGTAGGCCACGGCAAAGGCGATGAGCGTGCCGATCGCGCCGGCGGCGCCGAGCTCGCGGATCGGCTTGGCCTGCACGTGCAGTAAGGACAAAAATCCCAGGAGGGTCGTCGCCATCGACCAGAACGAGGCGGGGAAGGTGATCTTCATCGCTTCGCGCGCGGCGGCGCGGTTGTCTTCGATGCCGAGGATATGTTTCCAGTTGAAGGTCAGAAAGACCATGTGTGAAAGCGTCATGACGAAAATGATGGTGGTCAAATTGGCCGTTAAAATCCCGATCTTGACGTTGAGCAGGTTCATGCCCATCAGAGTGAGCGCGGCGGCGTTAAAACAGGTGACGACCATCCCCATGAAAATTTGCCAGGAATGAAAGACAAAGATCACGACCAGTCCGAAGATCAGGAACGCCAGGAGCGTGAAGGTGCGCAGGTCCTCGGTGAGGTGGCGGCGGATCAGTTCCGTGATGTAGGGCAAGCCGGAGATCTTGATGGTGAAATCCTCCGACTCAAAGACCGCTTTGAGGTTTTCGATCCTGGGGATGAGCACGGAAAGATCCTCCGCGGGGACGGAAGGTTTCAAGACAACGAGCATGTTCGACGACGCGTCTTTGCCGGGGATGAGGAGCCTTCGCCATAATGAGGATTCTACGGCGTCCGGGACGTTGCGCGGCCCGCGCATGATGCTTTTGACGTCCTTGACCTCCTTGAAATTCAATAAAAGGCCGCCGAATTCTTTGACCCTGCCCTGGTATTGAGGGTCGAAAATATCTCCGGAAAAATTGATCAGGATCTGGTTGTCATTGCGCGGAAAGAGCCGGGAGATCCGGATATCGTCTTTGTAGCTGGGGTCATTGCTGGCAAAAAAAACGTCATAGCCCACGTGTGGTTTGAGGTCGACAAACGCCAGCAAGAACCACACCTGCGCGACGGTCAGAACAAGGAAAAGGAAGGCCTCTTTGCTGAAAAACCGGTTTTTTCCCATGCCATAAGTATATATGATAACCGCCGAGAAAGAAACTTAAGTTTGCGGGCACTTAAGTTTGCGGGCAGGGGCGCGGTCCCGCGCGGGGAGGTTTTTGTTTGAAAATGTATTGTCTTCTCATTTTCAATTTTGCTATAGTGAATCCATGCTTATGCCGAGATTCTCCTGCCGAT
>CAYIMR010000217.1:0-2233 GCA_964364455.1 uncultured Planctomycetales bacterium | reverse complement strand
TTATCTCGGACACGGCGCAGGCTTTGACGAAGATCCGCAAGATCATCGAGGCCTTCGATGAAAAGGACAAACAGGTCCTGATCGAGGCCAAGATCATCCAGATCACCCTTAACGACGAACATAAGATGGGCGTCGACTGGGAAGCCATCGTCAGGGATTTTCATAGCCTGGATCTGGCCAGCAACTTTGATGTGCTTACTTCCACGGACAAAAGCGGAAGGTTAAGTATTGGGACCGTCGCCAGCGACGATTACACGGCGCTGATCGAAGCTTTGGACACGGTGGGCAGGACGAACATCCTTTCGAGCCCGCGGATTACGGCCGTCAATAACAAGGAGGCGAAGATTCTGGTCGGGTCCACCGAGCCGTATGTCACGACAACGACCACAACCCCGTCCTCCGGCCCGACAACGACCGCCGAAAGCGTCAACTTCATCGACGTCGGGGTCAAGCTGTACGTCACTCCGACCATCCATAATGACGGCTTCGTGACCATGAAGATCAAGCCTGAGGTCAGTTCCGTGACCAGCAATTTGACCACCAGCAACAACAACACGATCCCCGTTGTGGAGACCTCCGAAGCCGAGACGACCGTCATGGTCAAAAACGGGGTGTCGATCGTCATCGGCGGGCTGATCAAGGAGGAGAAGATCAAATCCACCCGCAAAGTGCCGTTTTTGGGGGATATCCCCGTGATGGGTGCCGCCTTTCGAAACCAGGACGATGAATCAACAAAAACGGAGATTGTCATCTTCCTGACGCCGACGATCATCACCGGTGACGTTAAGAAAGGGGATCTGGCGGAGGCCGCGTCCCCACGGTAAGGATCGATTCCGAAAGAATATCGGCAATGCGTAAATCGACTCACGCGGAACTTATCGCCCGTCAGCAGAAACAGCAAGCACGCCTTTCCCTGCTTCCGTTCACGGTCGTATTGAATAATATTCGCAGCCTCCATAATGTTGGGTCGATCTTTCGCACTTGTGACGGTGTGGGGGTGGAAAAATTGTGGTTGTGCGGCATAACGGGGTATCCTCCCAATGCCCGGCTGGCCAAGACGGCCCTGGGGGCCGAGGCGCGTGTTTCCTGGGAATATCGCGCCGATGCCTGTTCTGTCCTCAAGGAACTTAAAGCGAAAGATTACAGAGTCGTTCTTCTGGAACAAACGACAGAAAGTGTTTCCCATGATGAATTCGAACCCCATGGCCCGGTCTGTCTGGTCGTGGGCAATGAGATCGAAGGGGTCGCCCAGTCGCTTGTGCCGTTATGCGACGCGGCCGTTGAGATCGAAATGGTCGGTTTGAAGAACTCTTTGAACGTTTCGGTCGCTTTTGGCATTGTGGCGTATCATATTCGCTCTTGCCTGTCTGCAGGTTTAAAAACCCGGATGATCCTGTCATGTTAGTGAAGGATAAAAAATTCTTTTTGATTTTGCCGTTATGCCTGGCGTTGCTGGCCTCGTCCGCCGGGTGGGCCGAAGAAGAGGAGCCACAGGTCGTTGCCGAAATTCAGTCGCGCCATATTTATTCCAGTGATATCGAAGCCACGGATGACGATATCGACATTACCGCGACGAAATTCGATCTGACGTACAAATTCAAGGTGGCCGGAGAGCTTCCCGTGGACATCTCGCTGGGCGTTGGCCACAAAGACATCAACGCAGATACATCCGTTGATCTGCCGTCCCGTCTGGAATCACGACGATTAGGCCTTTCCACAAAATTTCCGGTCCCTTTTGTATCGGACGACCGTTTCTTCATGGGAATCGATATCTTGCCAACGCTTAATACCGATAGCTGGGATTGGAAGTCAGGCGCTTTTCGTATTCCTTTTCGGAGTTATTTGATTTTCAAAGAAAGCGATGATTTCATTCTGGTGTGCGGCGTGACGGTGCGCCCCGAATACGAGCGTGAAGTAATCCCTTTGATCGGATTGATCTACCGTCCTAATGATCGATTAGCGTTCAATCTCGCCTCGGATGATCCGAATATTTCTTATAAATTAACGGATGCAACGCTGTTGCGCTGGGACTTTCAGTATGCCTTCGACGAGTATGAAGTCACCCGCGGCGCGCGAGAGGGCGTTGTTCTTCAATATCAGGAAATTTCTTCGGGTTTTGGCATTGAGCATCAATTGAATGAAACGTTCAAAGTGACCGTCAGCGCGGGCGGCGTATTCAACCGCCAACTGGGATATAAAGATGACGTCGGAAAAGTCGCTCCCGAGACCGGCT
>CAYIMR010000216.1:0-2248 GCA_964364455.1 uncultured Planctomycetales bacterium | reverse complement strand
TCGCGACCAGCGCGCCGATGATGATGACGACGAGCATCAGTTCGATCAGGGTAAAACCATTACGGTTATTTTTTGAAGATCCGGACATGATAACCTCCCGTCATTTTCCATCACTTCCTTTTCAGAAGAAATGACGAGGCTCGTCCCGCGTGGACGGGACGGCCCTCATTATAGTTGATCCAAATATTCTTTCCATCGTTTCTCGAACTCCGCGATGGTCGTTATCGTCGTGTACGCGGATTTAAGAGCCTGACCAAAGGATTCGCCGTCGCGCAATTCCCGGCAAAAGGCCGTGAACGATTCGCCGCCGAATTTTTCGATCAAAAATCCGACCATGGAAACAGATTGCAGATAATACGTGTTGACCAGATTATCGCTGCTCAAAAACACGACCCCGGGACTGCCGTCCTTGGTCAGCGCGGCGCGGACATGAACGCCCTCCTTTGTTTTAAGCCTGCCAATATCCAGTTTCATCATGTCATTAATGAGCAGCAAACCCTCGTTATTATAAAGTTCCTTGATCATAGCTTTCATCTGGGGGCGCTTGGCCTCTTCCTCCCACTGAGCAACGCCTTCATCCAGCCACAAAGGAACCTCGCCCTTAAATCCGATAAAATCCCGGAAGATCAAATGAGCGATCTCATGCGGCAATAAAGAATCCAGAAAACCTTCGTGCCAGGCGTAACTATAAATTGTCTTTGTGTTGTACTCCGCCAAGCCATGAGACCATTCGGCCCCGCCGGTCGATTTTAAAAAGGAATCATGGTCGGGATAAACATAGATCTTGCACCTTTTTTCCCATGTCCAGAAATCCTGATAGCGCGCGTACCCCAACTCTCCGGCGATCCGGGTATAATATCTCTCGGCAGAGTTCAGAACATCGCGGGCGAAACTTTCCTCGCCGGTAAAATAGACGATAAAATGCGTGCCCTTCAATTCTTTCCAGTTGGGTTTATCGGCCCCGACGACGGATCCGGCGCAAAGGATCGCTGCCAAAATAATGCCGAACAGCATCCCCGGCCAGCCCCGCCGGTGGCGGGGCCAGAAGGTCTTTCCTGGCCTTTGGATCATATGCGTCCTTTCCATCAGTGCATCATCGCGTTGATGTCAAATATCGGCAGAAGCATGGCCACCACGATAAAACCGGTGATCAATCCCATGACCAGGATCATTAAAGGCTCCAGCAGACTGCTCATGATCTGGACGGCTTCCTCGGTATCCCGTTCATAACTGCTCGCGACTTCCTCCAGGGCATCCTGGAGCTTTCCGGATTCTTCACCCACGCGGATCAGATTGCTCATAAACAGCGGGATCACTGGAGCATTTTTGAAACTTTTCCCCAACGTGCCGCCGTGCTCGAGTTCCTGGTAGCTGCGGCTGATCTGCTCTTTGATGACCTCGTTCTCAATGACCGGAACGGCGATATTAAGGGCGCTTAAAATAGGCACGCCGCTTTTGATGAGCAATCCGAACGTGCGGCAAAAACGCGTCAATTCCGCCTTGACGATGAACTTCCCCACCAAAGGAAGCCGTAAAAGAAATTGACTCCAGATCTTCTTGCCGGTCGCCGTATTTATTTGCCGGCGGAAAAGAAAAATGCCAACGGCCAAAACCAGAATGATGACCGGCCAGCCCTTGCGCAAAATGTCGCTGGTCGCCAGCAATATCCTCGTCGGCAAAGGCAGGGCTTCGCCCAGATTCACGTAAATTTTTGTCAGCCGCGGGATAACGTAGGTGAACATGAAGATGATCGTGCCGAGCCCCACCAGCCCCATCAGCGCGGGGTAGGCGAGCGCCATTCTAAAGCGCGAGGCCATCTCCTGTTCTTTCCGGCGGTAAGCGGCGATGCTTAAAAGGACCTCAGGCAAAGCGCCGCTATTTTCTCCCGTTTTGATCATGGCGATATAGATAGGCGGGAACACGCGCGGATATTTGCCCAGCGCGGCGGAGAACGTCGAGCCCTCCTTGACCGCGTCGTGGATATCTCCGACGATCTGCTTGAAATAAAGGTTCTCGGATTGTTCACGGATGATCTCCAGGGCGGTCAGGATCGGCACGCCGGACTTGAACAAACTGGCCATCTCACGCGTGAAAACAGTGATCTCGGCAAGCTTTACTTTTCCCCGGCCACGGCCTCTACCTGCCTGGCCGGCAGGCAGGCCCCCCGGCGCGCGCGCGGGCGCGGACCCGACGGCGGTGAGATCCTTTTCCGTCACTTCCTCGATGTGTAAAGGCATCAGGCCCATCT
>CAYIMR010000215.1:0-2269 GCA_964364455.1 uncultured Planctomycetales bacterium | reverse complement strand
CCGTTAATACGCCCGCGCATGTTGGGCGCGATTTCACTTAGCTCAACCTGCGCGATATCGGCTTGTATTGTATAATTTTGCGGGGTAACCGTCAACCGTCCGCTTAAATTTCCGTCCGCCCACTTCGCCCGCCAGGAATCCACGATCAATAAATTTTCGTTGCCGCTAAAATATGCTTCAAATGAACTTAACGTGATCCCGGCCGCGGACAAAAAATCTCCCTTTGCGCTTCCTTCGAAAATGTGCCATTTGGGGCCGGTCAAAGTGACCGTCATTTGGGAGGAAATTCCTTTCAATTGCGCCCCATCTGCAGCGGCATCCAGGCGCTCAATGGACACAATGATCTTCCCGGACTTCACAAGCGATCGGAGATTATCCAGATAAACGACGGGGATCTGTCCTTGCCATTCTTGATTCCCGTGAGGGAGAAGCCTGTTCGATATTCCTCCATTCAAGGAAATATCGAACAGCGCGAAACGCGCGTCTTTGATCGTCACCAACCCCTTGGAATTAACGTCAATCTTCCCGAAACTTAAATCACGCAGTTGAAAATCTTTGCCCCGCGCGTTGACGGCGGATTTGGTCGCTTGGGCCACAAACCACGGCCGGGTGACAACGTAAATCCCCGCCACAGCCAGGCACAGCAGGACAAATACAAAAATGAGGACTTTCTTAAACATCAATAAATTGCGATCCCTTACCCTGGAGAACACCAAGGTTCTCCAGGGTGAAAGGGCTATTCTTTCTGGAATAGCCCTTTCACCAATCGATCGGGAAATAATCCTTGAGGAACTTTCCGCACCAATGTTTGCCCGTCAGGATGCCGTCGAAGAACGGATCACACACCCGCGCGGCGCCGTCGACGATATCCAGGGGCGGCTGGAAATCATGCACCTGTTGTTTGCGCCGGGAAAGCGCGAAGGGATCTTCGTCCGTGACCCAGCCGGTGTCCACGGAATTCATAAAAATGCCGGATTTGACCAGGTCGCTCGCCGAGGTGTGGGTCAACATGTTGAGCGCCGCCTTCGCCATATTGGTATGCGGATGACGGTCGGTCTTGACGTAGCGCAGGAATTTGCCTTCCATCGCGGAGACATTGACGATATGTTTTTGCCCGGTATTTTCGCGCTTCATCATCGTTGACAACCGGTTGCACAGCACAAAAGGCGCGATCGCGTTGACAAGTTGAAGTTCCAGGAGCTCGGCCGTGGGGACCTCCCCCAGGCGCAGGCGCCAGCTGTTGGTCTCCCGCAAGTCCACCTGCTGCAAATCGGCGTCCAGTTTACCCTTGGGGAAAACCTGCTCGGCCGGTAACGCGTGGTCGTAGGAATAAGGAATTTGCGAAAGCGCGGCGGAGGCGGACAACCCGATCCCCTGTATCTTCCCGGTCCAGGCGGCCGCAGGTACCAGGTCCGTTACCGGATTCGCGTGCGTATAGGATATCAGTTCCTTTTTACACGCCTCAAAGGGACGCAGGAGCTGTTGCGCGCCTTCGGGCAAGTCCGCGATCTGTTTGGTTTCATTTTCCATCAGGTGCGCGTAGAAACCCGGCGGCCGGCGCACCGTCTGCGCCGCGTTATTGATCAGAATATCCAGACGGTCGTATTTTTGCTCGATGTAGTTGCAAAAAATCTCGATGCTGGGGGTGTGGCGCAAATCCAATCCATAAATATGCAGCCGGTCCTGCCACTGGGCAAAATCCCCTTCGCGCGCATATCGCAGCGCCGAATCGACGGGAAAACGGGTGGTGGCGATAACCCGGGCGCCCGCGCGCAGCATCATCAACGCCGCCTGATACCCGATCTTCAAACGCGAGCCGGTGATCAAAACGACCTGGCCGTTTAAAGGCGCCGTCTGGAAACGTTTGGCGTAATTAAACTGCGCGCAGCTCGGGCACATCGCGTCATAAAAAAAATGCACCCGGGTGAACTCGCGTTTGCACACATAACAGTCGCGGGGAGAAACCAATTCAAGGTCCTTGAACATCTCCCCAACGGGCGTGCCGGCTATTTGTGCCGGCGCGGTAAAGACCGCCGCCTCACGCGCGCTGCGGATGCCGGTTGACGCGCGCAGGCGCCGCTCATAATGGACCACTCTTTGGCGTTTGACGCGCCGGCTGTCGCGCTTGCGCTTTCTGATCTCATCGCGCTCCGGGCGCGAAAGTTGTCCGGCCGCGGTAATAAGGGCGACGCGCAATTCCGGGGACAGATGGGCCAGCTCAACGCTGTTTTTGACCAGGCCTTCCAGGACCGTAACGCACGCCCTTATT
>CAYIMR010000214.1:0-2276 GCA_964364455.1 uncultured Planctomycetales bacterium | reverse complement strand
AAACCCAGCTCGTCTAACTGTTTTTTATCAACTTCTGAAGGGGCATCGGTCATCATACAGTTCCCTTTTTGGGTCTTGGGGAAGGCGATCGTGTCCCGGATGGAATCAAGTCCGCAAAGAATCGCGGTCAAACGGTCAATGCCGAAGGCCACTCCAGCGTGCGGCGGCGCGCCGTAATCGAAGGCTTTGAGAAGAAACCCAAAACGCTTCCGGGCCTCCTGGTCGCTTAAGCCAATGATCTCGAATATCTTCCTCTGCCTCTCCCTCTGATGGATACGAACCGACCCGCTGCCGAGTTCATTGCCATTCAAGACCAGGTCATACGACCGGGCGCGGACTTTCGCGTAATCGCCTTTTTCAAAATGTTCCAGGTCTTCTTCCATAACGGAGGTAAACGGGTGGTGCTCGCTCTCCCAACGCTTTTCATCTTTATTATATTTGAACATCGGAAAGTCGACCACCCAGGTAAAAGCGAATTCGTCCTTGTCCTTGCGATTGCGCAGGTCAGGCTTGTCGGAATTGTACTGCGCCATCGCCTGCGCGTGGGTCATGCGCGGGAACGGGACCGGGATATCGATCCCCTTGACCTCTTTAAAGATTCTTTGGAACAACCGCTCGGCCAGGTCAAAGATATCTTCCTGGGTCACAAAGGACATCTCGATATCCAGCTGGGTGAATTCCGGCTGGCGGTCCGCGCGCAGGTCTTCATCGCGGAAACATCTGACGATCTGGTAATACCGGTCCATCCCGGCGACCATCAGGATCTGTTTAAAAAGCTGGGGCGACTGCGGCAGGGCGAAAAACTCGCCCGGGTTCAACCGGGACGGGACCAAAAAGTCCCGCGCCCCTTCGGGCGTCGACTTTGTCAAAACAGGCGTTTCGACGTCGATAAAACCCTGGCCGTTCATGAATGTCCGGATCGCGGAGCAAAGTTTATGCCTGGCCTCCAGGGACTGGCGCAACTTCGACCGGCGGATGTCCAGATACCGGTAGGTCAAACGCAATTCTTCAGAAGGTTCTATCTCATCAGTAATCTCAAATACCGGGACTTCGCTGGGATTAAGGATCTCCAGTTCTTCGGCGCATAATTCGATTTCCCCCGTGGGAATATCTTTGTTGACCATTTTGGCCGGCCGCACCGCCACCGTACCCGCCACGCGTACAACAAATTCGGGCCCAAGTTTCTGGGCAACCGTATGCGCTTGCGGACTGACCGAAGGAACGAACACGACCTGGGTCAGGCCGTAACGGTCGCGGATATCGATAAAGATCAATTTGCCGTGATCGCGCCGGGCCGCCACCCATCCGCACAACGTCGCTTTTTTATTGCCGTGTTCTTTATTCAATTCACCGCACGTATGTGTCCTTAACATATTGCTCTATCCCTTCAATGATTCACTCAATTGATCTTCCTTGATTTCCTGCTGTTGCCCGGTCGTCATATCTTTGAGGGCGACCACGCCCTTTTTGTCTTCTTCTTCTCCGATGATCGCCACGTACCGGCTTCCCGCCTTGTCGGCGGAGCGCATCTGGCTTTTCATGGAAGAAACTTTATAGCTCATATCGCTGGCAATACCATCACCGCGAAGTTTCTGCACGATACCAAAGGCCTTGGGGAATACTTTTTCATCGAGGGCGATCACATAAACCGTCAGCGGAGCCGCTTGCGGTTTGTTTTCGTCCGGCATTGCCAGCAAAATTCGCTCAATACCACAGGCGAAACCCACGGCATCGACCTGCGGACCGCCCAGCTGCGCGACGAGATCATTGTAACGCCCGCCGGCGCTTAACGCGTCCTGACTGCCCAGCGAAGACTGCGTGATCTCAAAGACCGTGTGAGTGTAATAGTCCAATCCCCTGACCAGCGTGGGCACTTCCTCGAATTCGACCTTCAGACTTTGCAGGATATCCTTTAATCGCGCGTAATACTTCTGGCTTTCGGCGGATAAATGCCCGTGGCCGAGATGGATCCTGGCGACAATGGCGCGGCACGCGTTATTTTTACAATCCAGGATACGAAAAACGTTGCGCTCGAAGCGGTCCTGGCAATCTTCGCAGAGCTTGCTCACATCCGGCTGGAGCGCTTTGCGCAACGCTTGGGAAAAATTTTCTTTATCCTGCGGCGAGCCGAGCGTGTTGAGCTTCAACTGAAAATCTTTGACACCCAATGTCTTTAAAAGCTCCACATTCAAAGCGATCACTTCGGCATCGAGATACGGCGTTGCCGTGTTGGCCCCGATGACCTCGACCCCGATCTGGTGGAACTGGCGCAAGCG
>CAYIMR010000213.1:0-2284 GCA_964364455.1 uncultured Planctomycetales bacterium | reverse complement strand
TGTGTTCCGAAGTCAATATCCCCGAGCTGACCTCCATCGTCCAGGAAACGGCAAAACGAAAGATCCAGGACATTATCGGTCTGGACGAACCACTGAATATTTCTGTTTATATCAGCAAGATCCTCGGGGATGCCGTCAAAGACAAGAAATCCGGTAAGAAGGAAGATCCGGAAGAACGCCCCGTCGTTCAGGTGCCGTTCCAGGGCTACAGGGCTTGATATTGGTGAATAATCAGGATAAGAATGACCAAATAATGGACTACAAACATCAAAACGTTGGGTCCTCTCAGGGGTCTTCTGTTTTGCAATATTTTTGTTCCCTTTTTATTCACCCTTCCTTCGCGATTAACAAGATTTTAAAAGAAAAACCAGGCTTCAAACGTTTAGCGATATTTATTTTTATTGTTAGCACCTTACGCGGCATCATTGAAGGGCTGTGGATGCTCATGCGAGAAGGGCAGTTCCTGCCGGTTGTTATCTCACCTGTTTTGTTCAAAAGTTATATGAACCTTGGTATCCCGTTTATTCTTTCCAGTATCACGTGTGGCTATGTCCGCTGGGTTGGGTTCGCGCTTTTACCATGCCTTCTGGCTAAGTTCTGGGGGAAAGAAGCGCGGTATAAAGATTTTCTGCGTGTAACAGGCATCATGATGGGACTTTATCTGGTAACGATCCTGCCGAATTTTGCCTATCTCTTCTTCAAATTACCTATGATTCAATTTAATGTTTCGAAAGTTTATAATCCCGCCATTGGATTAGGGCAGTGGATAACGGCTCTTGGGTTGGTTACGATAATCTATAAAGCTTCCAGGATCATTTTGGGTCTCTCCGGATTTCAGGCCCTTCTTTGCGGGATTTCAGTATTGCTGGTGAATATCGGCGCATTGGTGTTTGGTTCTTTCGTTTTCTTTAATCTCGATTATTTTAATGCCGTCTCTTTTCGAGGGACGCTTAATATCGCTACATATATATTTATCGTAATAACCATATTAACGATTCCGGTATTTTTATGGGTAGGCATGAGTTTAAAAAAAGGATTTTTATGCACAAAAAATACTGGTTAAAAAATGCTCTTGTGTCTATTGGAAATATCGGGATTTTAGCGTTTTTGTTTTTTGTCGGTTCGATTATTATCTGCGAACCTCAAGGGTTGCGCGGCCAGGCAGGCCTGATTATCCCGAATGATGCCGTCGTCTATCAGGGGAAGGTAACGAATTTTAACGTGACCAAGGGGGCGGACAGCGTTGCCTTTGATGCAGCCGGGCAATTAACAACATATCTTTTTCTCAGTGATCAGGAGGTCGTGACAGGGGCCGGCGTCCAATTAGAAATCCCCGCCCTGAATTTTCAAGGCGATTTTACTGAAACCACGGCAGGCATCTATTCCCTTGATCTCTCGGAAAATCTGACCTTGACCTCTCAAACCCCGGGCGTTGGGGTTGCCGAAGTCAACCAGTGGCAGATCCAACCCCTGAATTATACCTTTACCATCGGCGACCGGATCAGAAATCAAAAACCGAATATTGAGATCTCGCCGATAAAGATTTCCGCTTTGGACGCGGGATTGTCAACGCGCATTCAATCCCTTATTACCCGGATACCTGTCACAGGCTATGTGCCGAACGCGAATTTAATTTCAGCGGCAAATGCGGCCCAACAATATATTGTTCCTTTCACGGTCAATTTCCAAGCCAGGCTTTTAGATGCCGCGGGACTCCCTTTATCCAATGCAACTCTATCAGTCAGTTTAAATATCCCGGGGCACAATTATTCCGAAACCATAACAATCACCACGGACATAGCGGGTATTTTTGCCTATTCCCGCCAGGAACCGGCGATTATCCGGGTTAATGGCGGCACACTATCCACATTGGCCTCACCATTAAGCATTGACGGGGCTTCCTTTATTATCGCGCAGGTATGGTGGGCCCCGGCTGAAAATACGGAAGGTCAGCCCAATTATAATAATCAAAACCAAAGCGGTTCGTCAGGAGATAATGCGGTTGCCAATGATCCTATTAATGTGGCCACCGGAAATGTCTATACAAGCAGCCAGGATCTGTTTATTCCTTCCCGCGGGCTTCCTGTTCAATTTGTACGTTTTTATAATTCCCAAGTGAACTATGAAGGCCCGCTGGGCTTTGGCTGGACACATTCTTACAATATTTATCTGCAGAAATTGGCCAACGGCAATATCCAGCAAAGAGACGGTGAAGGCCGCCTGCTGACATTTACAAGAAATGCCGACGGCACATATACGCCCGCCGCCGGAGATCATTCGACTT
>CAYIMR010000212.1:0-2285 GCA_964364455.1 uncultured Planctomycetales bacterium | reverse complement strand
TCGGAGGAACCCGTCAAATGCATGGCCGCCTGGCGGATGTTGCGCACGATATTCTCAAAGCGGTAGATGAGCTCGTTGAAGCTTTTGGCCAGTTCTTTCAGGTCATCATCGCCGGTGACCTTCACGCGCTTGCGCAAGTCGCCTTCATCGGCGATCTCCTTGATCTTTTCGATAAGTTCCTGGACCGGGATGACGACGATCCGCAGTAAGACCATGGCGACCGCCCCGCCCAGAAGGACCGCCAGCATGATGCTGACGATCGACATGTTGGAATTTTTCTGGCTCAAGGCGGACACGCGCTTTAAAGATTCCTGGAATTCGACGGCTTTCGCGGCGCGGAAATCCCCGATCTCTTTTTGCATGGCCTTGGTCATATCGCTGGTCAGTTTGAGGTCCTCGCCGATCGCCGCGATATCCTGGTTCTTCAAATAAAGCTGGCAGACGTTACGGCTGCGCTCGACATACTCATTAAACGTGTCCTGCAGCTCGCGCAACAAGACGTCGTCTTTTATCCGCCGCAGCCCGCTGACCGTATTGTTGAAAAAAAGCGCTTCTTTGTTCAATTCGACCAGATATTCTTCGTCGCTGTAGCGGATCGTCTGGATGAGGATCTCCTCGATGTCCTCAACGGCTTTCTCAAGACGGTCGGTCGCTTCAAGGGCGGGATAAGTCACCGTGGAAATGGCGGTCGAGGCGCCGACAACCTCTTCGGCGTTGTGGCTGGAAAAATAGGAGATCACGCCCATCAAACAGACCAACAGCCCCAGCCAGAACAAAACTTTAGATAAGAGTGAATTTTTACGGAACATCGTGCGTTTCTTTTGAAACTAACATACCCATCCGGGGTTGTCTACAGTTTTCACTGGAAATTCAGTCTTTCATCGTTTCGTTTTCGGCTAGGGTTACGATGCCCGTATCGGTTAGGGTTGATGGTAACGTCATTTAGACCTTACCCTTACCGTTTGACGAAACGGGCTTCCTCACCATAGCCTTAACCGTTTACCACAGCCTTTTCAAACTAGCTATTAAGAACGGAAAACATTTCGGCCACGGAGGTGAATTTTTCGCGCGGTTTGCCGGCCGGTACCCCGCGTGCGATCTCGCGCGCGTCGATCCTTTTCCAATCCGGAAAACTCACGACCCGCACGCCTTTTTTCTTTAAGGATTCCAGCAACGCGCGCGTGTCCCGCCGCGTGGCGGGCGGCAATTGCGGCGCGTCTTCAAGGATATGCCGGACGGTCTCGTTGCTGTCCGCTTTGTTGGTCCCGATGACGCCCGTGGGCCCGCGCTTGATCCAGCCGGCGGCATAAAGACCGGGAACAACCCTTTCGGATTCCGTCACCCGCCCTTCCTGGTTGGGAATAACTCCCGCGCGCTCATCAAAAGGCACTCCGGGAGTGGGAACGCCGTGATAACCGACGCTGCGAAACAACAGGCCGCACGCCATTTCTTCTTTCTCACCCGTTCCCTTCGCCTTTTGCCGGCCCGGTTCGCCCTCGAGCCGATTCTTTTCGAGGACGATCCTTTCCGCGCGGCCGCCGCCTTTGATCTCAACGGGGCTGCGTAAAAAACGGACGAAAAATTTCTTTCGTTTCGAGGAAGCACCCAGCGACGCGAACTTCTGCAAGGTCTCGATATTTTTTTTGCGCGTTAATTCCTTCGCGATTTCCAGTTCTGCGCGGCTCGCCGGGTTGAGTTCCAGTTCCGCCGGGTTCACCACGGGATCGCAGTCGGCCAGTTCGCCGAATTCCCGGATCTCAATGGGCGTGAACGCGGCCTGCGCGGGCCCGCGGCGTCCGACCATGTGAACTTCCTGGACCTTGCTTTGCGCCAAAACCTCCAGCGCGTAGCTGGCGATATCGGTATTTTTCAATTCCTCCGGCGTCTTGCACAGGATCCGGCAGACGTCCGCGGCCACGTTCCCCTGCCCGATCACGACCGCCACCTTTCCGGAAAGGTCGAACTTCCGGTCGCGATAATCCGGATGGCCGTTGTACCACGCCACGAATTCGGTGGCCGTGTAACTTCCGTGCAGGTCCTCTCCGGGAATGCCCAGATTGCGGTCGCTGGGGGCTCCGTACGCCAACAGGATAACGTCATAAAAATTCCTTAATTCCTGGATGCTGATGTCCCGGCCGATGGTCACATTCCCCAGAAACGCAAAACCGGGGGTTTCCGCGATCCGCTCATAGATCTTGATCACATTCTTAATTTTAGGATGGTCCGGCGCGACCCCGTAACGCACCAGGCCGTAAGGCGCGGGCAGGCGTTCGAACATATCCACG
>CAYIMR010000211.1:0-2288 GCA_964364455.1 uncultured Planctomycetales bacterium | reverse complement strand
TACCTTAATTCCCCTCACGAAATAAATTTTTTGTTCGATCTGTTCTACAACAACCATCCTGGACACAAAAAATCCCCCTTTCAATTTTATGCCCATAGGCTCCCTACGGGAGGGAATCGACAGGGGGGATGAACAATTGATTAAAGCTTTAATGAATGCGCTGCTTTTGTCAAATAGCTTTTAATGACGAGGAATCTTTGAGCAATCGCAAGAAATAGGAACGGTTGGGCTTGAGGCCGGCCTGTACAGTTGAGGGCCAGGCGTAAATCTGGTCGGGCAATTTAAAGGAAGGAAGATAATCGCGCAAAAGCGACTGGATCTCTTTTTTGGAAATGCGGGTTCCTTCTTTGGTCTGGACAAACGCCACGGGCCGCGCGCCAAATTCCTCACTCTTGACTGGAACGACCACGGCTTGCACGACTCCATCGATGTGACACAAATGCCGCTCGATCTCCTCGGGCTGGATGTTTTCACCGCCGGAGATGAACATGTTGTCCTTGCGGCCCAGAACAGTGAGTGTCCCATCTTCATTCAAACAGCCAAAATCGCCGGTGTGAAACCAGCCTTCTTTATCCAAAAGAAACTCAATGTTCTTGCCGTTAACGTAACCTTGAAAAAGTGTCTTTCCCTTAACCAGGATTTCGTGGTCATCCGAAATCCGCACCTGGGCGTTTTTTAAAATACGACCGCGCGGCAAGGAATTTTCTTTGCTCAAACGCTCGGAGGTGGCGACCTGCGAGGCCGTCTCGGTCAATCCGTAAGTCACGTGAACCGGCAGCCGCACGGCAACGGCTTTACGGATCAAGGCATCTGGGATGGCACTGCCGCCGATCAAAATGACTTTCATTTTTTGAAGTACAGCGACATTTTTCGGATCGTTTAAAAGCCGGTGCAACTGCGTGGACACGAGTGAAACGTGGGTGATATTAAATTTGCGTAACGAATCTGCCAAATCTGTCGATGGATCTGGCACGACGACCGTCCCGCCGGCCAAGAATGTACGCCAGAGGATGCCAAGCCCACCGACGTGATACAACGGCAAGGACAACAGCCACCGGTCGCCGGGCGAAACCGGAATATGTTCATTGGCGGCCAGGGCGCTATAATAATGATTGCCAAAGCTGTGCGCGACCGCCTTTGGTTCGCCGCTGCTACCCGAGGTGAACATGATATCCGCGGGATCATTGACGCCCCAAAAAGGGACAGCGCCCTTTTTCATTCCTTGATCATCTACAAAAAAAAGGGCGCTGTCCCCTTTTAAAGTTCTGGCGCAGGAAATATTTTGAAGGCAAACACGCGCCCCCTCTTGCGGCAGGCGCGTGCTCAACAGGCAGGCCACCGCTCCCTGGCGCCACAACGCAAAAAGCGCGATAATATATTCGGTCATATTGGGACTGATGAGGGCGACGCGCTCGCGCGGCTTTACGCCGAGGCGCTTGAGATTTCCAACGGCAAGCTCAATCGCATTTTCTAACTGTTGATACGAAAGAGTACGGTTGTTGCTGACGACGGCGCTCTGCCCGCCGCTGGTTTGGCCGTTAAGCTCCTCCCCCACAGGGGACCTATGGCTGCGGCCGGTAGGCTCTTCCCCGCAGGGAACCTCTGGCCTTTGGGAGGAGGCGTGTTCAAAGACGGGGCAAGTGATACGCTCGGTCATACAATTTCCTTAAGAAGCTCAAAATTGATATCTTCGCTGCGCGGCGGGCGTTGGCGGATATTGATCTTCCCGCGGCGGATCAACACGTTCTCTTTCAGAATATCCTGCTCGAACCATTTCAAAGTATCCAAACCCGCCGCCTGGTCGCGCACGGTGCAGCTGGCTAGATTCGCCAGGGTCAAAATTCCCAGCCCGGATTCAAAAGACGAGCTGATAACGACGGCCAATCCCAACGCCCTGGCCTGCTGCATCAATTGCCAGGTCTTCTCCAGGCCGCCCAGCGCCGTTGGTTTTAGGACCAGCACGTCCACGCCGTCCATACTTTTGAATTCTTCGACGGACAATTTCAACAACGATTCATCCAGCGCCACAGGGATCAGGGTCTCCTGATAAAATTCGGGGGTTTGATAAACATGCTTTAAAGGTTCTTCGATATACGCGACCGTGCTGCACTCGATCTCCCGGCCGAAACGCACCGCCTCCTCGAGCTCCCACGCCTGGTTGGCGTCTAAATGCAATAAAACTTCGCCGCGCAAAACCTCATTGACCGCCCGCACCTTGTCGGCGCTTTCATCGACCGAACCGCGTACTTTAAGTTTCATGTCCGTAAATCCGTCTTCCTTGAATTTCT
>CAYIMR010000210.1:0-2329 GCA_964364455.1 uncultured Planctomycetales bacterium | reverse complement strand
GAGAATCGTTGCGAGATCCGCGCCAGGACCGGCCACTTGCGCTCGTCGCCCTGGAAGATCAACGTCGCCTGACCGCGCGCATACAAAGACTGGACAATTTTCTCTTCGGACCGGTTGAAATAAAAAAAGTTACAGAATAAGAATTGATCGAATTCCTCGAAACGGACCTCGTCGATCAGCTGGCTGGCGCGCCAGTACTGGAACCCGCGCGAATAGATCTTGCGCGCGCGGATGTGTTCGTGATAAGCCTCGCGCAGGACAATAACGTGTTTTAAGATCCGGTTGATGTCCTCCGGGACGTCATAGCCGATCGTCGCGTTGGCCTGGATGTTCGCGAGCCGCTGGTCTGCCACGTCCTCCAGATCAAGCTGTTCGATAAAGTTAAGGATCTCACGCGTCCAGGGCAAAAACCGGGCGAAATCGGCGCGCCCCTTTAAAATTTCCGGCGCGTGTTTTTGGGCCAATTGATAAATAAGATAACACTGGTCCAGGTCCTGTCCCGATTTGAAAAGCTCCTTCTTCCGCACGGTATAGCTGACAAATTCATCGACGGCGAAAAACCGCGGCGGATAAAAACTCTCACCGACGCGTTTAGACAGTTCACGATTGAGAAACAGCGCCGGCCGGCGGCCGCCGAAGACAATGGCCAGACGACTTAGATCGTTGCCTTTTTTGAGATAGTTCTCTTCGATATGATCGGCCAGGCGGTCGATGAAGGGTTCGCAAAAAGAATAGGTGATAATTTTATCCATTAGCAATTGATGGTTAATCGTGAATGGTTAATGGTTAATTGTACGAATAAAACCCGTCCACCATTTACCATTAACTATTTACCATTTACCTCTTCTACTTCCCAGCTATCCAAATACACCAACCACCCTTTAACCGTTTTGCCAGGATACATCGTCGCGACAATGTTCATGTAATCCCGCACTTGTTCGGCATACTGGTCTTCCCCCTCACGGGACGATTTGAAATCGACAATGCGGATTTCCTTTTCGCCGATGATCAACCGGTCGAGACGCTTGAGGTGGCCATGGGCGTTGACGATCTCTTTTTCGGTAAGGACTTGCGCCTTCGCGCAATGAAAGAACGATCTTGCTTTCGACGATCGGAATAATTTCTCCAGGATGGCGACATACCCGGCGTGATCTTTTAGATAAGGGAAACGACTTTGTGCCTGCTCTTGCGCGCGCGCCAGGCTTTCTTTAAAATCGGCGCTGTCCAGATTGCCGATAAATGAAAGCATAAAATGGATGACCTCGCCGCGTAACCGCTGCGCGCGGTTATGCGCGGCCCCGGCCTCCTGCCAAAGGCTCCCTCCCCGCAGGGAGCCTTTGGCCGCAGGGAGAAATTCGTCTTTAAGATAATCGATCCAGTCATGGTATCGCGAGGCGGGTAATTCCATCACAGCTGCTTCCTCCTCGGCCCGGCGCGTGGCTTTACCCGGCGCTCCGATTTCCCGAATATTCTCGGGGATCAAAAGCTGGACAAGGTTGAAACTGTTACCGACTTTCTGCGGAAGAAATACGTAAAGCTCGTCCTGCGAGCGCGTCAAGGCCACGTAAATGTTATTGAGTTCCGCCATCAACGCCTTTTTGTGTTCCTGCGCGTAGATCGCGTACAGATCGTCGGAAAATTTATAATATTCACTTTTAAGCCGCAAAAGTTCCAGCACGGCCTGCCTGGCCGGCAGGCAGGAATCTTCCTGGCGCAAGACATACGAGGGCGCGTAATCGTCGCCCGTCGTGCCGACCTGAACATCCATCCCCAAATACGGAAGGATGACGACCGGAAACTCCAGCCCCTTGGCTTTATGGACGGTCAGGATCTGCACGGCATCGCTTTTGGCCGCGCGCACGTACAGATCCTCACCCGCGAGATCGTCGAAATATTCCAGAAACGAGGCGATATCGGAATGTTCCTCCTCCTGCTTCTTGATCAATTCCAGCAGATGCATGAGAAATCCCTGGTCATCGGGGAAATGCGTGAGAAGCCCAAAACGATTATAAATGCTGACGACAAGCTCGTACAAAGGGTACAGCCCGACGTTGCCAAAAAAATCGTCGAAATATTCCTGCCAGACTTCTTTGAAGCGCCCGCGAAACTCCATATACACGTAGAAATCCTTCTCCCGATCCAGCCGCTCGCGCAGATGAAAGACGAACTCATGGGCGGCTTCCCGGGAAATGCCAGCCGCCCGCGGCAGGATATCTCCGAGACAAAACGCGCTGAAGGCCAGGTTGTCGATGGGCGAATCCAGAAATCTTAAAAAAGCGACCACCTCCTGGACGATCCGGTTCCGGGTGATGTCGCTGGTGCGCTCGGA
>CAYIMR010000209.1:0-2333 GCA_964364455.1 uncultured Planctomycetales bacterium | reverse complement strand
GTTGTTATCTCAAACCAGACGCTGGTCTCGCGCTTGAGATAAACCAGTGTGTCCAAGACCGGTTGCAAGGCGCCTAAGGTGACGTTACGATAAAATTCTTCCGTGAAACCTTTGAGATCAACGTTGGCCGCGTCCATATATTTGTAAAATTCCGGGCGGGATTTATCCGTCATATATCCGGCGGTTACCGCGACGGTTTTAATGTCCAGCTTATGGCATTCCTGGGCGATGTCGATGGCGTATTCGGCGAAAATAACCGGGTCATTATAAGTGAAAGCGACACTTTTACACTTCAATGCTTTCGCGGCGCGGGCGATTTTTTCCGGGGAAGCCTGGTCGGTCAGCCGATCAAACTCGCGGGACTTGCTAATGTCCCAATTCTGGCAGAATTTGCAGCCTAAATTGCACCCGGCCGTGCCGAAGGAAAGAATGCTCGTGCCCGGATAAAAATGATTGAGCGGCTTTTTCTCGACCGGATCGATGCAAAAGCCGCTGCTGCGCCCGTAGGTGGTCAGGATCATTTGGCCGCCTAAGTTCTGGCGGACAAAACAAAACCCCCGCTGGCCTTCGGCCAAATGGCAATAGCGGGGGCATAATTCACAAAGGATCCGGCCGTCTGCTAACTTTTTCCAATAGCGGCCGACGTAGGGTTCGAGGAAATGGTTGGATTGACGCATAGCTTCACCCGGGCCGCGCCTTCCTAAAGGCTTGATGTGACTGCGGCTGTTGGCGGTGGTTCTTGTCCTCCGCCAAGAACCGATGGTTCTTGGCGGAGGATCCTGTCCAGGATCTTGATATCCGTTGAGGCCTCCGACAGCGGTTTGGTGCGCGTGCACAAATTGGTGTGATCCCTTCCCTCCTGCAGGTACGTAAAAACCAGATACTGTTCTTCCGGCTGGAATGGATAACCCTGCCCCATATCATTGGAAAACGAGGTCACGACAACGCTGACATCATCGAGCGCGCCCTTGAAGACCTTGTAGACCTTAAAAGAAACTTTCACGTTGCGGGTGCGTTCGCGCACCATCATGACCTTGCCGACAAAAACGCTGGAAGCGCCGGCGTAGGCTTCCTCAATCGGCGGCGGCTCTGCGCACGAACTGGCCTCCACGCTCCTGGGCCCGGCCAGGAAACACAAAAACATCAAAGACAAAATAACTCTTTTCATATTTCGTTTAACGCCTCTTGGAAGATCTCTGGCACAGCTGGACGTGCCGGAAGCAGTCGGTGGTGTGGTCGTTGACCATGCCAACCGCCTGCATGAACGCGTAGATAATCGTCGAACCGACAAAATTGAACCCGCGTTCCTTCAAGTCTTTGCTTATTATATCGGATTTTTCGGTTCTTGCGGGAAGTTCTTTAAAATTACGCAAACGGCTCTGGAGCGGTTTATGCCCGACAAATTCCCAGATGTAACGTTCGAACGTGCCAAACTCTTTCTGGACTTTGAGGAACGCGGCCGCGTTGCGGATGGCCGATTCGATCTTCAGGCGGTTGCGCACGATGCCTTCGTTGGCAAGAAGCTCGCGGATTTTCTTCGGACCGTAGTTGACGATCCTGGTGGGGTCGAAGTAGTCGAACGCGCAGCGGGCATGAATTAGACTTTCTCGGTAACCCGGCCAACTTTCAAGGTGGTATGCGTGCCGTCCTGCCACGGCCAGAGCATGGCCAGGATCGTCCCGTCACCGAACGCCTTGCGGTACAACACCTGGTTGGTCATAATGCTGCCGTAAATCTGACATAAAACAAGGTCCGTGCCTGACGGGGCGACCCCCGCGGGCTTGACCGGCGGGCCTAAAACTTCTTCCAGGATCGTGTTCCACTTCTTGATATCGGCGTTAAAAATTACCCGCTCCTGGTAATCATCGCCCTCTTCACGTATTTGATAGACGCTCAATCCGGCAATGCGTTGCGCAAATTCTTTCAATGTCATCTCCTTGGGGGCTCCAATTTATCGAATGGTCACCCCCTGCAGTTTTATCCCTACAGAAGGGGTTATTAACCGAGGTTGTGCGATGGTCACTCCAGCTGATTCATCCCGGGAATATTAACATTTCGGGATGAATCAAGCGCTGGACTTTTTCGCCGCTTCTGCGGCGAAAAAAAAGGAGCGGCTGCTCTTTCAAACAGCCGCTCTCTATCAAAATAGCGAAAGTTCCCTTATTGAGCTTTCCTTTTCCAACTTCAAATCTCCCCTGAAATTCTTTGACGCTGTTGGGAGATTTGAAGTTATATCTATTGAGAGGAAGCTCAATAACAAAAGAAAACCTCTCTATTAAATTGTTATGCCTTCACAACGTTGATGGCTTGATCCCCTTTGGGGCCGGTGGTCA
>CAYIMR010000208.1:0-2340 GCA_964364455.1 uncultured Planctomycetales bacterium | reverse complement strand
TCTCCAGAGCGGCCTGACGTTTGTCCATTTCATAAACCTGGCGGGCCACATATTCAGCCGGCGGCTCGATCTTCACAAAACCGGCAGTGACTTCTTTTATCTTCGCCCCTTTAGGGATCAAATACGTGCTTCCCCCACCCCGGTCCACTTTTTCCATCCAGGGTGGAATTTCTTTTTCATTATCCCACACAACCTGGGCAGAAACAAAAACCGATCCCCAACACACAACGAAAATGGCGAAAATAAATAACCATATTGGTGGTAATATATTAACGTTACGCATCTTATTTACATTCTATCGTGTTAAAGGATTTTTTCAACTTAATCATCTACAAAAAAGCGGGCCCCGCCGACCGGCAAGGCCCGCTTTTCGCCGAACCTAAACTACCGCTTCTCGCTCCAGATCTTCACGATTTTCTCGCGCAGATCCACTTGCGCCTTGCCATTGGCAAGCATTGAATGCCATTTTGTGCCCATGGACTCAATGACCGCGTCGGCCACTTTTTCCATCATCGGGCCCCAAGCGCCTTTGATCTTGGCTTTCAAGATGTCGACCTGGACTTCGTGCATTGCCTCGCAAAACGCGCTGTCCCAGCATTTGATTGCCGTCTCGACCGGACAGCATTCTTCCTTGGATCCGCAAGAAGAATTCTTGGTCTCGCAGCAGTCCGTTTGAGTATCGCACTTGTTTTCCATCTGTTCCTCCTCTGTTTTTGGCTCTTTCGCAAAAAAAAGCCGTTATTGAGCTTTCCTCTTCCAACTTCAAATCTACCTTGGTGTCTTTGACTCTGGTGGGAGATTTGAAGTTATATTTATTTAGAGGAAGCTCAATAAGTTATCGGCCCCGTTGATGTAATTTTCTAGGCATAGGGGCCCTACATGCCTAAACCTTACCAGCCGGCTGCGGAAGCATGGTAGACCATTCTTTCTCGAGCACCTTGGCGTCGGCTTTGAGTTTCAAGGCAAAATCCTTTGAGACCTTGTCGGGATAAACTTCCTCCGCGGCGGATTCAATCCCCTTTAAAATTTCCCGGGCCACGTTTCGCGGCGTTTCTTTTTCCATATCAATGCCAGCGGCCATATCGGTATCGATCGGACCCGGATAAACACATAGGACGAGCGTCCCTTGCGCCTTTAACTCTCCGCGCGCGCTTTGCGTCAGCGAATGGACTGCGGCCTTGCTCGCGCAATACGTGCCGAAAAGCGGAATGCCGATGAGGCCCGCGACCGAGGAAATGTTGACCAGCGCCCCGCCGCCGTTTTTCTTCAAGACAGGGGCGAAGGCGCGCGTCATGTTCATCACGCCGAAGTAATTGACCTCCATTTCCGCACGCGCCGAACGCGTATCGGGCGCGGCAACAATCGCAGTGTAATTGGCGATGCCGGCGTTGTTGATAAGTATCTGCGTATCCGGCGCGGCTTTGGCGGCCGCACGGATCTCTTCTTCGTTCGTGACATCTAGGGCCACAGGCACGACCTTGCCCTGGGATGGTTCCACTAAAGTTTTCAGGTTTTCTGGTTTACGGGCCGCCGCATACACCTTGGCCGCGCCTTTCATAATCAACTCTTCAACGATTGCCCGGCCAATCCCCCGGTTGGCCCCGGTAACAAAACAAACTGAACCTTTAATTTGTACGCTCATGAATTCCCTCCTGTTTAGGATTAATTATATACCAACCAGTTGGTCTAGATCTAAGACAAAAAAAATTAGCGCTTAAAAAGCGCCTTGAGATATTGTTTATAATGATCTAGACCACTTCCCTTGCCGGTCGCTTTTGGCATAACCTTCGCAACAAGCATCGTCCCTTCAAGCACAACGACAAAATGTTCGGCGAGGCTTTGGGGATCAATGGCTGAGCCGGGCGCATATTTCGCCTTGGCTTCCTTAAGATCATGTCTTAACACCTCGGCCATTTCCCGGAAACTTCTGCAGCAAATCGAACGGATATCAGGGTGCGTGTCGGATAATTCTTGAGACATATGCCCAAGAAGACAACCTTTTTTTGCATTTTTCTTCCCCATTTCAATCATAAAATCGAGAAATCCATAAATGCGTTTCAGCGGATCTTCCTGCCCCTGACAGCAGCCCATCAGAAACGCCTCTTTGGATGAAGCGCAATAACGTTTT
Source organism: uncultured Planctomycetales bacterium (assembly GCA_964364455.1). Classification (GTDB taxonomy): domain Bacteria; phylum Omnitrophota; class Gorgyraeia; order Zapsychrales; family Zapsychraceae; genus UBA10015. Next base: position 212 of record CAYIMR010000208.1, on the reverse strand, counting down.
AAAAGATCAACGCCCAATTCGTCCTTGCTCTTAAAATAATGAAAAAAACTGCCCTTTGTAAGCTTCGCCGCATCACAGATGTCATCTACCGTGGTTCCGGCAAAACCCTTGGTCAGGACCAAATTCTGGGCCGCGTCCAGAAGCCTTGTCTTTGTCGGAGAATTTTTAGGAGTGGTTTTCATAGCATACCTACCAGTTGGTATGTAGCATAC
>CAYIMR010000207.1:0-2345 GCA_964364455.1 uncultured Planctomycetales bacterium | reverse complement strand
TTAAACTTATACTACCAGATTCAAAAAGAAATCAAAATATTATTTAATCTTTTTTTAATCGTTTTTGATGTAATTCCTCACGTCAGGACAGCGGGCATATTTTTCAAACCGCTCTTGCGCTGGGCCGTCAAACCAATTCATCCACGGATTGCCAGGGGATGGCGAACACGCGATCACTGAGTTTTGCTTTCCGCGGGATTTGGCAGACAAGATAACCAGCCCCGGACGAAGAATATTCAGAAAGAAAAACCTCCAGATAACGGATATCATTCGCCGCGGGATTTCCCGTCCATTTAACCTCGACCGGTGTATAAGCGCCGTTTTTGTCAACGACCCAGTCCACTTCAGGCCCGTCGGGGTCGCGCCAAAAGCGGACGCGGGCCGTGGAGTTACCGGCATGCGCGCACCTTAACAGTTCAAGCCCGACGAATTGTTCAAAAATTTTACCCATGGTATCCCGCGAGAGTTTTGTCCCCTCCCTTGCCGCGACGCGCCGGACGCCCAGATCAAAGAATAAAAATTTTTCAGACCTGGTCAGCTTTTCCCGGGTTTTACTTTTGGTGAGCGGTTCAATCCTTTCAGCGATCAAACAATCCTCCAGGATTTGGTAGTAGGCGCCGATCGTGGTATGGGCAACGCCGATCTCCTGGGACAACTTTCTCAAATTGATAATGCCGCCGGACTCGGAAGCCGCGAGTTCCAGAAATCTCGCGAAATCACCCAAATTTCTCACCACCGCCTCAGCCCTGACTTCCTCCTCTAAGTAGGTCGTCACATAAGATTCCAGATCGGTTTCCCTGTCCGCGTCATTGTCGGCGGCAAGGATCCCGGGCAAGGAGCCGTAAAGAAGCCGCCCGTTTAAGTCCTTCGCTGGGAGCTCTGACAGGCTAAAGGGGTCTATTTTAAATGTGGTGACCCTGCCGGGGAGGAGATTGACCCGGGCGCCCCGCCGGAGTTTTCTGGCGCTTGAACCGGTGAGAATAAAATTGGCCTGGCCCCGGTCGATGAGGTCCTGGACAACATCCAGGATATCCGGCACCTTCTGGACTTCATCTAAAATAACCAATGGACGTTTTCTTGATGATCCAGAAACGATGGACTCCACCTCCCCTTTAAGAAGATGGGGAGACTTTTCATATCGTTGCCTTACATCCGGCTGGATAAAAGAAATCGACAGATCGGCATCCAGGCGGCCGGTGAGTGTGGTCTTTCCGGTCTGCCTTGCCCCGAATAAAAGCACGCTTTTGTTCCGGGCAAGCGAATGCCTGATCTTCTCTTCCAGCAGTCTTGGTATGTATTCCATGGAATCAATATTATACGAAAATGGAGCTCTAGTCAACAAAATTCTTACAAACCATCGCGGAAATCCTTTTGTTAGTACGATGATTGGCGATTATGATTGGCAACCGGGGGGCGGGGAGTGTCATTTTGACTTATGGGGGAAAGCTTAGAAAAATATCTCTCGTTAATTTAGAGTCGGTTATGGATTTTTTGTTTTGTTTCGTGGCCATTCCGGCTTAATGCTGGCGGCTCAAAGCCTTTAATATACGATTTTTAGCCTTCACATTTAACGGGATGACTTCAATTTTTACTCTATAGCCAATCCCAAGCAAGACCTTTTCTAACGTAACGACACTACTGAACTCCCCATTTTCTATTTTAGAAATATGCTGCTGTGTAACCCCGATACGTTTAGCCAGCTGTCCCTGTGTCAAATTATGTTCAATCCGGTAGGCGATAATCTTTTTAACAACAACTAACTTCTGCTGGTCCAGCTCATAAAGTTCCTTAAAATAAGGATCTTTTAATTCTTCTTTCAAGTGATCTCTAACACTATATTCTTTCATCAAAAACCTCCCTTAAGAATGTGTCTGAAAATAGGTTTGGCGCCTGTTAACAGCTGTTTCCTTTTCGTGTCTCGGTGTTTTGTTAGACTTCTTTACGAAACCATTGGTCAAGACAGCTTTATTTCCGTCAAAAAAGAAATACAAAACCCTGACAGATCCTTCAATGCCTTCAAACCTTAATTCAAATATTTCATCATCAATATACTTCGCATGCGGAAAGGATAACCCCTTCCCGAATTCCTCCAACAGCTCAACGACAGAAAAAAATTTCTTCATGGAATGAACATTCAAATTTTTTACAAATTCTTCAACGGGCCTGCGTCCTGACTCCGCGACAAAATAAACAACCCTCATCCATCCTCTCCCTTATCTACCAACATTTCTATCCGGTTAAAGTATACAACCAAGTAATTGTTAACGCAATAATTAAGAATAAAAAATTCTGCTTTTTAAAATGCCGTCCACGGCACGGCGTGGATGTTACTTGCCAAAGGATAA
>CAYIMR010000206.1:0-2345 GCA_964364455.1 uncultured Planctomycetales bacterium | reverse complement strand
TTGAATAACGTACGCTGCGAAAATCCCATTGTTAAGTTATTAAGAGTGATCATAATTAATTAGTCTTTGGTTATTTTTTAAGAGTTTCTATCTCATTTAGAGTTAATTCTCTCCAGCGGCCGACCTTCAGGTCGCCAAGCCGCAGCTGCCCTTGCGCGATGCGTTGTAAAAAGGTGACTTTTTGGCCGATGTGCGCGACCATCAGCCGGATCTGGCGCTTGCGCCCCTCGTGGATCGTGATGGTAAATTCCGTGTCGTTTCCCGCGCGGCACGCGTCCTGGATCCGGGCGGGCGCACTGCGGCGGCCTTCGATGACAATTCCTCTCTCCAGCGATTGCCTGTCCTTCGGCTCCAACGTTCCGGTCATTTTGACCCGGTACATCTTGTCAATGTCGAAGCGCGGATGCGTCAGCTTGTGCGTAAGATCACCGTCGTTGGTCAAAAGCAATAATCCTTCGGTATCTTTGTCCAGGCGCCCCACGGGCACCAGATGGCGAAATCCCGCTGGCAGCAGATCGAAGACCGTTTTCTCCGCGAAACGGTCTTCCCGGGTGGTGACGCACCCTTGGGGCTTGTTAAAAAGAATATACGTGTACGCCTTCGCTGTAACGACCTTATCATCCACGCAGACCTTGTCCTTGCGCGGGTCAACCGGCGTCGATGGCTCGACCACCTGTTGGCCGTTGACGCTCACGCGCTTAGCCCTGACCAGGTCAAAAGCCTTGCGCCGGGAACAAACGCCGTTACGCGATAAAAAGACCTGCAATCGTATTTTATCGGGTTCGCTGTCTAATGGCTTCATAGATCAGAATCGCCGCAGAGGTCGAAACATTGAGCGAATCCGCGTGGCCGCGCATCGGGATCTTGACGCGCGCGTCCGCGTTTTTGTCCCAAAAATCGCTCAAACCCTCCTGCTCACTTCCCAGCACGATGGCAACCGCTCCAGTTAAGTTAATCTGAGTGTAAAAGGTTTGCGCCTGCGGCGACGCGGCGTAAGATTTGATCCCTTTCGTTCGCAGAAAACGCAAAGTTTCGTTGTTTGAACATTGAACCGTATTAACGGTAAAAATGGTCCCCAGACTCGCGCGGATGACGTTAGGATTGTACAGATCCGTTTTGCTGTCGCAGACAATGACCCCGCTAACCCCGGCCGCGTCGCAGGTGCGTAAGATAGCGCCGAGATTACCCGGCTTCTCCACGTGTTCGATGATGACGACCAGCGGATTTGATTTCAACTTGAAGTCCATCAATGACCGCTTGGGCGGTTCACAAATTCCCAATACGCCTTCCTGACGATCGCCGTACGCGATCTTGGCAAAAACGATCCTGGTGACTTCAAATGCCGGGATCTTTACCCCGGATAATCTTGCCTGCAACCGCTTCTCTTCTTCGTCGCGCCCGAGCAATTCCGGGCACACATAAAATTCCTTAAATTCGATCCCGGCTTCCATGGCGCGCAGGATCTCACGAGAGCCGTCAACAATTGTTACACCAGCACTCTTGCGGTGCCCTCCTGTTCTTAGACGGACGAGCTCTTTGACACGCGGATTGGTCAAGCTGGTGATCTTATCGCGCGGCATGTTGCAAGACTTTCAAAGTATGAGCATTGATCTGAAATGAATCGGTGCGCCAGGAATGGATCATTTCTTCGCGCAGGGAAGGCCAGCAGGAGGCGTACGCTTCCAAGCCGCTGGCAGGACCGGCACGGTTAACCCACGCCGGATTCTCATAATAACTTAAAACCCCGTCGGGAAATATACTGCTTTTGACCGTCTTGTACGCCCAGTACGTCCAATGAAATTGATATTCCTTGCAACACGCGAGCATGTCCCTGAGCCAGCCGTGTTCCCCGAAAAATCCCTGCCGATAATTGATACCGAATTCCCCAAGATAAATGGGCACCTGACGCTTGCGCGAGATCCGCGCGTACCGGGACATATGCCGTCGCAGCGTAGATTTATCGCACCTGCCAGGGCCATTAAAACAGGGATAACGGCGGTTGGGGACGAAGTTAAACGTCAGCGCCGGAGGATCATAACTATGGATACTTAACACGTGATTATCGTCATCGAACTCTTCCAGGCAATCGAGGTCCGTCGCCCAATTGTTGGCTTCCACGAAAAGGATATGATTATGGTCGATCTTTCGGATACGTTTGATCAACGTTTTATAAAAACGGTTTAAAAGCTTTGTATTATCGGTCACCGATTCATTCAAAAGATCGTATCCGGCAATTGTTTCTTCATCTTTGTATCGATCGGCGAGAAATTCCCAAAGAGCGCAGACCCGTTCCTGATAACTTTTATTGTTCCAGAAAAGCACCGTACCGTCGCTGTCGGCGTGCC
>CAYIMR010000205.1:0-2348 GCA_964364455.1 uncultured Planctomycetales bacterium | reverse complement strand
TGGCCATCCTGCATGACGTCTTTGTCACGATGGGGATCCTGGTCATGCTGGGCCGTCAATTGGACCTGCTGGTTGTGACCGCGCTTTTGACGATCGCGGGTTATTCCATTAATGACACGATCGTCATTTATGATCGCGTGCGCGAGAACATGCTCAAGCTCGGGCGCAAAAGCCTGCGCGAGATCATTAACGAAAGCATTAATCAGACGTTAAGCCGGACCATCCTGACGACCTTTGCCACCGCGCTGGTCGTTGTGGCGCTTTATTTTTACGGCGGCGAGGTCCTCAACACCTTTGCCTTGTGTCTGATGATCGGATTCGTGGTGGGGACGTATTCGACCGTGTTTATCGTTTCGCCCATCGTGCTGGCGCTGCAACGGAAGAAATAGGACCGACGGAAAATACCCAAGGGCAGGTCATCCTGCGCCCTTCTGGGCTTAGGATGCTGCCTTGGGCAAGGAAAATACCCAAGGCAGCATGTTTCATTCGGTTGAGCTCTTTCTTGACAAAACACTGAGGCCGGATGAACTGGTCCGTAGTATAGCGGATTTGCGTTATCGCCGGGTCAACCGGGTCCTGGAACAAGGGGAATTCAGCCAGCGCGGCAGTATCGTGGACATCTACCCGGTCGATTTCGACGCGCCGCTGCGCGTCGACCTGGAAAATGATCACGTCCGTTCCATCGCCACCATCAACAGCCAAACCGGCAGACCGATCTGGCAGCACAAGATCGTCATCATCCTGCCCAACAGGCCTGCCTGTCCGGCAGGCAGGCCTTCGGGGCGCAGCGTTTTTAACGCCGAGGTGCCGCTCAATAATTTTCTTGAACTCCAGAAAGGCGATTATGTCGTCCATAACAATCACGGCATCGGCAGATATCTGGGCATCGAGCCCGTGGACGCCGCCCGCGGGGAAAAAGAGCACATGGTCATCGAGTATAAGGGAGATGACAAGCTCTTTGTCCCGGTCCATGACATGCATCTGGTCCAGAAGTATGTGGGGTTTCACAAAAAACCTCCGCGGTTGTATCCGTTGGGCAGCAAGGAATGGAAACGGGTCCGCGCTTTAATCCAGAAGCGCGTGCAGCGCCTGGCGGGAGAACTGCTGCACGCCCAGGCCGTGCGCGCGAGTTTAAAAGGGTTCGCCTTCTCGCCGGACGTGGATTGGCAGAAGGAATTCGAGAAGAAATTTCCGTTCGAAGAAACGCCCGATCAGACCAAAGCCACGCTCGAGGTCAAAAAAGATATGGAATCGGTAAGGCCGATGGATCGCCTTTTGTGCGGGGACGTTGGCTACGGCAAGACGGAGGTGGCCTTGCGGGCGGCGTTTAAAGCGGTCATGGACAACAAACAGGTGGTCGTGCTTGTTCCAACGACCATCCTGGCCGAACAGCATTATTACAATTTCAGCAATCGGCTCAAAGATTTTCCCGTGAAGGTGGCCATGTTGAGCCGTTTTCGTACGCGGAGGGAACAAACGGCGATCCTCAAAGAATTGCAGGAAGGCGGGGTTGACATCGTCATCGGAACACATCGCCTGCTTTCCAGGGACATCGCCTTTAAGGACATCGGGTTGATCATTATTGACGAAGAACAGCGTTTTGGCGTGCGCGCCAAAGAGCGTTTAAAACAATTTCGCCTTTTGGCGGACGTGCTGATGTTGACCGCCACCCCGATCCCGCGCACACTTTATATGGCGTTAACCGGCGTACGGGACATGTCGGTCATCGCCACACCCCCGCAGAACCGGATCGCGGTCAAGACCGAGATCGTGGAATTCGACGAGGAACTGATCCAGACGGCCATCGGCCGCGAATTGAAAAGAAAAGGCCAAGTATTCTTTTTGCACAACCGGGTTGAAGATATCGAACGGATCGCTAAAATAATAACACGGCTGGTGCCGCAGGCGCGCGCCGGTATCGCGCACGGCCAGATGTCGGCGCATGAACTGGAAGACATGATGCTTAAATTCCTTAAAGGAACGATCGATGTCCTGGTGTGTACCACGATCATCGAATCCGGTATCGACGTGCCCAATGCCAATACGCTCATCGTCAACCGCGCGGACCGTTTTGGGCTCTCCGACCTGCACCAGCTGCGCGGGCGCGTGGGCCGCTTTACGTACAAGGCGTACGCGTATTTTATCATTCCGCCGCGCAGGCAACTTTCCGCGCAGGCGAAGGCGCGCATCGAAGCGATCGAGAAACACAGCGGGCTTGGGGCGGGGTTTCAGATCGCCTTCGAGGACCTGCAGATCCGCGGCGCGGGAAATATTCTGGGGCAGGAACAGCACGGATATATCGCCACGATCGGCTTCGATCTGTACTGCCGCCTCCTGAAAGAATCCGT
>CAYIMR010000204.1:0-2352 GCA_964364455.1 uncultured Planctomycetales bacterium | reverse complement strand
TCCTTCCACATCCACTAAAAATTTTGTTTAGGTCATTCATTGCGTTGGGTGCGTCCCTGCGTGCACCGAAAAATTCTTATCGTACCAGCCAACCGCGTTACCTCTTGCCGCAATCAACAGTCCGATCTTTCGTGTCGCTGGTTCGACGACCAACAGCCCTAAATATCGATGGTGAATAATAGCATATCGCCCACCGGGAATCCAGCGAATTTGGGCAATTGTCAGGTCGCCACCCTTGTACGCGTGGCGCGCGATGTCGCTGGGACGGGCTTCGCGTTGAATACGGAATAACCGCCTGCGGAACCATTCCCTGGGCACATAATAAAGATGATCATCGTCATCCACACCCAGAACCTTTCCCTTATCCGAAACCAGAATATCTCTGGCCGTCCCTGGCGAAAAAGAAAACACATTTCCTTCCAAGGAAAGATCGATCCCGCGAACGGTCAAATTTGCCATTGGAATACCCGATCGATCATAAGGGATTTTCGCCACAAACTCCGACTTCAAAGAATCTAGCGGTATGCGAAAAACGTTGACATCGAACGCATACGCGTGAACGGATGTATCCTTTGCCTCCCGCTCAACATAGTAAAGATTTAGGCCGGCACGGTCCCAGTACAGTGATGAGATCCGACGAGTCGGGCTCTGAAACGTTCGCTTTTGTTTTTCTTGGACATCGTAGATATACAAATGATTTTGCGACGAATAACTGGACCAGCGGGCCACCTCATAGCAAAAACGACGACTATCCGGCGCCCAACGGATACCGCTAATAACGCCTTTCCATTCCCCAGCCGCATCCGGCTGGCCCCAGGAATCGATGAGTTGTTTTTCTCCCGTATCGCGGTCGATCAGATAAATTTCCCGCGAAGTCGCGACAAGCAGATATTCTCCATCAGATGAAAAATGATATTCTTTGACCGGATCAGCGGCGACCAAAACATCTCTTTTATTCCGTCCGTTGATTCCGACGCTTTGCAAACGGTTCTCATCAATGAAATATATCTCCAGATCATCTTTGACCCAATAGGTATCGGCCAAAACATCTCCCGGAAATTGGATAACAGGAGCGGGGTTATGATAATTGAACCAGAACAGATAACAAACCGCCAAAAGCAGCAATAACTGTCCCACGACAGCGGACGAAAATAAAATATTCTGAATAGCCGCTTTGGAAATGGCCCGAAGGCGGACCTCCCTCAGGCGTACGAGCAACACGAGCAGCCCCAAAACGATGGTCACTCCAAAGACGATCCAGGAAAATATCTCGAAATAATTGCTTAAATGCTGGGCGATTGCATTAAACCGAGCGGAGTCACTCATAAAGCGGACCCGAAAACTGCAGGCCTAGGATTGGAAAGAAAGAAACCAAACGTTTTCTGGCTGACTGGGGACCGTAGATCCAGATCACTTTATTTTTTATTCCACAGGGATAAGAATGACCTGCCCCACACGCAGCTTATTCGGATCTTTGATCCGGTCTTTGTTCAGTTCATACAGATATTTCCACCGGTGCGCGCCACCCAATTGTTCTTGGGCGATTTTTGACAGAAAATCATTTTTCTGGACCGTATATTCACGCGTGGACACTTTGACTTCCGTTTCAACATCCTCTTGGTCTTCAACGATCATTTTCCCGTCCTCGACCTGGGTTGCTTCGGGAGCGTATTGTTCCTCTCCCCTTGCCGGCATTATAACTTCCTCAACTTCCGCCACCATGAACTGCGCGTTACGGTCCTTCTGCATCCCGAACAAATCGGATATCGGCGCCACGGCGTCCAATTTGCCACGGCTGATGATCTTGATGCGATCTTCCGGGATCCCGTTCTCGATCATGAACTGCTTGACCGTTTCGCCTCGCTTTTTCCCAAGCTTAAGATTAAACTCGAGCGACCCGCGCACATCGCAGTTGCCGGTTATTAAAATATCGGCCTCGGGATTGCGTTCCAATGACTTGATCGCGCTTTGCAGGATCGGGAAATGGTCATCCCGCAGGTCCGCTTTATTGTAATCAAAATAAATTTTAACGTTCTTAAGGATCTTCTTGACCAGCAGGGAAGCCTTTGGTCCGGAACCAGAAACTTCATCATCTTGTGCTTTATAATCGTAAATAATCTTGTACACATAAATGTACCCCCGATTACCCCACGGACGCGCCGACCCAGGCTCGGTCGGCATCCACCAGTAACCACCGCGCTCTTCATCTTTGACAGGGGCGGGCCTGGCGTCGGTCGGCCACCATTCAAACTTTTGCTGTAGCTCTTCCATATCCTCTTTGCGGCGTTCTTCCTGGAGCGCTTTGTCCCGGGCGCTACCTGTTTGAGGGAAAACCATGACACAACTGACAAG
>CAYIMR010000203.1:0-2353 GCA_964364455.1 uncultured Planctomycetales bacterium | reverse complement strand
CGATCCGGCGGAACTGCAAAAAGACATCCGGGCCGTGTACATCCTCAAGGATGCCGTTTTTCCCGTTATCAGCGAAAAAAATTTTTATCTTCAGGAACTTTTGGAAAAAGGCATTGAACGCCAGGCCTTGGCGGATATATATATTGCCGGCACAGCGACGCGTTGGGGCCAAATTATCGGAACAAAGGCCGATAAACCGATCCATGTTTATACGCGTGCGGATTCCTCCGGCGCTGCGGCTAGCTGGGCGGCTTATTTCGGAAAGAAGCAGGAGGACCTGCGCGGTGTTGGTGTTTACGGCGACCCCGGATTGCTGGATGCCGTCAAAAGGGATCCTGTTGGGATCGGTTACAGCAATTTTGGGTTTGTTTTTACCCGGGAAGGTCCAGTGCTCCCGGGACTCAAGACTGTTACTATTGACGTGAACGAGAACGGCAAGGCCGATCCGGATGAGATCTGTGAAACACGCGGCCAGGCCGTCGCGGCGATTACCGCGGGGCGTTACCCGGTCACGCGCAAGAATTATTTTTTTATCAAAAAGAACGCCGCCCCCCTCGTCGGTGAATTCATCCGTTTTGCTTTATCGGACGAAGGGGCCAGGATCGTTGACGAAGTGGGGGCCAGCTTGCCGCTTCTTCCCGCGGAACGTGAAAAGATTTTGAAGGAGCTGCCCTAGATGGACATCCGGCACTGGAAAGATTTGTTGGCGCGGCGGTTCATGTTCCTGTTGTGCGTTTTTGTCCTGAGCCTTCTTTTTTGCATCATTTGGGGATTGTATCATAAGGCCAGTCCGGTCCTGGCGGTCAGTTCATGGGGGGCGATCTTGTTTTCATCAGACTGGCATCCGGCGCAAGGCCGTTTCGGCATGGCCGGTTTTATCGCCGGGACGTTGTGGGTCACGGGCCTCGCCGTTGTGGTGGCTGTGCCTTTAAGTCTTTTGACGGCGATCTTTCTGGCGGAATATTGCCCGGCGCGGGTTCGCGATGTCATCAAGCCGGTGATGGATCTGCTCGCCGGGATCTCGCCGGTCGTTTACGGGGTCTGGGGCGTGCTCGTCGTCGTGCCGCTGGTCAGGGACCATTTGATGCCATTTTTTAGCGGACGATTTTCATTTTTTCCGTTTGTTTCGGATAATTACACCGGCTTTAGCGCGTTGGCCGGAGGGCTTGTGCTGGCGGTCATGGTCACGCCTTTTATGATTTCCTTGATGGAAGAGGTGATGCGCAGTATTCCCTTCGGCGTGCGGGAATCTTCTCTCGCGCTGGGGGCGACGTCCTGGCAGACGACGAAAAAGGTCATTCTTAAAAAAGCCGCGCCGGGGATTGTGGCGGCGGTGATCCTCGGTCTTTCCCGCGCCATCGGCGAAACGATGGCGGTCTTGATGGTAGCCGGCTGCGCGTTGCAAGGATTTCCAAGATCGATTTTTGATACCGCTTATCCGTTACCCGCGCTCATCGCCAACACTTATGGAGAAATGATGTCGGTGCCCTTATACGACGCGGCGATTCTTTTGGCGGCGCTCATCTTGTTGATCATTACCGTTGTGTTCAATATGGCGGCGTGGGGGATCCTGCTCCATTTGGAACGGAGAGAAGCATAGTGGACAAACGCAAGATCGAAGAATATATTTTTAAGGCTCTTATGCTCATCGCGGTATTGATCGTGCTCGGCAGCCTGATCTTTATTTTAGCGACGATCCTTGTCAAAGGGCTTCCCACGCTAAGCTGGGAGATGATTACGAAAACTCCGCGGGGCGGCTATTACATGGGCAAAGGCGGCGGGATCCTCAACGCGATCCTGGGGTCATTGCTTTTAGGGATCGGCGCCACGATCCTGGCGGCGGCGATCGCTTTGCCGATTGTGTTTTATTTGAACCTTTATTTACGGCGCAAATCCCGATTCGCCCTGGCGGTCAGGTTCTTTCTCGATGTGCTTTGGGGCATCCCCTCGGTTGTCTACGGCGCCTTCGGGTTCACGCTGATGATCTTTTTCGGGCTGCAGGCTTCACTATTGGCCGGGATGATCACGGTCGCGTTTTTGATCCTGCCGATCATGGCCCGCGGCATGGACGAAGTTTTAAAGATGATCCCCTTTGAATTGCAGGAAGCGTCTTTATCATTGGGCGCCACACGTCTTCAAACGGCGGGTAAAGTGATCTTTCGCCAGGCGTTCCCGGGAATTTTGACGGCCATCCTGATGGCCTTTGGCCGCGGAATGAGCGACGCGGCGGCGGTGTTGTTCACGGCGGGGTTCACGGATTCGGCCCCTTATTCGTTGTTCAAGCCGGTGGCGACATTGCCATTGGCCATATTTTTTCAGTTGGGCACGCCGTTTCCGGAAGTCCAGTCGCGCG
>CAYIMR010000202.1:0-2384 GCA_964364455.1 uncultured Planctomycetales bacterium | reverse complement strand
ATGCATGGCGATGCAAAATGAAATAGGGATACCTGCTTACTCCTTAAGCAAGTTATAACCTTTTATCACGCTATCGCAAACCATCTGCGCCATGCTCCGGAAATCGCCCATATCTCCCTTGCCAAGAGCCATATAATATTTATATCGGTCTTCGACTTGAATAACCGCGGGCGGGTAACCCTTGCTCAATAACTGGGCCATCATGATAAGCCGCCCTACCCTGCCGTTCCCGTCGAAGAACGGGTGGATGCTCTCGAATTCATAATGGTCGCCGGCTATCTTGCCGATGACATCTTTGCCATAAATATTTATTCCTGAAATCAGTTTTTTCATCTTCAGCGGGACCATCTGCGCTGAAGGCAGTGATTTTTCGGTGTTCGTCAGGTTGACATGGCCGGTACGGTATTTGCCAGGGAGCTTATTGTCAAAATTATACATAATGATCGAATGCAATTTCAGCACAAAATCTTCACTTATTTTGAAACCAGGTTTTATCACCCCCAAAAGATACGTCAACGCGTTGTGATGGTTTACCGCCTCGAGGATTTCAAAAAACTCCCTGCCTTTCACCTTCCGCCCCTTTATCGCAGCGTCCGTCTGTTTTATGGTCATGCGGCTGCCTTCGATGGCGTTGGAGTTATAGGTCATCTCGAGAAAGAACCGCTCGCGCAGGACATTGTTTTTTTTCAAGATGGCGACAGGCTCACCGAGCTCCTTGCTCAGGCGCGCGCATATCTCGCGCAGGTCGACGTGCTCCTTGAACAATTCATCGATAGCGCGGGATTGCGCGGGATGCGGCGCCACGCCGGCGTCGAGCCAGCGGTAGACCGTCTTATAGCTGACCTCAAGGATGCGCGCTAGCTGCGAGCGCGACATCCCCGTCGCCTTGACTATTTTCCCGAGCTTTTCTTTGTCTGTGATGATAATTTTAGCCATAGGACATTTGCCCCATATTTATATTCAATATAATTATACCATATGTCCTATATGATTAGCAGCATTCGCCCCCTGCCCATCGCCTTCCGTTAATTCGGGTGTTTCCGCATGCCCCCCCGTACACTCCCGGAGTGTACGGGCAGCCATGTCCCCGGCGATGACGCGGATTCAGGCTACAAACAAAACCAGGGTATGGCGACAATATTTTCCGCCAACTTTTCTTTTCTCTCCCCCATTGTGACAACATACCCCCGCCGGGCCAAGCCTTTGTAGTCGTCTAAAAAACTTTTCAGGCCTTTGATCTCGGATAACGAAACGTGCGCCGAAGCCTTGATCTCAATAGGGATAACCTCTTCTCCCATATCCAGCACGCAATCGACTTCCGCCCCCCCTGAGGTGCGCCAATAAAACACCTTGTAATTTTGATTGAGGACTTTTATGCGGCGGATGATCTCCAGCATAACTCCATGCTCAAAAAGAATACCCTTTTGAGCATTTAACAATTTATCGGTCAAAGGCATCCGCGCGATAACATTCCTGACACCGATATCAAAAAAATAGTAACGCGGGGAAGACAAAATCCGTTTGCGGGCATTCTTAAGAAAGGGCTCGACTTTTTCGACGATCAACGTGTCTTCAAGGATATGAAAGAATTCTTTGACCGCCGGCTGACTTACCCCCGATTCATTCGAAAGTTTCGTGAAATTCGGATTTGTTCCCGACTCCGCCGCCGCCAATTCTAAAAACCGCGCGAACGAACCGATTTTGCGGCTCAAGGCCTCCGCGCGGATTTCTTCTTCAAGATAAATTTGTGAATAGGCGGTCAAAAAATCCCTGCGATCTTTTAGCGGAAGTTGAACGATAGCCGGCAGCGAGCCGTATATAAGGGATTCCTCCAGGGAGTACTCCGCCGATTTGTTCAAATTAGACAATTTCAGCTGCTGGATTTCGCCCGGCTTTAAAAGACCCAATTCTCCCCATAAAAGCGGGGTTAAATAAAAGCGTTTGATGCGGCCGGGCAAAAGATTCATACTCTGTCTGCGCAGTTTTCTGGCCGAAGATCCGGTCAGTATAAATTTAGCTTCTTTATTATCTAAAAGAAGCTGCACGGCATCCAAAAGCGCTGGAACTTTTTGACATTCGTCGATGAAAACATATGGATTTTTATCCAATGCCCGGACCAGATTAATCAGTCTGGAAGGATTTGACTCAAATTCCAGGCGCAGAGACGGATCTTGCAGGAGATAGTTTTCCTTGTTTTTTACCGGCTCAAGGCCTGTTTGGACGAGAGTGGTTTTGCCGACTTGACGCGGCCCCAGGATCAGGCTCGAGTAACCGTCCTTGATCAGCCGGGCCAATGTGTCATCCAAATATCTAAACAATTGCTTATTTTTGCCTTGCATAAGTAAAGTATATGTTACGATTTGTCATTTGTCAAGAACCCGGAA
>CAYIMR010000201.1:0-2412 GCA_964364455.1 uncultured Planctomycetales bacterium | reverse complement strand
ACCTTACCGATAAAGGTGTGTTTCTTGGCCGCGCCGTGGGCGTCGGAGCCGCCCGTGATCACCAGATGATGTTTCCGTGCCAACCCTTCATAAAATCGCGTGACGTTCTCGGAACAGTTGGGATAATGCGCTTCCAGCCCGCCCAAGCCCGCCTGGACGAAACCCGGGATCAATTCATCGACGTTACTCAGCATCGGATGGGCCAAAACCACGATACCGCCAAGGCCTTTAATAAGGCTAATCGCCTCTTGAGGAGTTTGCTTGAACTTGGGGACATATGCCGGCGCGCCTTCCGCCAAGAATTGAGCGAAGGCCGCTTTCATGTTTCCAACGACCTTTTTCTCAACGAGGGCGGCGGCCAGATGCGGCCGGCCCAGCGCCTTGGCCTTGGCGGATCCGCTGATCTCTTCGAAACTGATGTCATGGATACCGAGCGCTTCGAGCTTTTGGATCATCTTTTTCATCCGCTCGGCGCGGGTCTTCTGCATTTTTTGGAGCTGCTCGATCAACGAAGCGTCCTGCCAGTTGAACAAATACCCGAGCATATGGACGTCTTTACCATTTATCTCAGTGGAGAGCTCGATGCCGGGCAGGACTTCCAGGTCATGCCCCCGGGCCGCTTCGATGGCCGGAGAAATACCGTCGACACTGTCATGGTCGGTAATGGCGATACAATGTATACCACAATGCAAGGCGTCCGCGACAACCTCTTCGGGGGACATGGTCCCGTCGGAATAATAGGTGTGGATGTGGAGGTCAGCCGACTTCGTCATGTTGGGCGGTTTTTGACGCGGCGTCGGTCTTGTGGATCTTGTCTAATATTCCATTAACGAATTTACCGGATTCGAGATCGCCGAATTTCTTGGCCAATTCCACGGCTTCGTTGATGGTCACTTTGGGCGGGATGTCGGCGGTATGCAATAATTCATAAACGCCGAGACGTAAAATATTGCGGTCAATGACCGCCATGCGTTTTAACTGCCAGTTGGCGGCATAGAGAGAAATTTGGGCGTCGATCGTCTCGACATTCGCCGCGACACCATCGGTCAGACGCTGCGTGAATTCCCGGACATTCTCATCCGGCGGGTCCTGTTCCTTCCAGAATTGCCGGGCGGCCGCGGGGATATCCCGGCGCGTCATCTCGGCCTGATAAAGGATCTTTAAAGTGTATTCGCGGGCCAGTGTCCGTTTACGCATGTTTTTTTATTTGATCCGTGCCATCAGATCGATCATCTCCAGGGCATCGACCGCGGCATCACGCCCCTTATTGTCTTTCTTCTCATCGGAACGTTTATTCGCCTGCTCGATTGTTTCGGTGGCCAGAACACCGAAAATGACCGGCTTGCCTGAGGCAAGCGCGGCGTGGGCGATCCCGTTGGCGGCGCCTTTCGCCACCAGGTCAAAATGCAAGGTCTCGCCACGGATAACGGCCCCAAGGCAAATGACCGCCTGGATATTTTTCCTTTTCGCCAACCGCAGGGCAACAAGAGGAATTTCCAGGGATCCGGGCACCCGCGCGATGGTGATATCCGATTTACGCACACCGTGCGTGAAAAGTTCCTTAAGGCATCCATCCAACAAGCGCCGGGTGACGAAGCCGTTGAATTTCGCCACTACAATGCCGATTTTTTTTCCTCTGCCGCCGGGTTTGCCTTCAAATGTCGTGACCATAGGTCGAATTTTAGAATTGCGGGGCGGATCTAGAGCAGGTGCCCTAATTTGTCCTTTTTGGTCTTCAGGTAGTCTTTATTGATCAGATTATGGGGGATCTTAAGAGGGACCCGTTCGGCGACCGACAACCCGTATCCTTCCAGGCCGACGATCTTGCGCGGGTTATTGGTCAATAACCGGAGCTGTTTGACGCCGAGGTCAACAAGGATCTGCGCGCCGATGCCGTAATAACGCAAGTCCGGCAAGAATCCCAACGCTTCATTGGCCTCGACGGTATCAAGCCCTTTGTCCTGCAAATTATAGGCCTTGAGTTTATTGACCAGGCCAATGCCTCTTCCTTCCTGACGCATATAAATAATGATCCCTGTGCCGTGTTTGCTGATCGCTTTAAAAGCGGTTTCCAGTTGGGCGTTGCAATCGCAGCGCAGCGAATGGAAAACGTCCCCCGTCAAACATTCCGACTGGACGCGCACCAGGATGGGCACGGATTCATCGATCTTCCCCATGACCATGGCGATGTGGACGAAATCATCGACCTTGGACTGATAGGCGACGATGGTGAATTCACCGTATTCGGTGGGCAATTTTGTTTCCACGACACGTTCGATAAGTTTTTCGTATTTGCGGCGATGCTCAATGAGGCTATCGATAGTGCAGATCTTCAGGCCATGCTTTTTGGAAAATTCGAGGAGGTCCGTCGTCCGGGCCATAGTCCCGTCTTCGTTCATGATCTCGCAAATG
>CAYIMR010000200.1:0-2417 GCA_964364455.1 uncultured Planctomycetales bacterium | reverse complement strand
GATATCCAAAGGACATGTTGTTGGGGCTGTTCATTTTCTTAAATTACCTTATACTCTAAATTTGGTTGGGTTGCTATTAAATTTATTCTTTTTTCATCTTATGAACAAGAACACTAATCCGCACAAAACAAGCAACGTCAAAAAATACCACAGGATCCTGTGATTCGCGTAACGGATCTTCCCTAAAAAACCCTGCCCTGCGCGCTGCAAACTTTCGCCGCAAAAATGGCACAGCAAAACTTCCTCATCAAAAATCGGATTCCCGCAGTGCGGACATGTGTATCCTGCCATAAATATGAAATATTATCTCATCAAAAAAAATATAATCAAGAAAAAATATTGCGCACAATAAAAACGGAGGCAAATCAATCATAAACGCCAAAGGCGCAAATGCGGTTTCTGCCCTCGCGTTTGGCGCGGTAGAGCGCCCAATCGGCCTTGTCGATCAACTCCTCTATTCTGGTCCCATCTTCGGGATACGTGGCAACACCCAGGCTCAAGGTGATCTTGACCTCGGCGTCGTAGGCCTTAATGGAGCTGGCCTCCACCGCCTGACGGATACGCTCCGCGGCATAACGCGCCCCGGCCCGGTCGGTGTCCGGCAGGATCACGCAAAATTCCTCCCCGCCGAAACGTCCCGCGATATCGATCTCACGGGCACTCTCCTGGATCCGTTTACCCACCTCCCGAAGGATCTGATCGCCCATCAGATGCCCGTGTTGATCGTTGAAGGCCTTGAAATGATCGACATCGATCATTAAAAAAGACAATTTCATGCCGCGCGCCTGGGAACGCTTCAGCTCTTCTTGGAAACGCTCGGTCGTGTAACGACGCGTGTGCAATTCGGTGAGACTGTCGGTGACCGCGATGCGCTCGATCTCGTGATAAAGTTTGATGCGCCGCAAGGCCAGGGCGAACTGAGACCCAAGGATCGTGAATTTTTCATGATGTTCCTGGGGCATCCCCTTGACGACCAGGTAACCGATCCTCCCGGTTTTCCCCTGGAGCGCGAAAAGAAAATGCTCCATCGACTTCTTGTAATCATTGATCTCATCGCAGAGCGGATGCACCAGCAGGCACTCCGTAAAACTGACGTGGTCGCTTAGTTTGCTCTGAAATATCGCGAAGGCCTCCTTTTCGCCAAGACTCTGGGTGATCTCCCTGGTGATCTCATAGAGCGTCAGGATTTCCAGCACCTCGTTTTCCAGGCGCAACCGTTCCACGTAGAGCGATTCTTTCTGGTTGGCCAGGTGCTGCGAACGCGCGCTCTCTTCGAGAATCTTGTCCTGTTGTTTGAGCTCCAGGGCCTCAGCGGCTTTCCGGGCGCAGTACGCGACGAGCGCGACATACGTGACAATGGCTAAAGGCATCACGACGATCATGCGGCACACACCTGGTTCCGGCCCTCTTCTTTCGCCTGATAAAGAGCCAAATCCGCTTTATGGATCAACTCCCTGGGATTGCTCGCGTCTTTCGGGAAAGAGGCGACCCCGATGGAAACGGTTATCCTGGTTTTCTCCCGGCGTAGAACTATGGTCTGTTCGGCGATCTTTTTACGCAATTCTTCGGCCAATTCCACGGCCTTTGCCTTGGGACAATCCGGCATCAGGACGCAAAATTCCTCGCCGCCGTAACGGCAAACAAGATCGCCCGGCTGACGGAAGAGATCAGTCAGGATCATGGCCACCGCGCGCAAGACAATATCTCCGGCCATGTGCCCGAACTTGTCGTTGTATTGTTTGAACTTGTCCAGATCGAACATAAGAAATGACATCTCTCCCTTACGGCGCATCTGCCGGCTGACTTCGGCCGTGAGGCGTTCGAGAAGATAGCGGCGCAAATAAAGGCCGGTCAAGCTGTCCTTGATGGCCAGCTGCTCCAGGCGTTCGTACAATTGCGCGTTCTCGATGGCGACCGCTCCCACGTCGGCAATGGTGGTCAGGAACCGCAAGTCTTCGGTCGTGAAATTCTTCTCATGAGGGCTGTCTATCCGCAAGATCCCCAAAGCCTTTTTGCCGATCATCAAAGGCACGCTGATCAAAGAACGGATAGGCCTGGTCTCTTCCCCGGCCACTTTTTCTTCATCGAAACGGTAATCTTTTTTGGTGTCCTCGATCAGCAACGGCTGCATGGTACGCACGACCGACTGATCGAAAAGGTCTCCTTTTTTCGATTTGATGTTGACGCGCATTTCGCCTTTATGCGAGGAAGAAATACCCAGTTCCCCGATCCTGCCGTTAGGCTCTTCCCCTCGGCCAAAGGCTCCCTCCCCGCGGGGGGCCTCTGGCTGCGGGGAGGAGGGATGGAACAAATAAAGGATCATCGTCCGGTCCTTTTCTCTGAAAAGTTTGTTGACCTCCTGGGAAAGAGCCGTCGAGGTGTCGTTCAAGGAAAGGCACTGGCTCAAACGCTCCGTC
>CAYIMR010000199.1:0-2438 GCA_964364455.1 uncultured Planctomycetales bacterium | reverse complement strand
TTAGTCATCCACGGCCCCAACCTCAATTTGCTTGGCCAGCGCGAACCGGATGTTTACGGTAAAACAACGCTGGAAGAGATCAACCGTCGCTTGCAGAAGTTCGCTAAATCCAACCGTGTTGAACTTGAGATCGTCCAGTCCAATCACGAAGGCGAGATCGTGGATACGATCGGCCAGGCCAACAAACGCGGGTTCAAGGCCATTTTGATCAACCCGGCGGCGTATACCCACACGAGTGTCGCCATCCGCGACGCGGTTGCCGCCGTGGCCATTCCGACCGTCGAGGTGCATCTGTCCAACATTTACGCGCGGGAAGAGTTCCGGCACACCTCGCTCATCGCGCCGGTCTGCCACGGCCAGGTGAGTGGTTTTGGCGCCACCAGTTACGTCCTGGGATTAGAAGCCGTCATCGGTCTCATCAAAAAATAACCTTTCTTCGTGAATTCCAGGATCAAACAACTCATCAATACCTTCAAAACGCGTCATATCGACGCGCTTTTGGTCACCCAAGACACCAACATCGCGTATTTGACGCATTTTCCCGCCTCAGAATCGTGGCTGCTTGTTGGCAAACGCAAGGCGTCTTACATCACTGATTTTCGGTACATCCTTGAGGCTCGTAAGGGTTTAAAAGGGATCGGGGTTGTGCGCTACATCAAGAGTAAGGGTGAAACGCTTTTTCAGACCTGCCGTCAGCAAAATATCCGTCATCTTGGTTTTGATCCCAATCATCTTACGGTGGCCCAGTATCAGACGCTCCAAAAACAAGGTCTTCGCCCGGTCAAATTGGTCGCGGTACCTCATTTGGTTGAAGCCTTGCGGGAAACCAAGGACGCGACAGAG
Source organism: uncultured Planctomycetales bacterium (assembly GCA_964364455.1). Classification (GTDB taxonomy): domain Bacteria; phylum Omnitrophota; class Gorgyraeia; order Zapsychrales; family Zapsychraceae; genus UBA10015. The sequence continues at coordinate 1,595 of CAYIMR010000199.1, read as the reverse complement.
ATCAAATACATCCGACAAGCCCTGGTCATCCATAAACAAGCCTATCAGCTGGCCAAAAAGCTCACCCGCCCGAACGTGACGGAGCAAGATATCCTTTCGCGTCTGGAAAATTTCGTCCGGCATCAGGGGGGGCGGTTCTCTTTTCCGCCGATCGTGGCTTCGGGGCTGAATTCCTGCTATCCGCACGCCAAAGTTACCGGCCGCAAACTTAAGAAGAACGATATTGTGCTGGTGGACATCGGGATTGAGGTCAAAGGTTATAAGTCCGACTTGACACGGATGTTCTTTTTAGGTAGAATACCGCCGCTTGTTCAAAAAGTTAATGACGCTGTAGCGGTTGCGCAGCTTAAAGCTATCGAAAAGATACGTCCCGGTGTTCCCGTGGCGGAATTGGATCTGGCGGCACGTAACCATTTAGCAGAAAACGGGTTAGCCCAATATTTCGGACACGCGCTCGGTCACGGGGTGGGACTCGATATCCACGAGTCGCCGCGTCTCGCGCAGTCCAGTCCGGCTGTTCTCAAAGCAGGCATGGTCATAACGATCGAACCGGCCGTTTACATTCCGCACCGGTTCGGTATCCGTATCGAAGACATGGTTCTAGTGACTCCAAAAGGATGTGAGGTATTAAGTGACGATATCGATCAATGAAATTTCTTCCGACGTAGGTATCCGCATCGACAATGATATTTACGCTGTACTGGACTATAACCACGTCAAACCCGGCAAAGGAAGCGCCTTCGTCAGGGTCAGAATAAAAAATATCAAAACCGGCCAGATCATAGAAAGAACGTTCCGCAGCTCCGAGCGGATCGAAGACGTTCCTCTGGAAGAAAGAAGACTGCAGAACCTCTATCAAAGCGGTGATTTTTATCATTTCCTTGATAATACCACCTATGAAGAGGTCCTCGTGCCCAGGGCCGTTATCGGAGAGAGTGACGCGCGGTTTCTCCAGGAAAATCTTGAGGTGCGCGGTATCTGCCACAATAATGATATTTTGAAGATCGTCCTGCCGACATTTATTATCGCGGAAATTACGCACAGTGATCCGGGTATCAAAGGGGATTCGACGCGCTCGGGAACAAAGCCGGCCACAATCGACACCGGCGCCACCATTCCTGTTCCATTGTTCATCAATACCGGAGATCGCATCAAGATCGATACCAGAACCGGAACCTATGTCGAGAGGGCACAAAAATGAACCTTAAAGAGATCCGGGAAATCATCAATCTCATGAATGAGCATGATCTTTCGGAGATAGAGCTCGAGCGCGAAGGCACCAAGGTCAAGATCAAGAAGACCCAGGGTGATGTTCCGGAGATCGCCTCCCGCAGGGAGCCTAACGGTCGCCGCCAACCGCCGGATTATTCCATCGAAACGCACGTTGTCGCCCAGCCCGGTTCCTCCGGAGAGAAAGCCGCAGGGATCTCCGGCCGCAAGGAGATCAAATCCCCGATGGTCGGGACATTTTACCGCTCACCCTCACCGGAAGCGCCCGTGTTCGTGGAGATCGGGCAGACCGTGGAAATCGGGCAGGTCGTGTGTATCGTGGAAGCCATGAAGCTGATGAACGAGATCAAATCCGAAGTGCGCGG
>CAYIMR010000198.1:0-2446 GCA_964364455.1 uncultured Planctomycetales bacterium | reverse complement strand
CGGGATGATTTTTCCTCGCCTCAGCCAGACAGTCGGCCCACGTCAAAACTTCCTGCGCGAACGCGGGTACCGTAAATGCATATCCTAATAATATTAATATTAAAAGAAAAAGCCGTTGAGGCATGATGATTTCTTTCAATCAGTTATTAAAACGCGGCAGGCTCTGTATTGTGTATATCGTCAATACAAAGATGTGTCAACAGAAAAAGCCTTTTAATGCGGCTAATTCTCGCGGCGCGCTGCCGTTCTTGACCATTTAGACAGCGTAAAGGCGGGAAAGTTCAACTATTAATGACGCGGATAAACACAGTACTGAATTTCTCCAGCTTTTGTTCTCCTACTCCAAATACTTGCGCAAATTCCGCTTTGGTCTTAGGCCTGCGATGGCACATATCGATCAGAGATTTATCAGAGAAGATGATGTAGGGGGGAACGCCTGTCTTGTCAGCAAGCTCCTTGCGTTTAGACCGTAATTTTTCAAACAGGGCCGTATCATAAGCTTCACCGTGTTTGATCCTGACAGCTTGAGAGGGTGAAGTATCTTCATCCGGAAGATAGCCCTGGAAAGGACGTTTGTCGCTTAAGAGTTCACAGGAGCCCCGGGTAAGGCTTAAGACCCCATAATCATCATTTTTATTGATAAGATCCTGGGCCAGCAATTGCTGGATCAAATTCTGCCACTGCTTCACCGACCAGTCACGCCCTGCCCCGAAAGTTTTACAGCGATGATGACCATAGTTCAAGATCTTCTCCGCTTCACTGCCGCGCAGGACATTAATAATATGCAAGGCTCCAAAACGTTCTTCGGTTTCGGAGACGCATTGCAGGAATTTGACAGCCGGCACGGTTAGATTCACTGTCGCTTCCTGCGGCTTAATACAGTTGTCGCATAAACCGCAATTTTCGATCGCGTAGTTCTCTCCAAAGTAAGTGATCAGCGGTATGCGCCGGCATTGACGGCTTTGGGCATAGGCGATGATGGTATTTAAGTGGTTTTGCGCCACCCGCTTTTGCGCCGCGTCTGTTTTTTGATCAATAAAATATTTGATCTTGGCCGCATCCCCGGCGCTAAAGAGCAAAAGGCATTGCGAAGGCAGGCCGTCCCGGCCGGCGCGCCCGGTTTCCTGATAGTAGGATTCAATATTCTTAGGAAGATCATAATGAATGACAAAACGTACATTGGGTTTATTGATCCCCATGCCAAAGGCAATGGTAGCCACCATGATGGGGACATCGTCCCGGATAAATAATTCCTGGTTCTTATGACGAACATCGTCAGGTAACCCCGCGTGGTAGGGCAGGGCTTTAAAGCCGAAGTAATTGAGGTCATTTGTCAAGCTGTCGACCTGCTTGCGTGAAAAACAATAGATGATCCCGCTTTGGCCCTTGAATTTTTCAATATAATCGACCGTCTGATCGGTGGCGCGGCCTTTGGGGATGACTTCATAGAATAAATTATCACGGTTAAAACTGGCAACTAATTCACGCGGATTTTTCAAAGCTAAATTGGCAATGATATCCTGGCGCACGCGCCGGGTGGCGGTGGCGGTCACGGCCAGGAAAACTGCGTTGGAGAATTGCTCCCGCAGATCTTTGATCCTGCGGTATTCGGGGCGGAAATCATGGCCCCATTCGGAAATACAATGCGCTTCATCAATCGTAATGCAATCCACGCAGCAGGAGTTGAGCAGCTGCAGGATTTCTTCCTTAAACAGTGTTTCCGGCGCGCAGAAAAGAAGTTTAGTTTTCCCTGACCGGATCTTAGCCTTGTTAATGTCATACTCATCAAAGGTCAGTGAACTGTTTAAAACTTCGGCCTCAACACCCAGGCTTTTAAGTTGGCTAACCTGGTCTTTCATCAAGGAGATCAAAGGAGAAATGACAACCGTTAAGCCTGGAAGTATCAGCGCCGGGATCTGGTAACAAAGGGACTTGCCTCCGCCCGTCGGCATAATGAGCACCGTATCTTTTTTATCCAACACCGACTGGATGCAGTTTTCCTGCAAAGGCCTAAAGGAGCCATAGCCGAATATGGAGCGCAGGACATTTAATTTCATAGGAACCCTATTATAGGGCTTAACAATGGAATATCTAGGGAAAGTAGCGGGGATATGATAAGCTGATGTCCTTATGTCGTTCTCATCCAGGGCAGCAGCCAAGAAAGAAGGATAACGTGGGTAAAACATCCAAAGATTTTAAAAGTGTAGGTTTAAGCAAAGCAATGCTCGACAACTTAAAGTCATTGGGCTATTTGGAAATGACGCCTATTCAGGAAAAGGGCTTGCCGTTTATTTTAAGCAACCGGGATTTTATCGGGCAGGCCAATAGCGGTAGCGGTAAAACAGCCGCGTTCGCGTTGGGTATCTTGGCCAAATTAGATTTAACGAACCATATGCCCCAGGCCTTAGTGCTTGTTCCCACCCGTGAATTGGCCGAACAGGTGGCT
>CAYIMR010000197.1:0-2452 GCA_964364455.1 uncultured Planctomycetales bacterium | reverse complement strand
CGTACTGAAAAAAAAGTCAAGAATTTTGCTAAGATTCTCCGTGTTTCTTCCGCCGGACCAAAGATCCTCGACAAAAATGGCCGTTTTGCTCATTTTTTCTTTAACGGCTTTTACCCACCCCTTTGCGCGGACAAAAACCGCGGATCCCGCATCGTGAACACAAAGGCGAGATCGGCTTACAAATGTTCTGTCCCCAGGTGACCAGAAGGGCGTTGTAATCGATCCAGTGCTTGGGAGGGAGTTTTTTGCGCAACATCATCTCCGTATCGTACGGCGTTTTTGTGCGCACATAGCCCAGACGATTGGAAATCCGGTGCACGTGCGTGTCCACGCAGATCCCGGGCAAACCGAACCCTTCCGTCAGGACAAGATTCGCAGTCTTGCGCCCCACCCCTTTCATCGTCAACAACGTATCGATATCGTCGGGCACACGGCCGCTGAATTTCTCCAACACATCGCGGCAAATGCCTAAGATCACGCGGGCCTTGGTCCGGTAGAATCCAACGGGATAAATAGTTTTTTCGATATCCGCAACTTTAAGCTTGAGCATTTCCTGCGGCGTATGGGCCAGCCGAAACAATCGCTCGGAGGCTGGAAGCGTTGTTTCGTCTTTCGTGCGCAAACTTAAGACGCACGAGATCAAAACAAGGAACGGATCCTTCCATTTCTTACCGACGAGCGTGACGGAAGGATCCGGAAGATCCCACATTTCCTTCTTCAAAATGGCGATAATCTGATCTATATTCTGGCTAGAAACACTCATTGGATTTTAAGGTGATAGGTCATAGGTCACCTGTCAACTATCAACAATCACCTAGAACCTGTTTGACAACATGCGCCGGAATTCCGATATCCGCAACGACGACTTTTCCGGCCTGTCGCGGCCCGTGACCTTTTAAAAAACCTTTTTTTGGAAAACTGAACGTTACCGTTCTATCGGCCTTGACGCAGACGCCGTAAATAGCGCCGGTCGTTCCATCGAGTCCGGAAGGGATATCAACAGCAATGACATGTTTCGCCTTACGGTTGATCACTTCAATGGCGCTACGAAAAGGCTCCCCGATCTCACGGTTGAGCCCGACGCCGAAAATGGCGTCGACCACGACATTGGCCTGGGCGATAGATCCTGTAGGGGCACAAAATTTTGTGCCCCTACAGTCGATGATCGGACATTTCATTCTTTTCAAGATCCGATAATTGACCACCGCGTCGTGTTTTAATTGGTTGGCTTTGCCGACAAGAAATGTCTTTGTCGGGATCCCGGCATTGGCCAAATGCCGCGCGATGACAAACCCATCGCCGGCGTTGTTGCCGAGGCCGCAAATAACACAAGCGCGCGGCTTCTTTTTCCCGCGTAAGGACTTTTTGACCTCTTCAGCCACCGCACGCCCGGCGTTCTCCATTAAAACAAGCGATGGAATGCCGTAGCGTTCAATAGCGACCTTGTCTAAATTCTGGATTTGTCGAACGCTGACAGGCTTGCGCATCCTAGGATTTTTCGTACCCGAGATCCTGCAGGAGAGAATCGTCATTGCGCCATTGTTTCTGCACCTTGACGTAAAGCTCCAGGAACACCTTCGTCTCCAGAAGCACTTCCAATTCCTGGCGGGCGAGGGTGCCGACTGTTTTCAAGATCTGGCCGCCTTTACCGATGACGATCTCTTTTTGCGTTTCGCGCTCAACGAGGATGAGGGCTCTGATGTGCATGGTCTTCTTCGCTTTGGGCTGCATGTGCTCGACCACGACGGTGAGGGCGTGCGGGATCTCTTCTTTCATCAGTTCAAACAATTTTTCCCGGACGATATCCGCGATAGCGAGCTTCTGCGGCACGTCGCAAACGGTATCTTCCGGATACACCGCCGGCCCTTCGGGGAGAAGCTCAAAAAGGATATCCAAAAGCTTCTGCGCGTTGATGCCCGTCTTTCCCGAGAGCGGCAGAAGCGTCACGTTTTTCATCTCCTGGATGGATTTTCCTTTGGCTTTCTCCAGCAGGGCGATGTAATCCGGAACATATTTTCCCTTAAGATCAATTTTATTTAACCCAAGAACAATCGGGATGTCGATGAAAGCCAACTGCCCGGCGGCATACTCCTCTTCCGCTCCGGTGCGCCGGCTGGTGTCCACCAGATAAACGATGGCGTCCGCGTTAGGAATCGTCCCCACGGATGATTTGTTCATGAACTTATCCAGTTTGTCCCCGCCGATATGCAGCCCCGGGGTGTCGATAAAAACGATCTGTCCGCGCTCGTCCGTATAAATGCCGCGGATCTGGTTGCGGGTCGTCTGCGGCACTTGCGAGACGATGGCCACTTTCTCTCCGAGGACACAATTCAAAAGGGTGGATTTACCGACGTTGGGCCTGCCGATGATGGTGACCATACCGCAGCGGCCTTGCGTGGGGTTACTGTTTTTTTGCGTTTCTTCCATTGCGGTATTTTACCGTCACGAACGC
>CAYIMR010000196.1:0-2452 GCA_964364455.1 uncultured Planctomycetales bacterium | reverse complement strand
ATCGGCAATGAGTTCCGCAAGGACGACGGGGTCGGATGCTACATTGTTCAAAAGATCATGTCCTGCAACGATCAGCGCTTGGCGACGAGGATCCTGAACCGCGAGGGCACGAACCTGATCGAATGCTGGCGGGGGTATAAAACTGTTTACGTCGTGGACGCGGCCAGTTCCGGCCAGGAACCCGGCACGGTTCACCGCTTTGAGGTCCCGGCGCAGCCGCTTCCTAAAAGCGTGTTTTGTACTTCGACGCACGCCTTGAGCCTGGCGGACGTCATCCACCTGGCCCAAACGCTCGACGCGCTTCCGCCTGAAGTCATCGTTTACGGCATTGAAGCAGGATCATTCGAGCACGGCCGCGGCCTGACCGAAAAGGTCAAAGCCAGCGCCGATAAACTGGCAGAAGAGTTGTCCGGAGAAATAAACAGTCTCCTTAATAGTGAGGGCCGCCATGCATGAGATGTCTTTGATCAACGATTTGATCCATAAAATGGAAGGCATCGCCCGCCAGAGGAACGTTTCAAAGATCACCAAAGCCAGGGTCCGGCTGGGGGCCTTGAGCCACATTTCCGCGGACCATTTCCGTGAACATTTCGTGGAAGGGACCAAAGGGACAGTGGCTGAAGGCGCCGCGCTGGAGATCGAAACGCCGGAGGATATCTCCGATCCCCACGCGCAGGATATTTTGTTGATCAGCGTCGATGTCCATGACAAGGAGAGTCCGTGACGGGATGCCCGGCAGATCCGGTGTGCGTCAGGCGTTTAAGGGTGGCCGCGCGCGGCGCCGTGCAGGGTGTTGGGTTCCGCCCCTTTGTCTGGCGTTTGGCCCATGAACTGCGCCTGACCGGCTGGGTCAAAAATACGGCCCAGGGGGTCCTTATCGAGGTGGATGGCGCGCGGGAAAATCTTGAAGACTTCCTGGCGCGGCTGCAAACGCAGAAACCCGCCCAGAGCATCATCCAGCACCTCGATCACGCCTTCCTTGAACCGTCGGGGTTTCAAACCTTTGATATCCTCGAAAGCGATGAAGCGTTGGAAAAAACGACCCTCGTCCTTCCGGACCTGGCCGCCTGCCCGCAGTGCTGTTCGGAAATTTTCGACAGGGGCAATCGCAGATTTCTGTATCCTTTCACCAACTGCACCCAGTGCGGCCCGCGGTTTTCGATCATCGAGGCATTGCCTTACGACCGGGCCAATACCACGATGAAGGCCTTCGCCATGTGCGAGGATTGCCGTCGGGAATACGAAGACCCCGGCGACCGCCGCTTCCACGCCCAGCCCAACGCTTGCCCCCGCTGCGGTCCGCACCTGGAACTCTGGGACGCCGACGGGAGGTGCCTGCACAAGCGTGAGCGGGCCATGACGGAGGCGGCCGCCGCGCTGCGCAGGGGAATGATCGTCGCCGTCAAGGGGATCGGCGGATTCCACTTATGCGTGGACGCGGCCAATGAGGAGAGTGTCCGCCGGCTGCGTCAGCGCAAGCACCGCGCGCAAAAGCCCTTTGCCCTGATGCTCCCGTCGCTGGAGGAGATCCGGCGGTATTGCGAATTAACTGTTTTGGAAGAAGAGACCCTGACCTCGCGGGCCGCGCCCATCGTCCTGGTCAAAAGAAAACAAGGGGCCGCCTTTGGCGAGCCGCCGAAGGCGAGCCTCGCCCGGGGCGGGCCTCGCCAGGGGCGGGCTGCCCTGGCGGAATCGATCGCGCCGGATAATCCTTACCTGGGAGCGATGCTGCCGTTCTCGCCGTTGCACCATATCTTGATGAGGGAAGCGGCGACACCGCTGGTCGCCACGAGCGGCAATATTTCGGAAGAACCGATCTGTAGCGACGAGAAAGAAGCGCTCGCGCGCCTTAAGGGTGTGGCGGACCGATTTCTGGTCCACAACCGCCCGATCGTCCGGCCAATCGACGATTCGCTCACGCGGGTCGTGGCGGGGCGCGTGATGGTCCTGCGCCGGGCCAGGGGGTTCGCCCCCTTGCCGGTGGAAGTCCCGTTGTCTTCGGGCAACGTGCTGGCCCTGGGAGGGCACCTGAAAAATACGGTGGCCTTGAAAATCGGGAGCAATGTATTCATCAGCCAGCACCTGGGGGATCTGGAAACGCCCCAGTCGCGGCAGGCCTTTGAGCAGGCCATCACCAGCCTCAAAGACCTTTATCAGCCGAGAATAGACCTGGCGGCCTGCGACCGGCATCCTGATTACGCCTCGACGCGCAAGGCCCGCCAACTGCCTTATCCCCTCGAGTCGGTCCAGCACCACCACGCGCATATCGTTTCCTGCATGGCGGAAAATGGAATTACGGGCGAAGTGCTTGGCCTTGCCTGGGACGGTACGGGCTTCGGTCCGGACAACTCTGTTTGGGGCGGCGAATTCCTGGCCGCGGATTTCCGGCATTTTCGTCGGGTGGGACATTTCCGTGCCTTCAGGCTTCTGGGCGGGGACAAGGCCGCCGGCG
>CAYIMR010000195.1:0-2453 GCA_964364455.1 uncultured Planctomycetales bacterium | reverse complement strand
CCATTTGCGAAGGTGTCAACCTGACGCGCGACCTGATCAACGACAACGCGGACACAATCACCTCAACGTATTTCGAAAAAACGGTCCGCGATCTGATCAAGGGCAAAAAGAACATTTCTCTGGAAGTCCTCAACAAGAAGGAAATGGAAAAATACGGCCTCGGGCTTCATCTGGCCGTCAATCAAGGCAGCAACAAAGAGCCAAAACTCATTATCGTGCGTTATCACGGTACATCCAAAGACGGCGATTACACAGCCATCATTGGCAAGGGGATGACCTATGACACCGGCGGATTAAATTTAAAACCGACCGGCCATATCGAGACCATGCGCCAGGACATGAGCGGCGCCGCGGCCGTTGTGGGCACGCTTAAAAATACTTTAGCGCTTGATCTCAAGAAGAACGTCATTTTCGCCTGCGTCATGGCGGAGAACGCCATTGACGCGCTCTCCTATAAACCTGGCGACGTCATCCGCGGGTATTCAGGGAAAACCGTCGAGATCGGCAACACCGACGCCGAAGGCCGGCTCGTTCTGGCGGACGCTTTTTCCTACATCATCAAAAATTATAAACCGGCACGCATAATCGATATCGCGACCTTGACCGGCGCGTGCGTCGTCGCGTTAGGGCATGATTATACCGGCCTTATGGCTAGCGATGACAAGCTTGCCCAGAAATTGTCCCAGGCCGCTGAGGTGACCGACGACCGCGTCTGGCGGCTGCCGATCTATCCGGAACTCAAAGATTCGGTGAAATCCCAGATCGCGGACATCAAAAACGTCGGATTCCCCAAAGGAGCGGGGGGAACCATCACCGCAGCGGAATTCCTGCACCAGTTCACCGAAGGCACGCCCTGGGCGCATCTGGACATCGCGGGGACCGCGTTCGTCGATGGCAAACAAAGAATGTATTTCGGCCATGGCGCGACGGGGTCCAGCGTCCGTCTGTTGACGCGTTACTTAATGAACAATTAATTCTCAACCCTGGAGAAAAACGCATGAATTTATTCACGATCATCATCGCCGTTGTCATCTTTATCTTTTTTTCCGGTATCCGTATTATCCGTCCCACGCATCGCGGACTGGTGGAACGCTTCGGTAAATACATGCGTTTCGGCATGCCCGGGTTTAACTGGATCATTCCGGTCGTCGAAAATATGTATCTGGTGAATATCACCGAACAGATGGTCAACGCCGAGCCCCAGGAGATCATCACCAACGATAATTTAAACGCGAAAGTGGACGCGCAGGTCTATTTCAAAGTCAAGGCGGATGAAGAGAGCGTCAAGAATTGCCAATACAACGTCGGCAACTATCAGTGGCAGATCGTCAACCTGGCCAGGACGACGCTGCGCAGTATCATCGGGACCATGACGCTTAAGTCCGCCAACAGCGAGCGCGGCAAAATAAATTCGGACCTGCACTCCATCCTGCTTCGGGAAACCGACAAATGGGGACTCGAGATCGTGCGCACCGAGCTTAAAGAGATCGACCCGCCCAAAGACGTCCAGGACACCATGAACAAAGTTGTCAAGGCGGAAAATGAAAAAATCTCCGCTATTGATTTTGCCACGGCCACCGAAACGGTCGCCGACGGGCAAAAGCGCGCGGAGATCAAAAAGGCCGAAGGCATCAAGCAGGCGAACATCCTTCGGGCACAGGGGGAAGCCGAAGCCATCCGTTTGGTCAATGACGCTGCTAATCAATATTTTATTGGCAATGCCCAGATCTTAAGAAAGTTAGAAGCTGTTGAACATGCTTTGCAAAATAACGCGAAGATCGTTATTCCCTCTAATACGGAATTAGTCAATGTCATCGGAGAGTTGGCGGGAGTAATGCCGCTTCCACTTAAAAAGGATTCAAAATAAATATGCCTGAGCGCATTGAAACCGATAGCATGGGGGAGATCAAGGTCCCCGCAGATAAATACTACGGAGCGCAGACCGCGCGTTCGTTGATCCATTTCAGGATCGGCACGGAGCGGTTCCAACCGGTTTTAATCCGCGCGCTGGGGATCGTCAAAAAAGCGGCGGCCCAGACGAATATGGAATTAGGCCTGCTGCCTCCCTCAGGGAGCCTATCGGCGAAAGAAAAAGCGACGCTCATCGTCCGTGCGGCCGAAGAGGTCATCGATGGCAAGCTCAACGACCATTTCCCGCTCGTTGTCTGGCAGACCGGAAGCGGCACTCAGACCAACATGAACGTTAACGAGGTTATCTCCAACCGTGCCATTGAATTAGCCGATGGAGAAATGGGTAGCAAAATACCCGTACACCCTAATGATGATGTCAACAAGGCCCAATCCACCAACGACGTTTTCCCCACCGCCATGCATATCGCCGCCATTGAGGCGATCCACCAGCGGCTGATCCCGGCGGTCACGCGTTCGCGCGACGCCATGGCCGCCAAAGCGCGGGAATTCAAGGACATCATCAAGATCGGCCGCACCCACTT
>CAYIMR010000194.1:0-2456 GCA_964364455.1 uncultured Planctomycetales bacterium | reverse complement strand
CATCGAACGTCTACAAGATCGTCGAACGCGTCCCCAGCGACAAGATCTACTTTCTGCCGGACAAGCTGATGGGCCAGAACCTCGTCAACGCAATGTATGCCCGCGGCGTGCATAAAACGATCAGCTACTACACCGGCGCCTGCTACGTGCATGAGGAATACGGCCAGGACCAGATCTTCCGCATCCGCACCGAATATCCCAACGTGAAGGTCGTCAGCCATCCGGAATGTAACCCCGCGGTCGTCGCCAATTCGGACTTTGTCGGTTCAACCGCCGAGATGCTTGGTTATATGCGCGAGACTGAATCGAAAGAGTTTTTGATGCTCACCGAATGCGGGCTTTCCTCGCGCCTGCAGAAAGAGTTCCCGGACAAGAAGCTGGTGGGGACCTGCACGCTGTGCCGCTACATGAAGTCCAATACCCTCGAAGATATCCTGCGGGTGCTCAAAAACCCCGCCCCGCGCGACCGTGTGGTCCTTGATGAAACGGTACGCCAGCGCGCCGCGCGCACGATCGAAGCGATGTTCGCGTACACTCGGCAATAATTAAGCAGATCGTATCTCGTATCTCGCATCTCGTATTTCGTGCCGCCACGAGATACGCTTCATGAGATACCAGATACGAATGTAAAATTGACACGCCCAAAGCCCTGTGTTAATATTTTCACTATATGCATATCGTTGAAACCCAATATCATACGTTCGCCGGGCCGCCGCATGAGCTCAAGCTTAAAAGCGGTGTGAGCCTCGGGCCAATTACCCTCGCCTACGAGACTTACGGGCCGCTCAACAAAGATAAGTCGAACGCCATAATGGTGTTCCATTCCCTGACCGGCGACGCGCACGCCGCGTTCTATCACAAAGGCGAAGAAAAGCCCGGCTGGTGGGACTCGATGATCGGGCCCGGCAAGGGCTTTGACACGGACAAATATTTTGTGATCTGCGTGAACGTGCTCGGCGGATGCAGGGGAAGTACAGGCCCGGCGTCGATCGATCCCAAGACGGGTAAGCCTTTCGGCTTAAGCTTTCCTTTCGTCACCATCGATGATATGGTGGCCGCGCAGAAACACTTGATCGACCATCTGGGGATCAAAAAACTTTTATGCGTTGCCGGCGGCTCGATGGGCGGGTTGCAGGCCTTGATCTGGGCGACCCAGTATCCGGACTACGTTCAGTCGGTCATTGCCATTGCCACCAACACCCGTCACACCGCCCAGCAGATCGCTCTGCACGAAGTGGCGCGTCAGGCCATCATGGGTGATCCGGATTGGCAGGGGGGCGACTATTACGGCAAATCGATCCCCGCGCGCGGGCTCGCCCTGGCGCGGATGATCGGGCACATTACCTACATGAGCGACAAGTCGATGGACGAGAAATTCGGCCGCAAACTCATCGCCAAAGAGCGCCTGGGGTATGATTTCTCGCACGATTTTGAGGTCGAAAATTATCTTAAATACCGCAGCGGTAATTTCGTCCAGCGCTTTGACGCCAATTCGTATTTGTATATCTTGAAGTCGCTCGATTATTTCGACATGGCCGCCGAGGGCAAACTAACGGACGTCTTCGCGAAGGCCAAGGCGCATTTTCTGGTCATTTCCTTCACCTCGGATTGGTTGTACCCGTCGTACCAGTCCAAGGAAATGGTGCGCGCGCTTAAGGCCAACGATTTGGACGTCTCCGACATCGAGATCAATTCCTCCTACGGCCACGACGCGTTTTTGGTCGAAGTCGATGGCCAGACAAAACTCATTTCGCATTTCCTCGCGCGTATGCAGAAAGGCGTTGCTCATGTCTGAAGCTGACAAGAACATTCGTTTCGATCATCAGATCATTATCAAATGGGTCGAGAAGGGCACTCGCGTGCTGGACTTGGGCTGCGGCGACGGCGTTTTGCTGGAGCTTCTGATCAAAAACCGCGGCTGTCACGGCACTGGCGTTGAGATCGACGAAAAGGCCATTTATAGCTGTATGGCCAAAGGTCTCACAGTCTCGCACATCGACATCGACGCGGGGCTGGCCGATTATTCCAACAAGCGTTTTGATTACGTGATCCTCAATGAGAGTTTGCAGGAGGTCTTGCAGCCGCGCAAGGTGATCCTGGAAGCTCTGCGGGTGGGCAAGAAAGTCATCGTCGGTATCCCGAATTTTTGTCACGTGCGCGCCCGTTTGCAGATCTTTTTCCAGGGCCGCGTTCCCGTTACCAAAGAATTGCCCTACGAATGGTACGACACGCCCAACCTGCGGTTTTTGAGCCTGAAGGATTTCCGTTATTTCTGCAAAAATAACGGGATCAGGATCGTTGATGGGGTCGGCATCAGCGGCAACAAGCGCGTTTCGTTCCGGCCGAACCTCTTCGCGCATACGGGACTTTATTTACTGGAAAAATGAAATACGATTACCTCATCATCGGCTCCGGCATCATCGGTCTCGCCGTCGCTTTTGAGATCAAACGCGAAA
>CAYIMR010000193.1:0-2458 GCA_964364455.1 uncultured Planctomycetales bacterium | reverse complement strand
CGGGAGTGGTCTTGGGCATGCGCTTCCGGGGCAGGTACGTCCCCGGGAAACGAAAACAGAACGTAAACGTAGAACGGGAGACGAAATAGAGGACACGAGCTATGATTAAGAAGAAGAAATCACTCAAGAAAAAGGTTATTTCAACGATTGGTCACGTCAAGAAGCCGGAAGGGCTGTCCCTGGAGCAGTGGCAGATTCTCCTGCGCAAGCAGATCGCGGAAGATCAGAGGTTCAAAATCGGGAATATTGGGACACATCCCGTTTTTTCCGACTTTTCCGTCAGGAATCCCAAGACACAACGGACGTATCGTGTGTCCATCGGCGGGGAAGGGTTGGGCGTTAATTACTGTTCTTGCCCGGACTTTGCCGTTAATACCATCGGGACGTGCAAACATGTCGAATCGGTGCTTAACAAGCTGAGACGTCAAAAAGGCGGAAGGACGGCCCTTCGTGAGGGTGCTCAATGGAACTATTCGGCCGTCACATTGCGCTATGGGTTACAGAGAAAAGTCGCCTTTTCGTCCGGACGGGAAAGCAGTGAGGGCCTGAAGGCGTTGGCGGCTGATTTCTTCGATAAAGATCATTATTTGACGGCGGAGGGATTCGCGAATTTCGACAGGTTTGTAAAACAGGCAGGCGCCTTGAAGGATGATGTGCGATACCATGATGACGCGCTTGAATTTATTGCCAATGTCCGGGACGAGGGCGTGCGGCGGGAACGCGTGCGGAAGATGTTTCCACAACAAACGCGCGATCCCAGGTGGGAATCGCTGCTTAAAACGGATTTGTATTCCTATCAACGGGAAGGCGTGCTTTTTGCCGCTTCCGCGGGGCGCTGCCTTATCGCCGACGAGATGGGTTTGGGTAAAACCATCCAGGCCATCGCCGCCGGCGAGGTCATGGCCGGGTGCTTTGGGATCGCGAAGGTGCTCGTCATTTGTCCGGCGAGCTTGAAGTATCAATGGAAGCGGGAGATCGAACGTTTTACCGATCGCGATGTTAAGGTCATCCAGGGGATATCGCCCGAACGGCAGCGGCAGTATGGCGGGGAAGAGTTTTTTAAGGTTGTGAATTATGATGTGATCCACCGCGACCTTGATGTGATTAATCAATGGGGGCCGGATCTTATTATTTTAGATGAAGCGCAGCGCATTAAAAATTGGAAGACGCGGATGGCGCAATCGGTCAAGCGGTTGAAATCCCCCTACGCGATGGTGCTCACAGGCACCCCGCTGGAAAATCGCCTTGAGGAATTGCATTCGATTATCGGTTTTATCGATCGTCACCATTGCGGGCCGCTGTTCCGGTTCCTGGACCGCCATCAACAGGTCGATGAAAAAGGCAAGGTTGTCGGATACAGGGACCTTCATGAATTAGGCCGATCCCTGGGGCCGATCATGATCCGCCGCCGGCGAGGCGAGGTTCTCAAACAGCTGCCCGGGCGTATGGACAAAAATTATTTTGTGGAAATGACGAAAGAACAATGGGGCCTTCATGAAGAATACCGGGACCTGGTCGCCCGCATCGTCAATAAGTGGCGGCGTTACAATTTTCTTACCGAAGAAGACAAGCGGAGATTAATGATCTTTCTGCAGAACATGCGCATGGTGTGTGATAACACCTATTTGCTTGACCGGACCATGATCCATGGGAATAAAGTCAATGAGCTGGAAACACAGCTTGAAGAAATCTTTGAAGATCCGGACACGAAGGTCGTTATCTTTTCTCAATGGCTTCGCATGATGGAGCTCGTGATCGCGATGTTGGATGGGAACGGCTGGAAACATGTTTTCTTGAACGGGGGTGTCCCATCTCATAAAAGAGGCGGTCTCATCGAGACGTTTCATGAAGATCCGGCGTGCCGGGTGTTCTTATCGACGGAGACAGGAAGCACGGGGTTGAATCTGCAAAACGCGAATGTGGTGATCAATATGGATATCCCGTGGAATCCGGCAATTTTGGAGCAAAGGATCAGCCGTGTTCACCGGCTGGGCCAAACGCGGCCGGTACGGGTGATCAACTTTATCGCCCAAGGGGCCATTGAGCATGGGATGCTGGGATTATTGAAATTCAAGCAATCGATGTTTTCCGGTGTTCTGGATAATGGCGACAACAACGTCTTTATGGGCGACTCAAGGTTCAATCGATTTATGAAGACGGTGGAGAAGGCGACGGATTCATTTGAACCGACGGGAGAAGGCCGGGAAGTGTCAGAAGAGGCGGCCGGGGAAGCTGAGACAGCCCGGCAAGAAGTGGAAAGCGTTGATGAGGGGGAAGGCGCGCCGACACAAGCGTCCCCAAGAGGTCAAGTTTCACAAACAAGCCGGGGGGAGGCTTTAAAAACAGTTTTACAGATGGGGGCCGCGTTTTTAAATCAGTTAGGCGAGTGTCTGGGGGAAGAGAAGGAGAAACGGGCCTCGGCCCTCGAGGCGTCTCTGGGCATCAGGATCGACAAGGA
>CAYIMR010000192.1:0-2459 GCA_964364455.1 uncultured Planctomycetales bacterium | reverse complement strand
GGCTGTTCATCTTTATCCAGGGTACCGGCAGGGAGCTCCAGAAGATACCGGCCGAGGACCGGCCGGTATTGGTGAAGAAAAATAACCGTGTCACGGGAAAGAAACGGAACAATGACGACGGCACCAGGATGTTCGATAACATCCACATCCGCGTACCGGCCGTTGGGAAGTTTCTTTTTAACAACCGCGAAGCTGAACTTTTTGCCCTGGAACTTCATTGGCAGAGAGGCCCTTCAACTCGCCCTGCGGGCTCGCTTAGGTGGCCTGGTCTTCTTTGGCCGCCATGTCGAGGAATTGCCTGATCCTCCGGGAGCGGGTTGGGTGACGGAGCTTGCGCAAGGCCTTGGATTCGATCTGACGCACGCGCTCGCGGGTGACGTTAAATTCGCTGCCCACTTCCTCGAGCGTGCGGGTCGTACCATCGTGAATGCCGAAGCGCAGTTCAAGGATCTTGCGTTCGCGCTCATCCAAGGTGTGGAGAACGCCGGCGATCTCATCCTTGAGCATCGACTGCAAGGTGGCGTTCGCCGGGGAAATGGCCCTTTTGTCTTCGATGAAATCCCCAAAATGCGTGTCGCCCTCATCGCCGATAGGCGTCTGCAGGGAAATGGGCACCTGGGAAATTTTCAAGATCTCTTTGACCTTGCCCACGGGGATACGCATTTGCTTGGCGATCTCCTGGGCGGCGGGTTCCCGTCCGTATTCCTGGACGAACAAACGCGAAACGCGGATGATCTTGTTGATCGTCTCGGTCATGTGCACGGGGATACGGATGGTGCGCGCCTGGTCGGCAATGGAACGCGTGATCGCCTGGCGGATCCACCACGTGGCGTACGTCGAGAATTTATAGCCGCGCTTGTATTCGAATTTTTCCACCGCGCGGATAAGCCCCATATTGCCTTCCTGAATGAGATCCAGAAACGACAGCCCGCGATTGATATATTTCTTGGCGATCGAGACCACCAGACGCAAGTTTGCCTCGACCAAAAGTTTCTTGGCCTTGTTGAACTTGGCCTGCCGCATTTTGATGACCCGTAACTGCTCTTTAACGATCCCGGTTTCCTGCTCGAGTTCCCGTAAAATCTTCGCTCGTTCACCGCGCAAGGCACGGACATCGTTTTGTTTTTTCTTTGTCTTTAATGTTCTATCGATCTTTTCGACGCGTTCCAGGAGATCTCTGATCTCGTTGACGACACTTTCGTTAAAAGAGGCCGTGAGCTTGAACTGCGCCAGGATCACGGCGGATTTATCCGACCCGATCCTCGTGCGGCTGACTTCTTGCCTGATCTTCTGAAGATCATGAATGAGTTTGGAGCGACGCTCCAATTCATCCTTGATCACGTCCTCCACGTTGACTTCGTTATTAAGGACCTGACCGATGACCTTCATAGCGGCTTTACGCGCGTACGCTGTTTTATACAAAGCCTCGGCAAAACGAATCTCGGCTTCTTCGATACGGCGGGCGAGACTGATCTCGTTCTCACGGGAAAGCAAAGGAATGGAGCCCATCTGCTTAAGGTACATCTTCACCGGATCATCGAGCGGGATGAATTTGTCCGAATAGACCTCTTCCTCCCTGGCTTCCTCGCGTACGCGGCGGATCTCCTGCTCTCTGGATTCTTCATCCAATTTATCAGTCAGCTCGACATCTTCCTCTTCGGCCTCTTCGATGACCTTGATATCCTTGCCATCAAGGATATCAAAAACCTTGTCGATCTCCTCCGAAGAACGCACCTCATCCGAAAGGGTCTCGTTGACTTCCGTGTAGGTAAGAAATCCTTTTTTCTTGCCTAACTCGACGAGTTTGTCGATGTCCTGCTTAAAACCGTTCTGTTGCGCGGCTGGTTTCATACTTTTTTAAACCCTTCGTATTTGATGAATTGGTTAAACTGCTGGGACAATTCACTGGCCCTGGCAAAATTTCCCGCCGACTCCGCTTCCCTGATCTGCTGCAAGATCTTTTGCCTGCGCATCTTCATCTGATCGTGCTTGATGCGGCTGATATAATCCTGATACATTTTCTCACGATCACCGGCAACTTCTTCTTCCGTCACGATCCCCGTGAGCATCTGCGAAACGGCCGCGTCCTCAAAACTGTTGATCAAATTGACCGTGTCGATCCTTTTGCCGTTCTCAAAAAAATCAAAGATCCTGGTGATCGCCACCCGTATCTTGGTATCCTGAAAATCCTCGGGGGTCAATTCCTGCCTGACCCTGGGGATCCATTCTTCTTTTTCGATCATCAATTTGAGCAACCCGCGCTCGACCACACTTGCCCGCGCCTGGTTGACCGCCGGCGGCTCGTGAAGATGCGCCGTGATCGTTGTTGAAATCGCCTGGCCGACTTTCTGGTATTCCTTCGCCAGGGCCGCTTCGGAAACATCAAGAGCGCGCGCCAGGCGCTTAAGATTTTCCGCCTTGATCAGTTCGTTGGGAAATCGGTATATCGTCGGCAGCAT
>CAYIMR010000191.1:0-2469 GCA_964364455.1 uncultured Planctomycetales bacterium | reverse complement strand
TATTACTTTAACGATTTATATTCATTAAAAGGAGGTTCCTCATGTATGCCGTAGTTCAGATAGGTGGTTCCCAGTACAAGATCGCCGAAGGTGACGTTATCCGCACGAACCGTCTTAAAGACGACGAAGGCAGCCAGATCACTCTGGACCAGGTGCTTTTGTTCGCCAATGGCTCCGAGGTGCGCGTGGGCCAGCCATTCCTTGAAGACGTCAAGGTCACGGCCAAAGTCCAAAGCCATGTCGCAGGCAGCAAGGTCTTGGCCTTCAAATTCCGTCGCCGGAAAGATTCCTCAACGCTTCGTGGGCACCGGCAGAAATTAACGGTCCTTAATATCACAAAGATCGCCGGGTAAACGAGCAGTGATGACATTCGTCGATGAAGCAAGGATACGCGTCAAGTCGGGTGACGGCGGGCAGGGGTGTGAAAGTTTTTACCGGGACAGATGGATGCGGTATCCCCGGCCTGATGGCGGCAACGGCGGCCCGGGCGGCGACGTTATTGTGATCGCAGACCGTGGCATTCAGACGCTTTTAGACCTTAAATACAAACAACATTATCGCGCCGCCAAAGGCGGTAACGCCAGCAGCAAGGGAAAAACCGGCAAAGAAGGCGCTGATTGCGTTATCCGCGTGCCCGTAGGAACGATCCTCAGGGACCACGCGACAGGGCTATTGATCCGCGATCTGGTCGCGGACAAACAATCCGTTGTCATCGTGCAAGGCGCGCCGGGCGGGCTGGGCAATGAGGCCCGCAAGACGATCACGCAACCCGGAACAGGCGAAGAACGCACCCTCGATGTAGAACTGAAATTGATCGCCGACGTGGGGATCATCGGTTTTCCCAACGCCGGGAAATCCACGTTTATCACCGGAATCTCGAATGCCAAATCGAAAGTTGCCAACTATCCGTTTACGACCAAACAGCCGATCTTAGGCATTGTTCGCTCCGCGGATGATGACCCAAAGGGAAAAGATTTTATTGTCGCCGATCTGCCGGGCATTATCGAGGGCGCGCACCAGGGGAAAGGGCTGGGAGACCGGTTCTTGCGGCATGCCGAGCGTACCAATATCCTGCTTCATATGATCGATATGGCTGGCACCGAAGGTCGCGATCCTTTGGATGATTACGCGAAGCTGGAACATGAATTGAGGGAATACAGCGACCAGCTGATAGCCAAGCACAAGGTCGTTGTAGCAAACAAAATGGATCTTCCGGCGGCTGCGGAACACCTCAAAAGATTTAAAAAAAAATATAAGAAAGAGAAGACCTTCCCGATTTCCAGCTTGAACAGAGAAGGATTTGAACCGTTGATCAAGCGGCTGCAGGACATCTTATGTTAAGAAAATTCCCGAGACCCGTCAAACGTATCGTCATCAAGGTCGGTTCCAGCGTCATCGCCACCTACGCCATGAAGCCGCGGATGGCGCATCTGGCTTCTTTGGCCAAGCAGATCGCCTCTGTCCAGCGTGACGGTGTTGAAGTGGTTTTGGTCAGCTCCGGCGCCATTGTTCTGGGGATGGGGGAGTTGGGGCAGAAAAAACGTCCGACAGATCTGGCCTCGTTGCAGGCGTTGGCCGCCGTCGGTCAGGCCGCGCTCATGAACAGATACATCCATTTATTCAAAGAGAATAAAGCCAAGTGCGCCCAGGTTTTGTTGACCTGGGAAGATTTTAACAGCCGTACGCGTTACAATAACGCCCGCAATACTTTTCAGGCGATTTTGCAGCGGCATGTCATACCGGTCGTCAATGAGAACGACACCATCGCCACCGATGAGATCAAATTCGGCGATAACGACAAATTATCCGCTTTGGTCGCGTGTTTGGTCCAATCGGATCTGCTTCTTATCCTTTCGGATGTCGAGGGGTTGTTCAACTTCAAGGATGGAAAAAAGGAGTTGTTCCAGGAAATAAGAGAGATCACTGGTGATATCGAAAGTGTTGCTACAGGGACGAATAAAACGCATATGTCCAAAGGCGGCATGACAGCCAAGCTGCAGGCGATCAAAATGGCTACCCATGCCAACATTCCGTGCGTCATTGCCAACGGCGAAAGCGAAGATGTCCTGTTACGTGTTTTAAAAGGCGAGCGTATCGGCACATTTTTCGTTGAGAAGGAAGGCAAAAATCTGGCCAAGCGGCATTGGATCTCTTTCGGCGCCAAGCCCAAAGGTGTTCTCATCGTTGATGACGGCGCCCGGGAGGCGCTGCTTAAAGGCGGGCGCAGTCTGTTATTGCCCGGGATTACTTCCTGGAAAGGGAATTTCAGCGCGGATGACGTGGTGGTCGTTTCCGACAAGAACGACCAGGAGATCGCGCGCGGGCTCATCAATTATTCCACCGCCGATCTGGCGAAAATCGAAGAAAAAAAAGGCAAACTGGAAGTCATTCATTGTGACAACCTTGTTTTGTGTCAACGATAATAAATTGATCTATGCGTACTGAATCTTCCACTAATACGATCGTTCG
>CAYIMR010000190.1:0-2476 GCA_964364455.1 uncultured Planctomycetales bacterium | reverse complement strand
AATGTCATCATACATCTTTCTTGCGGGCCTTTCTTTTTTCGGTATAATGCAACCTATGCATAGGAATTTTTTTGTATTAATTTTATTATTAATGATCGGCTGCGGCAGGGCGGCGCCTCTTAAGAAATTCTCCGAATCGCGGGCAATGTTCGGCAGTGTCGCGCGCCTCGATGTCTGTTACGCGCCGGGGCAGGAGCGGGCGCTTGAGGAGACGGTCGCCGGGATCTGGACGCGCTTCGAGGACATCCACGGCCGGTTAAGCGTGTATGACCCCGCCAGCGACTTAAACCGCGTCAACCATTCCTTCCCCGACGCCGTGACCGTGGGCGCGGATACCTGGACGCTGATCAGCGATGCCGTGTATTATAACCGGCTTTCCGGCGGGGAATTCGATATTACGATCTATCCTTTGTTGAGGTTATGGAAGGAAAACGAAAAGATCGGGGTATTGCCCACGTCCGATCAGATCCGCGCGGTCCAACAGCTGATGGGACCGGATAAATTTGAACTTCTTCCTAAAAATCAGGTGCGCAGGCTTAATCCGGGCGTAGCGCTGACTATCGACAGTATTGCTGACGGATACGCCGGCGATGAAGCGGCCAGGATTTTGCGCGCGCGCGGGTTTGCCAATTTTTTGGTGGACACAACCGGCGAGCTTTACGCCGGCGGGCACAGTTGCGAAGGCCGGCCCTGGCAGTTGGGCGTCAAGGACCCGCGCGATCCGTTCGGCGGGCGGATGATCAATGTGCTGGCCTTGCGCGATATGGCGGTGACCACCTCCGGCAATTATGAACATTTTTACACGATCGGCGGCAAAAGGTACTCGCACGTGATCAGCCCTAAAACCGGGTTCCCGCGCGAGGACATCGTCAGCGCCACCGTGATCGCGCTCAACACGGAGATCTCGGATTTTCTTTCCACCGCCCTGTGTCTGATCGATCCGCAGAAAGGCATCGGCCTGATCGACGGTCTTGGGGAAGGTTATGCCGGCATGGTCTTGATCGACGCGGGCGAGGGCCGCTTCATATCCAAAGCCAGCCAGCGATACAAGAATTATTTAGCCAGATGATAAAACGCGATAAACCTTCAGTTGCCATTGGATTGCGGCCCAAAGCACCCCGTCCCGGTAAAATGTGTTGCCCGCCGCCAGGGAATACGTTATACTTTCGCCAGAATCCCTAAAAAGCCATCAGGACTGAAATGATCAAATGGGTCTATTTATTTTTAGGCGGTGGGGCCGGGACCGTTGCCCGGCATGTCTTCTCCGGATGCGTTTACCAGTGGATTGGCCCGCGGTTCCCTTTCGGCACGCTGGCCGTCAATCTGCTGGGATGTTTTTTGATCGGGTTCTTCGCGGTCCTCACCGAAGAAAAGTTCCTCCTTTCTCCAGAGCTTCGTGTCCTGGTTTTCGCCGGGTTTCTGGGAGGGTTCACGACATTTTCAACCTTTATTTTTGAAACGGCCAACCTGGTCAGGGACGGCGAGGGGTTGCTGGCGCTTGGCAACGTGCTTTTGAGCGTGTGCGCCGGGTTTGTGGCCTTTCGTCTGGGCGTCCTGTTAGGAGAAGTCATTTAGAAAGGGGTCATCCATATGAAAATTCCCGCGGACGGGCAGTTGTTGCGGATTTTTATCGGAGAAGCGGACAAATGGCACGGCAAACCTCTTTACGAAGAGATCGTTTATCTGGCCAAAAAAGAAAAACTCGCCGGGGCCACGGTCGTCAAAGGATTTATGGGCTTCGGCTGTAAAAGCCACATGCACACCGCCAAGCTGCTGCGGCTTTCCGAAGATCTGCCTGTTATTATTGAGATCGTTGACAGCGAAGAGAAGATCGGGGGTTTCCTTCCCCGGTTGGATACGATGGTCCGTGAAGGTCTCATCACGCTGGAGAAAGTCAACGTTGTCATTTATCGGGCCAACGGGGAAGACCAGGTATGAAATTTTACGCCGATTGCCACCTGCATTCTTATTATTCCCGCGCGACGAGCAAAGAGCTTACCCTGGAACACCTCTTTTATTGGGCGCAGCTCAAAGGCCTTCAGGTCGTCGGCAGCGGCGACTTTGTTCATCCTTCCTGGTTGAAGGAACTCAAGGAAAAACTTGAACCCGCGGAAGAGGGGCTGTTTCGGTTAAAGTCTGTTTATACCAAACCAATGCAGGCCCGGGTCCCGGCTTCTTGCCGCGGCGAGGTGCGGTTTATGCTCACCGTCGAGATTTCCAGTATTTACAAAAGGCTGGATAAAGTCCGCAAGGTCCATAACGTCGTTTTTGTCCCGTCGTTCAAGGCGGCGGAGAAATTACAGTCCCGGCTGGAGGCGATCGGCAATATCAAATCCGACGGACGGCCGATCCTGGGGCTGGATTCCCGGGACCTTCTGGAGATCGTTCTGGAAACCGATCCGCTGGCCTATTTGATCCCCGCGCACATCTGGACGCCGTGGTTTGCCGTGCTGGGTTCCGCCAGCGGGTTCGACCG
>CAYIMR010000189.1:0-2480 GCA_964364455.1 uncultured Planctomycetales bacterium | reverse complement strand
AAACGCGGAGATAAATCTTTTACCTGGCGGCTCAACGGGGATCTTCCGCAAAACGATCAACGAGACGACGGCGGCCCTGACGCAAAGCGAAACCGCGCCGCCGCGGGACGCGAATTAAAAGACGAGGGACGAAGAGATGAGCGACGAGGGACGAAAGATAAAGCGGGGAATGATCGTCCATCGTCCATCGTCCATCGTCTCTCTTCCGAGGAAGGGTCAATCGATCCTTGAATACACGATCGTTCTGGGCGTGATCGTTATCGTCATGTCCGCCATGGGACCCATGATCAAGCGCGGCACCCAATCGCTCATTAAAGTCGTGGCCGACCAGGTGGGGGCCCAGCAAAATGCCGAACAAAAGTTTGACGAGTCGGGACATCTCGAGGCCAGTTACATGTCAACGCGCGGCTCCACGGACAAACAAACCCTGGATACTCTTGGAGTAACAGGGTATATCTTTAATGATCTCACGACCACGCAGAGCAATGCGCTCATGAATTTGGGATATACGAAGAAACAGTAACTCCGCCGTTGGCGGGGCAGGGAGGAAGGCTGAAACATGTTGCGCCGATATCGAAAAGGGCAAACCACGATTGAATACGTTGTTCTGCTCATCATCGTGATGGGCGCGCTCCTGGGCATCAGTAATTATTTCAAACGCGGGATGCAGGGGCGCTGGAAGGCGGCGGCAGACGACATGGGGGATCAATACGACCCGCGCACGGCGGATTCCTCGATCCGCCATACCTTGACACAGAACACTAACACGATCATCATTGTCATGAACGACGCGGGTGGATGGTGGACCCTGAAGACGGACAACTCATTTTCGACGGACCAAAAAACAGGGAGCATTTCGGTGGGAGCATACTAAAAATTACAAATCACAGGCACCAAACAAAAATGTCAAATGTCAAAATCCAAATGACAAATTAATTTCAAATGACCAATATCAAATTGGTTAAGGCGAATTAGGGATTTGCCGTTAGGCTCCCCGTGAGAGGAATTTGTCATTCAAGTGAATTTCAACATGACTAAGTCTAGGAAATATTTACGCGCCCAAACCGCCCTGGAGCTTGCCGTGTTCGGGGCCATTCTTATCTTTGTGGTCGGCGTTATTATCCGGCAGGCCCTAAGCTCCGCTTACATGCAGAACCAGAACCTGCGGGCCATGCGTCAGGCCATGACGACGTCCTACCAGTATTCGATGGCGCAGATGGGCGCGGAACGCCAGGCTTCCCGCCGGTCCGCCACCATCCTTTTTATCGAAGACAGATTAACGGCCGAGTCAGGCAGGCACGCCGCCGCCGACCGCACACCATATGTTACCGGCGGCTCCGCGTCCTACAGCAAGACGTTGTTCTATCCTCTCGACGCGGGGGAAACCCTGAATTTGCCCATTTACGATGTTTTTATCAACGGCAAACATTTTTCTTTCACGAATTCGGGGTTCCGGAACGTTGAACTGGCCAAGTCGTGCGCGGGTGTCAGCCCATGTCCACCGGAATGTAACTTAGATTGTGGTTCGGGGCCGCCCTCCACCGATACGTATGTTGTGGGCACAGCTCCGTGTGCCTTGGCCTTTCCGTGCCCGGCTGCGTGTGGGGATTGTTCCTTCATCTCGACTGATGTTTATAATATCTCGGCGCCGTGCGTGGGTCTCGCCCCATGTCCACCGGCATGCGGTAGTTGTAGTGCAGGAGAATCCGTCCAGTTTTATCCGGGCAATCTTTCGTGTGCCGGAATCAGTCCGTGCCCGGCGGCGTGTCTGGGGAATTGTTCCGACACATCGCCCGGGGTATATCCGGTCGATTGGGAGAGCGATTGCGCGGCCGTTAACTACGTGAAACCTGGCCCTTGCCCGAGCGACTGTTCACAGCCAACTTGCTGTACCGATCCATGGTGCGAATTGGAACCCAGCGGCGACACACTAAGCTGTTTGCAACAACTCTACAACATAGCGTTTGATCCACCACGGGTGACCGGCTGCGCGAAGCTGTATGGCATCACTTATAATCATCCCGGATTTGCGGAATGGTGCAGTAGCCCCGGGTCCGGGTGTCCCGATTTGACCGCGGACGAGCGTTTTGACCTGGATCGTGACGGAACCACGGATGTCCCGGTTGGCGATCGTGGCACATTTGCCTGGCAGTGGTATGAGATAACGGGCGTTGATTGTGGTGAAGTTGGTCAAACCGCGACGCCATTGCGCATATGCATCAATAGCGATCATCTCAAAATGGATGTGGACCAGGATCTAAAGACCGAGGGCCTCTTCGCTACTGGAGGGACAGGGGGGGAAGTAACTGAGGACGGGGCAACGTTTTTATGGCGGGCAACAGGGACGATTGATGATTGGACAGGGATTTATACGTCCTTGTCGGTATTGGATAATCAAGCTGGTGACCTGGACATGACGCGCGGAGACAGCGACACGGGGCCGGCCCCGGGATTGCAAAAAAATGCCAGGATGTATTCGT
>CAYIMR010000188.1:0-2488 GCA_964364455.1 uncultured Planctomycetales bacterium | reverse complement strand
TGCGCGTCGCGCGCCGGGCCATTTCCGACGAAGCTTCCGCGCGCATCAGAAAAGAAGATATCTGGACGGAGGCGAGATTACGGGACCTCATCCGGGCCAAACTGGGCGACAACGCGTTGTTCGTCGTATCCAACCGAGAGCCCTACATGCACGTTACGGTCGAACCCGCGGGCAAACCGAAATGCATCCGCCCGGCCAGCGGCGTTGTGACGGCGATCAACCCCATCCTCTACGCCTGCGGCGGCGTCTGGGTCGCGCACGGAAGCGGCGACGCCGACCGGCAATTCACCAATTCAAAAAACAAATTGGGCGTCCCGCCCGAGGACAACCGCTACATCCTCAAAAGGGTCTGGCTGGACAAAGAGGAGGAGGCGGGTTATTACTACGGTTTTGCCAACGAAGGGCTGTGGCCTCTTTGCCACATCACCCACACCCGGCCGGCATTCCGGGAAGCCGACTGGCAGATGTATAAAAAGGTCAACCAGAAATTCGCCGACAGCGTCCTGGAGGAACTGCCCAAAAAAAGTCCGCTGATCTTTATCCAGGACTATCACTTCACGCTGTTGGGGAAAATGATCAAGGAAAAAAGGCCCGACGCGGCCATAGCCCTTTTCTGGCATATCCCCTGGCCCAACCATGAAGTTTTTTCGATCTGTCCCTACCAGCAGGAGATCCTGGACGGGATGCTGGCCTGCGATATCATCGGGTTCCACGTGCCGTATCACTGCAACAACTTCCTTGAAACCGCCAACCGGCTCCTCGAATGCCGTATCGACACGGAAAAATCCAGCATCATCCGCGCCGGCAAGGAGACCTTTATCCGGTCATTCCCCATCAGTATCGACACTCACTTTAGCGATAAAGCTTCCGCGGAATCGCAAGATTACATCAACACAATCCGCGGCGAATATGCGTTAAACGATAAAATCATCGCCCTGGGGGTGGAGCGGATCGACTACACGAAAGGGATCATCGAGCGGGTGCTGGCCATCGACCGGTTTCTGGAGAAGTATCCCCAATACAGGAATAAATTCGTTTTTATCCACCTGGCCGCGCCCAGCCGCACGCACATAAAGAGGTACCACGACCTGGTCAGCGAGATCGACGAACTGGTTGAAAGGATAAACTGGAAACATTTTGACGGCGCGTGGAAACCGATCATATATTTGAAACGGCATTTTTCCGCCGATGAAATCAAGCCCTTTTACGCCCTGGCCGATCTATGCATTGTCAGCTCCCTGCACGACGGGATGAACCTGGTGGCCAAGGAATATATCTCCGCCCGGAAGGATTCGTCCGGGGCCCTTGTCCTGAGCCGCTTTACCGGCGCGGCCAGGGAACTGACGGACGCCGTGCAGATAAACCCCTACGCCATTGAAGATTTTGCCGACAAGATAAAGTTCGCCATTGAGATGCCGCCGGATGAAAAACAAAGGCGCATGCGGAACATGCGCGATATCGTCCGCGAAAACAATATTTACCGCTGGGCGGCGAGTATCATCACGGAACTGACGGCGCTGACGAAGGTTTAAAATACGAAAAGGCGGATCCCGCACCCGAAAATATTAAATTGTTCATCATGGCACCCGGGTCGGTCCTGTTTGCCGTCGCGGATAAAAATCGCCCCAAAGATCTCCCCCTGGGAATATCATGAAAAATCCGGATGAGTTACGGACAATTTTAGCGAATGAACGGACGTTGCTGGCCTACGTCCGCACGGCTTTGGCGATCGCCGTGTTCGGCATGGCCGCAATCAAGCTCTTTCCGGAAACCCCGCTCGTCGTCTCTGCGGGCTGGATTGCTGTCGCCGCCGGCATAATACTCCTTGCCTGGGGGATTGTTCACATCCGCAAACTATCCGGAAAGAATAATAAAGGCGCGTGAGATGAAATATCTTTTTGACGAATGGGACAAGCTCAAAAAGGGGCTGAACGATAAAATTATCCTGCTGAACCTGGATTATGACGGGACGTTAACGCCGATCGCCGCCACGCCGGATGAGGCCGTCCTTTCCCGGGAAGTGAAAAGTATCCTGGAAGAACTGGCGCGCGTAAAGGACTGCGAACTGGCGATCGTCAGCGGCCGCGCCCTGAAGGATATCCGGAAGATGGCCGGGATAAAAAACATCGTTTATGTCGGCAACCACGGCTTTGAGATCGACGGCCCGCGCATCCATTTTGAAAGCCTGACGCCGCCGGATATCAAAAAAGTATTCGCGGAGATCAAAGACGGCCTGGCCAAAAATCTTGCCGGGCTCGAAGGCGTGGTCATCGAAGACAAGGGGCTGACCTTGAGCGTCCACTACCGCCTGGTCCCGGAGGAGAAGGCGGATGCCGTCGCGAAAATCTTCCATAAAACATGCCGTCCTTACCACGCCGCAAAACAGATCCGGATCGGGTCAGGGAAAAAGGTCTTTGAAATCAAACCGCCCATCGAATGGGACAAGGGGAAGGCCGTTTTATGGCTTCTGGCCCGGCAAACGCGCGCG
>CAYIMR010000187.1:0-2526 GCA_964364455.1 uncultured Planctomycetales bacterium | reverse complement strand
CGATCAGCCATAATTCGGTGTCCACGGTTCTCACGGACTTCCCGGATGACGACCGGCCGCTCATCGCGAGCCTCAATTCTTCGGTACGGTTTATCAGTGGCGGATTGGGATTTAGCGCCAGCAAGTTTTTCGTGGCCCAAAGTTTTAGTTTGACATTTTTAGGGATCGGGGTTTTAATACTTCTATTAATATTTATCATAAAAAATATATTAACGATAAAACACTAATATACAGGGGAAACAATGACACAGCCGGCAATAAAAGGAAAAAACGCGATCATAACCGGAGCGAGCCGCGGTATTGGTAAATCTATCGCGCTTCGCCTGGCCCAGCATGGCGTCAACCTGGTTTTGGCCGCGCGCACGCAAGGCCCGCTGGATGCGACCGTGAAGGAAATCAAAGAAAAATACGGCGTTGATGCGATCGGCATCCCCACCGATGTCGGCAAACTTGAAGACCTCAAGAATTTGGCCGGCAAGGCGACAGCGTATTTCAAGAAGATCGATATTTTAGTCAACGTGGCCGGTGTCTCCAGCCAACACCCGTTCCACCAGCAGCCCATCGAAGAAATGGAAATGCTCGCCAATGTTAATTATTTGGGTTATGTCCGTTTGATCCGCCTGGTCATCCCGCAGATGGTCGAGCGCAAGGAGGGGCACATCATCAGTGTTGTTTCCGGGTCGACTCTGGTCGATCCAATCCCGCGCGGATTTTTAACGTATAGTTCACTCAAAATGGGATTGCGGGCTTTCTTGAAAGGTTTATTTTGGGAAATGCGCGAATATAATATCAAGGTGACGTCGTTATTGCCGGGTGTAGTCGCCAGCGATTTGACGGATCATCTTAAAGATGTTGCCGTCGAGCAGCGGGACCGATTGATGTCTCCGGAGGCGGTGGCGGATATGGTCATCTTCGCGCTTTCCTGTCCGGCCAATTCCAACCCGCTGGAGCTCGCCGTGATCAACCAATTGACAACATGGACGAAACCGATCATCGATTATAAGCAGACGCAGGCTAAATAAATGACGCCGCGACTTATGGAATGTAATGAACATAAGTCGCTGGCGGAATTTACCCTTGACAATTTGACCAAATTGTCAAGGGTTCAATTCGCGCAGATGATTTACGTTCACTTCGTTCCGTAAATCATGCGCTCATTGAAGGAGAGACAATGGACAAAACAATTGCCACATTCAAAAAGAACAAGTTCCAGGAGATCCGCATCGGCATCCGGGAATTCAAGGGCAACGACCTCGTGGATATCCGGACATGGACCATGACCCAAGGCTCCAATGAAATGGTTCCGACGGCCAAGGGGGTTTCGATTAATGTAAGCCTTTTCGCGGAGCTGAAAAAATCCCTCACCGAGGTCGAGAACGCCCTCAAAGAAAACCGCCTAATTTGAGGTGATTGGGTTAATGGGGTTCATTGAGTTAACTCAACAAACCCAACAAGCCCAACAAACTCAATACGCTCTAATGATCATCGACGCTCATAGCCATTACATGCCACCGGAGGTGGCGAAAAATACCGCTTTTTTCAAGGTCAACTGGTCGGACATCGACCGCCAGCTGGCGGTGATGGACGCCAACAATATTGAAAAGGCACTGCTTTTGTATCCTACAAGTGACGCGCATTTGAACATGGGCGGTTGGCAGGATCTCTGTTATGTTTATAATAAAAAAATCGCCGCGGTTGTTTCCAAGCATAAGGGACGTTTCATTGGCGGCGGGATCATTCCGGCTGATACGCCGGCGCAATTTCCCGCTGAATTAAAACGCATCCAGGATCTTGGACTGCGCGTGATCTCCCTGGCGTCCAGCTATGAAGGTAAATATCTTGATGATGAGATCTTCTCTCCGGTTTATGAATTCGCGCAAAAGAATAATATGCCCGTCCATGTCCACGCGCAGATTATGAACCCCATCGGCGAGGAGCGCGTGCGCGATCCTCTGCTGACGCCGGTTCTGGAATACGTCTTTGACGTTTCCGTCTGCATCGGGAAGATGATGATGGCGGGAACGTTTCTCAAATTTCCGGAAGTCAAATTTATTTTCGCGCATTATGGCGGCGTGCTGCCGCTGGTGAAGGAACGGTTCGACACGACGTATGCGATGTTGCGCCGGCGCGAGTTCGTCCGCGATTTGTCCAAACCTCCGAGCGCGTATTTTAAAAATTTATATTTCGATACGAGCGGTTCAAAATCTCCGGCGTCATTGGCGTGCGCTTTGGAACTGACGGATGCCGCGCATATTTTGTTCGGCAGTGATTTTCCGGCCAATGAGAATATTCCTGAAGCGGTTGCCTGCGTGCGTCAGGCGTCGATCTCCGAGGAGGACAAGCGCGCGATCCTGCATAATGACCTGCTTAAGGGACTATGACCGCCGCAGACAGGCTAAGCTGAAAGTACCTGTAAACGCTCAAGTTAGTTTCCAACATTTTAGTGAAGAAATTTTCTTGACAAGATATATTTAATCTGTTATCTTCTAACACTTCCAGTAAACACTTCCAGTGAAGTGCCATTCC
>CAYIMR010000186.1:0-2543 GCA_964364455.1 uncultured Planctomycetales bacterium | reverse complement strand
CCGGGGGCGGCCGATCGCCAAGCCGCGTTTTCTTCGACAATATCAGGGGAAAACGATCAAGGATACATTGCAATTGCGCAAAGACATCGACGGTATAACCGGAGCGACCATTTCTTCAAATGCTTTGACCGAAGGCGTTCGGAAGATCTTACATATCTATGAATTCATCAAACCGGATTGCGTTAAAAAAAACTTGACAGAGCGCGCGAGCCAGTTTATACTTCATTTGTTTTTCAAGAGCAACGACGCTCTCTCTAAAATAGGATTTGTAGAGGGGGCTTTTTTATTTTTGCGATAAAATATTAAGGGCGCCGGGGTCCTTAACCAAATGGTGAACCAGAATTCAGGGCGCTGAAGCTCAACTTTCCACTGTGGAAGGTTGGGCTTTTTATTTGCCCGCAGCGGCGGGCAAATACCCCTGCGCCTTGTTTTGTTTCCTTAATATCAAAAACAAGAAACAAAACAGCAGGGGTGACTTTTTGAAGTACCGGCTACAGAGTTCCGGCAAACAGCCGCTCCAACAAAGGAGGTTAAGGTCATGATGCAGAACATGAAAAATCTCGCGCTTATTTTTATGTTTTCGGAAGTCATCCTGGCGGTCAGTTTGCTGGTGGCGTACGAAATGCACCACTTGTAGCAGGTATTTGCCCCGACTCGTCGGGGTTATCCGCCGAATGTAATCTAGGGCGTATAAAAATTCCTGGTCCCGACAGTCGGGGGCAGGGTCATCGGGTACCGGCTGATGCGCGTATGTCCTTCAGCCGGGTACTTATACCAAAGGAGGGATAACGTAATGGAAACAGCAGTAATCAACCCAATCAGCGCCGGTGACACGGCGTGGGTCCTGATCTCTTCAGCGCTAGTTATGCTGATGACTCCGGGGCTGGCCTTCTTCTACGGAGGCATGGTCAGGCGTAAGAACGTTTTGGGGGTTCTTATGCAGTGCATGGGAACATTGGCCCTGGTCAGTGTCCTGTGGGTGCTTTATGGCTACAGTCTCGCCTTCGGGAAGGGGAGCCCTTTCATCGGCGGGCTGGAATGGTTTGGATTAAACGGTGTCGGGCAGGAGGCCTACGCGGATTATTCGGCCACGATCCCGCATTTGGCGTTCATGATCTTCCAGGCGATGTTCGCTGTCATCACCCCGGCGTTGATCATCGGTGCCTTCGCGGAACGCGTGAAGTTTTCCGCGTTTATCGCGTTTACGGTGCTTTGGCTTACGTTTGTCTACGCGCCTGTTTGCCATATGGTGTGGGCTGTCGGCGGCTGGGTGCGCGGCATGGGTGCCCTGGATTTCGCCGGCGGCACGGTCGTTCATATCAACGCGGGTGTTGCCGGTCTGGTGACCGCCTTGTTCGTGGGTAAAAGGATAGGGATTGATAAACCGTCGCTGCACAACATCCCGTTTGTGGTTTTGGGCGGGGCTTTATTGTGGTTCGGCTGGTTCGGGTTCAACGCGGGGTCCGCTTTGGCCGCCAACGGTTTGGCCGCCAGCGCCTTCGTGACCACCAACACGGCCGCCGCTATGGCAGCCTTGACCTGGGCCGCGCTGGAATGGATCTTCAGCGGAAAGCCGACGATGTTCGGAACGATCACCGGCGCTGTCGCCGGCCTGGTCGCCATTACGCCGGCCGCCGGGTTCGTGGATGTTTCCGCGGCACTCTGGATCGGTCTTTTGGTCAGTGTCTTCTGTTATTTCACGATAAGCGTGGTGAAACCGAAGCTCGGATACGATGATTCTCTGGACGCCTTTGGCGTGCACGGGATCGGCGGGTTCTGGGGCGCGATCGCCACGGGTATCTTCGCCTCCAAGGCCGTCAATTCAGCCGGTGCCGACGGGCTTTTGGCGGGCAATCCAGGGCAGGTTTGGCTCCAGTTCGTTGCCGCGTTGGTCACTATCGTTTATTGCGGCATTGTCACATGGATCATCTGTTTCATCGTTGATAAAACCATCGGGATGCGCGTCAAACCGGAACATGAATCGATGGGTCTGGACCTGACGCAGCATCATGAACGGGCTTATACAATTATCGAATAAAAACAGATACAAGTTCGCCAGGACGGGTTATCGGCGTTTTGGCCTTGTGACAAGGAACAGGAGGAATTTCAATGAAATTGATTATCGCGATCATCCAGCCCTACAGGCTTGAAGAGGTCAAAAAAGCCTTGTACGCGGCGGATGTCAACCTGATCACAGTCAGTGAGGTCCTGGGGCACGGCCGCCAGGTTGGCGTCGACGAGTTTTACCGCGGCGTCAAGGAAACGGGGAATCTTCTGCGTAAAATACGCCTGGAGATCGCCGTCAACGACAACTTCGTTGAGCCTACGATCAACGCCATCGTCAAGGGGGCGCGGACCGACAAAATCGGCGACGGGAAGATCTTCGTCCTCGACCTGCCGCGCTGTATCCGGATCCGTACCGGCGAAGAAGGCCCGAAGGCGATCGGCTAAGACGTTTTGAGCTGAAGGTCATAAGGCCCGCAAGAGAAATGTCATCATACATCTTTCTTGCGGGCCTTTCTTTTTTCGGTATAATGCAACCT
>CAYIMR010000185.1:0-2558 GCA_964364455.1 uncultured Planctomycetales bacterium | reverse complement strand
CGCGGGGCCGACGAGCGCACCGATTCCAAGGCGTTATATCGCCGCTTCGTGACGGTGACACCTGTTCGCAGCGACTTGACCGATTACGCCTACGTTGAACAACTGGACCGGGCATTACCCAAAACTGTTTAAAGGATCCGACATCATGACCATTGACAGTGAAATATTGTC
This sequence comes from uncultured Planctomycetales bacterium, assembly GCA_964364455.1. Classification (GTDB taxonomy): domain Bacteria; phylum Omnitrophota; class Gorgyraeia; order Zapsychrales; family Zapsychraceae; genus UBA10015. The sequence goes on along the minus strand of CAYIMR010000185.1, from coordinate 2,387 downwards.
CGCCAGGATCCTGATCGTCGATGACCAGAAGGTCAACGCCCGGATCTTGGAGGAGATTTTCCGCAAAGCGGGCTATAAAAATATCACCTGCGTCCATGATTCACGCGACGCTCGAACGGCCTACTCGGCGCTCAAACCTCACGCGGTCATTCTGGACATCAACATGCCCTACATGGATGGATTCCAAATCATACAGCAATTAAAGGAGGTCGAGGGAGATGAGTACCTCCCGATCCTTATGCTGACACAGCTCGGCGACAACGATCTGCGGTTCCTGGCGCTGGAATCCGGCGCAAAAGATTATCTGAACAAACCTTTTGACCATATCGAGGTGCTGCTGCGTATCCGCAATATTATCGAAGTGCACATTTTGCATGACCGGCTGCGCGAAGAGAACAAGAAGCTCAAAGAAGAGATCCATCAGCTTCAAGAGAAATATAAGCCTTCCTGACTTCCGGATGACACGTTTTAAACTTGTCATCCGATAAAAAGCATAATATAATGAGCGCCAATATCCAACCCGGTAAAACCGCATTAGGAGAAAAGGAGAAGTAATGGAGGAAACAGCCCGTATCACGATCAATGGCGCGACCCACGATTTTCCCGTCATCACCGGAACCGAAGACGAGAAAGCCATTGATATTTCCACCTTACGCGGCAAAACTTCCTATATCACCCTGGACAGCGGGTTCGGCAACACTGGCGCCTGCACCAGCGGAATCACGTTCCTGGATGGGGAAAAAGGTATTCTGCGCTACCGCGGGATCCCCATCGAAGAACTCGCCGAGCGATCCACCTTTCTGGAAACTTCCTATCTGCTCATCAAAGGTGAACTTCCCACGCAGAAACAGCTGAACAAATTCGCCGCGTCGTTCACCAAGCACGCCTCGCTGCACAAAGACATGCTCAATTTCTTTAAAGGCTATCCGTCCGATGGCCACCCCATGGGACTCTTGTCCGCGGTCGTGTGTTCACTCTCCGGCTATTATCCCGGGCTATTAAAAATCGACCCCACGGAAGATGAGATCGAGCTCATGGCGGCGCAACTGCTCTCGAAGGTGCGCACCATCGCGGCCTACACGTACCGCAAATCGGTGAATAAACCGTTTGTCCCGCCGCGCGATGACCTCAAATATATCCCCAACTTCCTGCACATGATGTTCTCAACGCCTAAAAAAGAATACAAGATCAACGGCACCGCCGTCAACGCCCTGCAAACACTTTTGATCCTGCACGCCGACCACGAACAAAACTGCAGTACCTCCACCGTGCGGCTTGTGGGAAGTTCCTGGGCCAATCTCTACGCGTCGGTTTCCGCCGGAGTCTGCGCCTTGTGGGGGCCGCTGCACGGGGGAGCCAACCAGGAAGTTGTGGAAATGCTCGAGGAGATCCGCAAGGCGAAGGGGAACATCCAGAAATTCATCGATAAAGCCAAAGACCCCAACGACAATTACCGGCTGATGGGCTTCGGCCACCGCGTGTATAAAAACTACGACCCGCGCGCGAAGATCATCAAGCGGCGGGCCTACGAGCTTCTCAACAAGTTGAATATCCAGGACCCTTTATTAGACATCGCCGTCAAACTTGAAGAGGCGGTCCTCAAGGACGATTATTTCACACAGCGCAAACTCTACCCGAACGTGGATTTTTACAGCGGCCTGATCTATAAAGCCATCGGGATCCCCACCGCGATGTTTCCGGTCATGTTCGCCATCGGACGCATGCCCGGGTGGATCGCCCACTGGAAAGAAATGAAAGCGGACCCCAAAACACGCATCGGACGCCCGCGACAGATCTACATCGGCCAAAAACAGAGAAGTTACATTCCTATAAAACAACGAAAGGGGCAGTAACGTGATCCGTTTCAGATATCCGGCGAAGTTCGACAAAGAAGCGAGCATAATTTTGCTCGATAAGGAACAGGTTAAAAACCGTAATTTTTCGACTCTTCCAAAAGCCCTCAAAGATAGCGTAACCCACGTTCTGGATGCCGGGCAATTTTCCGCGGACAACGGCCAACTGTTCCCGCTCATTAACGGCAAACAGGTCGTCCTTCTGGCAGGCGTGGGCAAAAAAAGCGGCTTAAGTACGACGGCGTTACGTTCGACACTGCGCGGCGCCTTATTGTCCGCGTATCTAAAAAAGATCAAAGAAGTGGAGATCGTCGTTCACGAGTCCAAAGACAACGTTATCAAAGCGGTGATCGAAGCATCGCTCATCGGGACCTACGCCTGGGAAAAATACAAGACCCCGGATAAAAATGACAGGACCGTTGCCAAGAAGCACGTTTTTCTGGCCGTGGCGCCCAAGCGCGAATACGCGCAAGCCGCGGCCATTTGCGAAGGTGTCAACCTGACGCGCGACCTGATCAACGACAACGCGGACAC
>CAYIMR010000184.1:0-2560 GCA_964364455.1 uncultured Planctomycetales bacterium | reverse complement strand
TCCCCGGAACTCCATATACAAATAAAAGACGGGTATATAATGATGTCGCTTCTTGGGGTTTGGGTCTCTCATAATGCCCACTCTAAGGAACTTCTTTTCTCTTCAGCGCGTACTGCGCGAGTTTTTCGCAGTAAACCTTCATATCATGATGCTTGATGCTTTCCTTCCGGTTTTTCCATGACGCAATTAGCCGGAAGAATTCGCTGTAATTGGCAACAACTTTGACGTCCTTAAAATCGTTGCAAGACGTCAGATAGCGCAGATCGCCATGATGGTCATAGCCAATAAAACCCTTGATCAATTCCTGTAATCTCTTGGAGGGCAATAAGGACAATATCTCAAAAATATGCGTGGGTGGGCTAAGCGGAACGATGTCGAAGGCATTGACCACCCTGTAAATCGGGGGCTTGATGTCGTCGTCAAATTCTTCACTGCCGACCTTAGGGCTACCGAAGGCATAACAAGCGGCCAAATTGTCGGAGTTTAAAGCACGGGTGGCAATAAGAGCCAGTGCCCCGCCTAAAGAATGTCCTGTCACGTAAACGGAATGATCATTAAGTGATTTGACTTTTCCCCGGATGTGGGATTGCACCGCCTGAAATGCCTTGTAAAATCCATTGTGGATTTTAGCGCCTTTTTCATCGTGGTAAAACCGCGCATTGAGATCGGTCAGGATGTCTTCAATCCGGTCTTTCTCGGTACCACGAAAAGCCAGCACCGCCATTTTATCCGAAATACGCTCAGCCAGAAACGCCTGCGTTCCCTCGGCATTAAATACGCCAACAATTTCAAATCCTCCGTCTTTCAGCGCTTCTTCCAGAACGTTGATGCCTTCCTCGAATTTGAGGTAGGCAATCCTGGACATCTCTGCCATCAGCCACACCGTCCGATCGCTGTAAGCGGCACGTTTAACGGGCGGATTCAAAAGCTCTTTATGTTGAAAATACATCTTCTCTCCACATTGTTTACAATTAACCGCATGGCGGCGCTTCGGATCCCGTGAATGGCGAAAATGATACGCAATCATCGCTCCTTCTTAGCTCACGTTGCAAAAACTTGCTTCATTTCCACGAAGAATGATCCTTTAACTGTTTCACGTCTTTGGCGATCCTTTTCCCTTCGGAGCTCAGCCGGCGTTCCAGCTTCTTGATGTCTTCTTCGGGCGGCAACGCTTCGGGCTTGATGCCGCTTTTGCCCAAAAGATCCCGGACGTCTTTGTTGTTTTTGACATGTTCGCCGGTAATCGCCGGCTCGCCGCGCAGGTTGTTCTTTTTTGTGTTAAAGCCGGTGATCTCGGCGGCCAGGTCTTTGGCTTTGATGGTGATGGTCGGCAAAAAGTCGGCCAGCGGCCGATTTTCCGGGACAGTCAGTTTTCTCTTCATCTCCAGCGTCGTGTAGCCTCCAAAAAGCGCCTGGTCGCCTTTACTGCGCAGCCGCGCGAACCCTTTGCCGTCCACACCCCGCTCATAGACGATGCCTGAGAGTTCCAATTCGGTATCGGCCAGTTTTTCGCGTGCCCGCATCCGCTCCACCAGCGCGATGCGTTCTTCCAATAATTCCTGCCTGCGGGTCTGAACGGCAAAATAGCTCTGGGCAAAAGCAATCTGCTCTTTTCGAGGGTCACCGTTTTGGGCAATGAGATAACAGGCGTAACGGGTGAGCATGATATCCTGGATATCTTTCTCAGCCCCCTTGGGCATAGGGATCGTTTTGTTGACGTCAACAAAATGATCGGATATATTCTGGCCGGAATTCGAGCACGCGAGCCTGGCCTTATCAATGACCTTAAGGAAATTTCTCCATTCGTCATAATCCAGCAGCCTCTGCAGATCCCGCGCCATCCAGTATTCAACGCCGTTCTGGGCATACGCGGACTGTTCAAACGTTTTGTTTAACTGCACAATGATCTCTTTTTTCATAGAAATGCCTCCTGTCTGTTTTGGGAGGAATCGAGGCTTTCGGGGGATTGACCTGGTTTAAGTCGTTATTCTACAAGATAATGCGGCTTTGGGCAAATGGTATGTCAGGTGGGGGTCATCCCTCGCGTAAACGCTTGAAAATTTCTTCACAGACTTCGTTCAGAAATTTTCGGCGCACGCTCGGGATAAATTTCGCCTCTTTTTCAAAATCAAGGAAAGAGGCGAAATTTAGGTTGGAAAACGCTGAAAAAGGTTGCTCAATGTTTCAAAAGGTCGGACATTCCGGCTTCACCTGTCTGATCGAGACCATGCAAGATTTTCCTCTGCCATTTTTCCGGAACCGATGAGAATACTTCCTTAACACAGAGTTCAAACTGTTTCTTTTCCACGAAGGGCTCTCTTTAAAAATTTGATCTGATTTTTAACCCGGGCGATCATCTTCTTGTATTTGGCCAGGGATTCCCTGCGTTCGCGGTGGGCTTTCTTAATCAGGGAAGAACCCGGGCCGAGGTAATGGAATTTCACCTTTCCTTTTTGGCGCCGGGCCCGGTAATAGTAAACGCGGCCGGCGATCTTCTTTTTGACCAGAGCGCCTTTGAGTTTTTCAGCCTCGTCCTGATACCACTTTAGCAAGCTCAATG
>CAYIMR010000183.1:0-2571 GCA_964364455.1 uncultured Planctomycetales bacterium | reverse complement strand
TCTTGCCCTCTTCTTCCCAGAATTTCGGGTTTTCAACATCCCAATTTTGAATATTAATCTTTGACATGGCCACTCCTATCGTATATACAAGTGAGCTTTAATTTTCGATCAGAGACACCGACTCCGGGTGTTTCTTCGCCATCATCCGGACGATCACTACGTGCATCCACCAAAGGCAAACCAGCGACAACACAAACATGAACATCCAGCAACTGGTCCAAAGCCCGGTTCCCTTAAGCAAGTAACCGAAGATAATCGGGCAGAAGAATCCTCCCAATCCTCCAAGGACCCCCACCATGCCGCCGACAACCCCAACATCTTCCGGGAAATAATCCGGAATGTGCCGATATACCGCTGCTTTCCCTATCCCCCACGCCGTACCCAAAAGAAAAATCAAAAACGCGAAGATCCATACATTCGCCTGAAAATAGATCCGCGTGACGCCTTTTGCCAGGAGCTGTTTCCGTTCAACTTTTTGGCCAACTTCCACCACCGACTCCTGCCATACCTGTTTTCTCGGAAAAACCATAAGTTTCTCGTCAAAATCTCCAACATCAACCTGTTTTTCGATAAGCGAATACGATTTGTCGCCAACCACAACGGCCCTTGGATTGACCCCGGTCACGATCCCCGGCCGCACGGCAACGACCGCCTGACCCGGAGAATATATTTCCATTTTAGGGACAATCAACATCAGGCAAATGACGGTTGATGAACCCAACACCCAATACATCACTTCTCTGGCGCCCCATTTATCGGACATCCATCCGCCGATGGCGCGAATTACCCCGGAGGGAAAACTAAAACAGGACGCCAGAATTCCAGCCGTCACAAGCGGCAAGTAATAGGCACCGACGAAATAAGGCACCAGCCATTGAGAGAACCCCACAAAACATCCAAAAACCAGAAAATAATAAAGGCCAAAACGCCAGACCCGGATATTTTTAAGGGGCTTAAGCATATCCACCCAGTGCTTGGCGCTGGACGATGGTTTTTTATTGATCGAAAAAACAAAAAAAACAATGCCCATTAAAAAAAGCATTGCCGCGTAATATTTTGGCAGCATCCTCCAGCCTTCAGGATTCGCCCCGCTTTGAGTAAGAATATTTAAAAGCTTCGGCGCGACTAATGTTGTCAAGGCCGCGCCGGCATTTCCGGCTCCAAAGATTCCGAGCGCCGTGCCTTGTTTTTCCCTGGGATACCAGACAGACGAAAAAGCGATCCCGATGGAGAAGCTTACACCCACCAGTCCAAAACCAAAACTGCAGAGCGCAAACCCCGCAAAGCTGTTGACGGTGGACAAAAGATACATCGGGATCGCGCAGAGTAAAAGCAGCGTCGCGAAGACAGGCTTCCCGCCAAACTTGTCCGTCAACATTCCCGCCGGCAATCGAAAGATCGAACCCGTCAAGACAGGGATACCCAGGAGCCACCCTATCTCAACCGGCCCCCAGTTAAATACTTGATTCGTCGATAAAAACGTTACGAGCACCCCGTTGAGCATCCATGCCGCGAAGCAAATTGTAAATGCCAGCGTATTTAAAAAAAGCACTCTGTGTGATTCAGATGTTGCCTGTTTTTGCATAATTTACTCCTCTCTGCGCGCCTTGATGGAAAGCCAAATAAGCGCATTTTGGAGTCCGTAAAGACCGGAACCCGTCGCCAATATGATCATCAGAATATCGAACCAATTTTTGCCCAAATTGTTTTTAAATAACTTCCAGGGATGACCATCCAGTGAATTGAGAGGATGAGTTCCATCTTTAAATTCTTCGACATCGCTGATCCCGTCTTCATCAAGATCGCTTGTTTTTGATAAGGACGCGGTTAAAAATTCCGGGCCTTGCCTTAACTTTAATATTTTTTCTTTCCCCAGTTGATTTAAAATTGAATTCCCGAATTCATTAAGAACGGGGCTTCTGGCTTTGGCCCCGGGCTGCAGCGCCTGGCGGGCCAACCCCAGAACGTTGAGTTCATCTTGATTCAGACTGCCGATTTGCCCGGGCTTTAATCCTTCCGGCCCGTCGGAATGCATATGGCACATCGCGCAGTTGACCGAACGCCCCGACACTCCCTTCGAATAACGCTGAAATTCAGGATGCGCAAAAGCCGGGGTTAAATAAACAAGGCTTAATAAAATAATATTGATAAATAGTTTCATAATTAATTTCCCGGCCCTTTAAAGATTTCATAAATTAACTGACCAAAAAGCGTAATAATAATTAAGTAAGCCGCCATGATCCACGCAATGATGGAAAGAACTTTGCGGCTTGTATTTTTGAATATCCACGGCACAAAAAAAATCCCCGCTTGGGCAATAGTCATCCCCAGCATAACCACCCAGAACGGTAAAATTTCCAGCGGATAATAAACAAAATAAAAATACCACTCCGGCTTTATCCCTTCCGGGGTCGAGCCCAGAGCATCATAGGCTTCAAACAAAGGATAGGAATAAAAAGACTCAAAAGGAAGACAAAGCGCCAGAACAAAAACGACCAAAAACACAATGCCCCAGAGCCAAAAATCTTTAAGAATGAAAACCGGGAAAAAACGTTCTTTTTTCCTGGAAGG
>CAYIMR010000182.1:0-2591 GCA_964364455.1 uncultured Planctomycetales bacterium | reverse complement strand
CCTGCGTTTAACAGCTGCTGGAAAATTAAGGGCGTGTATTATGTCTGAGGCAGGGTTAAATTTGCGTGGCGTAAAAAGAGAACTATACCCAGAAATTTTCAAAACAGTTTTGAGGATGAAGCCCTTTACTCGTATTGATCACATAAAACAACCGATGTACCAGATAGGGGGATAAATGGATACGCCTCTAAATGATAAAAGTCAGGGCACTGGTGTGACGTTTTGACGCGATCAATAAAGAATTTATCCTTGCCTTCAATCATTCTGCAGATAATTCGAGGAGTATAAATGCCTGAAAAAGATTTAAGGCTTCCCTTATTGGAGCATTTGGAAGAGATCAGGAAAAGGGTGTTTGTTGTCCTTATCGTTTTTGTGATTTTTTCGATGGCGGGTTTTTATTTTAGTGAAAGCCTTTTGCAGTGGCTCAAGATCCCGGGCGGGTCTTATCGGGGAGCTCTTTCCGTATTTAGCCCCACATCCGCGATCCTCACCTTTTTTAAGATGGCTTTTTTCTTTGGCCTTATTTTTTCTCTGCCTGTTTTGTTATATGAAGTTTGGATGTTCATCCGCCCGACTGTAGAGGAATCGTTGGCGTGGTATGGCGCGTTTCTTATTTTTTCCGGGACAGGGCTTTTTGTTGCTGGGGCGTTGTTGAGTTTTAATTTCTTAATCCCTGCCTCACTAAAGTTTCTTTTAAGTATTGGGAGGGAAGAGCTGCAGTTTCTTATATCTTTGGATTCTTATATTTCTTTTGTTCTTCTCTTTATGCTGGCAGGGGGATTAATTTTTGAGATACCTCTTTTGGCGTTCTTTTTAGCTAAATTAAATATTTTAACAGCGCAAACAATGATACGTCGTTGGAAGATCGCTGTCGTTGGCTCTGTAGTTTTTTCGGCTTTTATCACCCCAACGCCGGATGCCTTTAATATGGCTCTTATGGCAATGCCAATAGGTATTCTTTATATAATTTCAGTAGGGATTGTGATGTTAACGCAGACAAAAAGCAAAAAACTTTGTAAGGAGAGGATCCGTGCAGGATAATATTCCGATTGTTCTTTCAATTAATATTTCAAAAGGGGGAATCCCCAAATTGCCTGTTGACTTAATCCGCGTCACTTCAGCGGGGCTAGAAGGTGATGGGCATAATCATGAGAAACATCGCACGCCGGTACAGGCGGTATGTTTGCAGGATATCGAGGAACTCAATGAACTGCGAGAAGAGGGATATCCCTTAGAGGCCGGGATCACTGGAGAGAATCTTACCATGCGTAATCTGCGCGTGAATCATCTTCCGATTGGAACGATTTTGCGCTTTTCGAGCGGGGTCGTAATGGAATTAACCAAAGTTCGAAAACCTTGTTATGTCCTCGACGCGATTCATCCAAAACTCAAAGAAGAAATCGCAGGACGTTGCGGGTTGTATGCCAAGGTTCTTCAGGAAGGCACGCTCCATATTGGTGATTGGGTTGAATCCATCGAGGCGCCTGTTAGTTTAAAGCAAACCCCGTAAATTCTTTTTAAATAATCAAATTCACCTAAAACATATGACGCCGGACAAGATCAGATTGTTCTGTCAACTTTTTGTTTTTGGCTTGTCGATGTCTTTGGCGGGTGCTAGGATATGTTAATATCATGAAACATTTCTTTCAACATATCCGCGTTTTTATTTTTCGGGGCCTGCTGGCAATTATTCCGCTTTTACTGTGCGTCTTGGCCGTCCAGCTGCTCTATGTCCTCATAGACCAAAAAGTGATAGGTTTTTTAAACAACTTTTTCGCGGTGCGCAAGATCCCGGGATTGGGGATATTGCTGCTTCTGATCGCGTTATATCTTATCGGGCTCATCGTTAGCAATATCCTTGGCCATCGCATATTGAGACTGCTGGAAAGCATCCCTCAGAGGATCCCGTTCATTAAAACGATCTACGGGGTGGGCAAACAGCTTTCCCAGGGGCTTTCGGTCGCCGATGGAGAAAAACAGGCATTTAAAAAAGCGGTATTGGTCAGGGTCAGCAAAGACGGCCTTTGGGTCCCGGCTTTTGTGACGGGCTCGATAAAAAACCCCGCGACAGGTGAAGAATTCTTGCTTGTTCTGATCCCCACGGCGCCCACGCCGGCATCGGGATTCGTTTTTGTAGTCAAGGCCTCGGAGACGATGGACCCCGGCTGGAGCGTAGAAGAATGCCTCAAGGCCATTGTTTCCGTCGGCATTATCACCCCCAAGGAAAAAGGCGTTAATCTGTAGATGAACAATGATTTTAAGGATCTTTGGCAGTCTCTGGCGCTTTTGTTACGCTCTCATCCCTGGCACGGGATCTCTATCGGCAAAGAAGCGCCCGAGATGGTCAATACGTACATTGAGACCGTCCCGACCGATACCGTCAAATACGAGATTGATAAAAAAAGCGGTTTTTTAAAAGTCGACCGCCCGCAAAAGTATTCCAGCATCTGTCCCACGCTTTATGGCTTTATCCCGCAGACGTACTGCGGCGATCGCATCGCCGAGTTATGCCGCGAGCGCGTTCGCCGGCCGAGCGTCGTTGGCGATGACGACCCTTTGGACATTTGCGTGTTGACGGAAAAAACGATCAG
>CAYIMR010000181.1:0-2600 GCA_964364455.1 uncultured Planctomycetales bacterium | reverse complement strand
ATTTTGAAAAGGGCTATGAGGATTTCAAGATCGGCGTTATTTTGCGCCAGGCCCGCGAAGCGGCCGGGTTGACCCAAGAAGAGCTTGCCCGCAAGCTCAAAACAAAGAAAACGGCCATTTCGCGTATTGAGAATAGAGCCGAAGATATAAAATTGTCCACGCTGGAAAAAGTGGCCCTGGCTTTAGGTAAACATTTAAGGATCAGTATCAGTTGAGCGTCGTTCGCTGGAAAGCATTCGACCCCGCGGAACTGCAGGAGCTCATCGATCTCGGAATTGACGGCTTCGCGCCGGTTATCATCAATATCACGCCTCTTCCCAGCGTGCTTCCGCTCTTAGGCCTGGATCCCGCCACAAAAGAAGAAGAGCCGCTGGAATTGTCCGCATCATCGGATTAAAATGGCCGACAAAAAGGGCCAGCGCCGTTGACTTGGTCTGACAGATGTGATATGTTATCCTTCCAGTGAGGGTAAAATGACAAATCCGCACATCGACCCAAAAATATTTAAAAAATTTCATGTCGAACTCGCTTACCTTTTCGGCTCACGGGCCAAGGGAAACGCCAGCGCAGGTAGTGATTATGATATCGCTGTGCTTTTCGGAAAAGAGTCCGCAGATTCCTTGGCCATGAAAGAGACCACATTTCTTTCCTTAGAGTTAAAGAAATATTTTCCCGAACGACTGGAAATTGTCAGTTTAAATGATGCGCCTTTGCTGTTGCAATACGAAGTGGTGGCTCATGGCCAATCGCTTTACTGCGAAGATGGAAAAGAGCGCATCGCATTTGAAGTCCTCGTCATAAAGAAATACATTGATGAGCAGCCGCTACGCGATCTTTACAACCAAACCCTTCATCAGCGAATCCGGCAGAGGCCATAATGGTCAATCCCGAAATCATCAACGAACGGTTAAGGGAAATGGAAGAAAATCTCATTTTGCTTGAAGAATTGAAATCTACGCCTGCCGGCAAATTTCGTGATGATCCAAAGATTTTTAAACTGGCTGAACGCTGTCTCGAGGTCAGTATCCAGGCGCTGCTTGATATCTGCCACCATATCATTGCTGAGAACGGCTGGCCAAAACCAAAGGATAATCAGGAGGCGATTGCGATCATGGCCAAACATAAAATTATGCCGAAGGATTTTGTCGAAACCATCTTGCCCATGGCCGGCTTACGCAATCTTTTAGTCCATGAATATGTTAAGATTGACCCTGCCCTTATTTATCAACACTGCCAGAATCTTGCCGATTTCCGCACTTTCCAAAAATACATTGTCAAATTCTTGAATAAGTGAGTTGTCCGTTAATGGCGCAGTTTAAAAGGCGCAGGGGTGGACATCCGGTTCGACCCCGTGGAATTGCAGGAGCTCATCGACGCCGGGATTGACGGCTTCGCGCCGGTCATTATCCGCTCCAAACAGCATTCGGCGGATAACCCCGATGAGTATGGCGAAATTATCGAAGAAAATTTCGCCATATCTTATCCCGAGAAATTTCTCTTCGAGAAATTTCCGGGACTTTACCCTTGAAATCGCAGGGGCGATTTCTAAGGGCGAATCGGGGTAAACTAGGCATCACCCCCTTGCCCAGTGTCTTGCCTTTGCTCGGCCTTGAGCCGCGCAAAGAAGAAGACGCGGAAGAGTTATCCCGGCTGAATTAGGCGATCCCATCCCCTGGGCCGCCAATAATCCCCCTAAACACGCAAGATTTTGTTTCATTGACAATACAAGCTTTAGCTTGTATACTTTAACCAGGAAGCACGGATGGATATTTATTATTTTGTGGATCAGCGGGGCCATAATCCGGTAAAGGAGTTTATTCATGGCCTCCCCTTCAAGGAACAGGAGAAAATTTACGCTTATATTGACGAACGGCGTCAGCAGGGCCACAACTTGCGCAGGCCGATGGCGGATTATCTTCGGGACGGAATCTACGAGCTCCGTCGTAAAACGAACCGGGTCCTGTATTTTTTCTTTTTGACAAACGGCGTGGTTTTGGTCCATGCGATTCGAAAAAAGACGGACAAAATACCTGAGCAAGACCTGACATTGGCCATCCGGCGCAAAAGTGAAGTTGAGGAGAACCAGAACATAGAAAAATTGTGAGGTGCAAAATGACAAAAGTCAGACTAGAAAACTTTCAACATGATCTGAATGAACAACTCAAGGACCCCAAATTCCGAAAGGGCTACGAACTGGAACGGGCCAAAGTCGCGCTGGCCCAGAAGATAGCGGAGCTCAGGGACGCGCAACATCTTAAACAAGCGGACCTGGCCAAACGATTGAACGTTTCCCAACAATTCATCTCCCAGATAGAGACGGGCGACAGTATTAACCTGACCCTCGACACCCTTGTAAAACTAGCCAGGTCACTTAATCGCGGGATCAAGATCTCGTTCACAAAAATATCCAAAGGGGATCCGCTTCTTACGGTGGCATGAGCAGGAACTATTTTCACAGCCGAAAGGCAACCGGGGAATATTTTCGGGAGGGAGAAACGTCATGAAACTGGACAAGAGCGAAAAGAAGCTGCTGGCTTCTTTCGAGCGCGGAGAACTAGCCACCCCATCCCCTTTGTAAGGTGCAAAACTTAAAAAACATA
>CAYIMR010000180.1:0-2600 GCA_964364455.1 uncultured Planctomycetales bacterium | reverse complement strand
CCCAGCTATGATCCTTTGGCCGGATTCAAAGAAATAAGTCACGCGCCCGCGTTGAAGGCGCGCGATCTCACCGAGTTCAATGTCGAGCCCACCGATGACACGATCGTTCTGGACCAGAAAATGACCATGCTCGTTGAGGACGTCCTGGCCGACGCGCGGCAAGCCCGGCAAAAAGCCGATGTCGTGCCCGCGCCGACGGTCAACGGCATGATCGCCGGTGCTGAGGGCATGTACGCGGCCACGGACCGGATCTACCGCGACATCGGCGGAATGTACAAGGAGATCGGTTCGCTTCAAACCACCCTGGACAACAATTATAAAAAATTTGAGCGGGACGAAAGCGCGTCTTCCGACGCGGCCGCGCGGTTTAACGCCGCCTCCGACGCCATGGCCGGGCGCGTGGCGCGGATGAACCGGGCCGTCGACGGCATGGCCGGCAAGGTAACCGCGGACGCGCGGAACCTCGGCGGCATGCAGACAGCCCTTGAGCATATGGGCAAGGACGGTGAGGCCGCCCTCCAATACTACGACCAGCTGCAGGGCAATCTGGATACCGCTTCCCGGCAATATAAAATTATCAACAGCGCCCTGCGGGAACAGGATCCCCTGGTTTACCCTTCCGCCGACGCGGCCGGTTATTTCAAAGAACAAAAAGATTATCTCCGGTCCTTAAAGACGCATGTCCAGAACAAGGAATTGAACCAGCTTGGCGGCGCGCGCCAATATCTGACCGACGCGCAAGGCTATCAGCAGAAGGTGCTCGCCGACCTGCGCGTGACGCGGGCCAACCTTCAGAAGGAAGAAGATTATTTCCGCAAGGCCAAAGTCGGCTCCGTTGCCCGCGAAAAAATTGAAATGGCGCCTGCCGGTTCCGATTTCTCCGGAGAGAACGTTTGTACCAGCGCCGAAACCAAAGGATTGGATACCTTGCGGAACTGCGCCAAATCCTGCCGCACGGTCTGCCGCTGGAAGGAAAAAGTGGCGGGGCAGGATTGTTACGAATGCCCGTCGGGATCACCCGATACTTGTTATGACGTCGGCGGGTGGCCGGCGGACCATCCCTGGTGCCAGCCCGGCGGGGCCTGCCATTCCAATCCGATGATGTACTGCGTGCCCTTTGGCACGATCGGTCCGAATCTCGAGAAACTTCAGTGTACGAATTGTAAACAACGCGATGATATGTGCTGGCAAAAAGTCGGCGGCGGGATGACGTACACCAACTGCAAGCTGGGATGCTGGGACGGCAAGTGCGTTTTTAAAGGGAAATATCAGGAATTCGAATGGGATGGCAGCCCGGAATGGATCCATTGTTACGAATGCAAGACCCCGCCGCCACCGCCGACGTGCGAAGAGCTCGGCTGGGGATACGACTGGCAAGCCGATTGCGAAAAGAACTGTCCTGATCCCGGCGTGTGCGAAGAGAAAACGCTGCCGCCCAAGAAGGGGCCAAAACCTCCGCCACCTCCTCCAGCTCCCGGTGGGCCCGGTGGGCCCGGCGGTGGACAAGATGGACCCGGCGGCGGTGGCGGCGGCACCAGTGCGGGAGGAGGCGGCGTTAAAGAAGGCCCCGACGGAAAAAAGCCTGCGCCACCGACAGGCACGCCGGAACAACCTACGGGTGGCGGTGGTTCTGTAGCCGGAGGAAAAGAGCAGCCTCCTACGGGTGGTGGTCAGCCGCCGACAGATGTAGGTGCCGGGCAGGAAACGCAAAAACCCGTGAACCCCGGCACTACCGCTCCCAATCCGCCGGAAAAACCGAAGACAGAAAAACCTGAAGTGACAGATGCCGATCCGCCGCCACCGCCGGATAATCAGGAGATCCGTTACTTGCGCACGCGCGTCGCCCAGCTTGAGGAAAAAATTAAAGACCGCGAGGAGATCATCAATGATCCGCGTGAAGGCGACGGGACCAAAACTGAAGCCGCCAGCCAGTTGGATAGTTATCAAAAAGAATTGGAAAGACTGAAAGCACAGTTAAAAGAGGAAGAAGAGAAAGAACTTGAACGCCAACGCAAAGCCGCCGAAGAAAAAGCGAAGATGGAAGCGGCCCGGCAGGAACGTGAGAGAACGCGCACGCGCTGGCCTGATCCCAAAGTCGAGATGCAGAAGATCCGGCTTCGGGAACTTAAAGAGGCCCTCGACCGGCTGAAAACCCGCGCGCAGGAGATCAAGGATATGCTCGGCGGTCGCAAGGAACATATCGACCGGTTGAATCACGATATCGATCTCTTGGAACGTGAGATCCAGCATCACAAGGATGCCTCCGAATCCGGAGGTGAAGACGCCACGCACGCCCGCGACAGTATCGAGAACATTGAGAAAGAACTCGCCCGTAAAAAATCCCTGCGCGATGAATTGGCCAAAAAGCTGCAGGAGGCGCAAAGGCAGTATGTTGCCGAGCTGGATAAGCTTAAGAAGGAATATCTGCGCAAACTCTACGCGGCGGATGAGACCGTCCGGCGCCGGGAAGAGACCAAGCGTATTGATGAATATTTCGACAAAACGATGGAACTCGAGCATGTCAAGGCAAGCCGTGATGAACGCAACCGCGCTTTTGAAGCGAAGTTCAAGGACATGGAAACCCAGATCGCCGCGGCGCG
>CAYIMR010000179.1:0-2601 GCA_964364455.1 uncultured Planctomycetales bacterium | reverse complement strand
ATTAATGCCGGAAATGCCGGATGCCCGTCATCACCATCGCGATCTTCGCTTTGTCCGCGGCTTTGATGACTTCTTCATCGGCGATCGACCCGCCGGTCTGGATAATGGCCGCAACACCGGCCTTGGCGGCCATCTGAACGTTATCCGTCTTGGGGATGAACGCGTCGGAAACAAGGATGGAATTACGGGCGTTCTTGCCGGCTTTGGCGATCGCGGCCGCGACGACGCCCACGCGGCTGGTCTGGCCGCAGCCGATACCGACGGTACGCCGGCCTTTGACAAGAAGGATGGCGTTGGATTTAACGCTTCTAATGATCTTCCAGCCGAAGAGCATCGCTTCCAGCTGCTGGGAAGTGGGCTTCTTTTTGGTGACGAACTTCAGCTCATTTTTGTTCAATACGGCCGTGTCGCGGCTCTGCAGCAGCAATCCGCCGTAGACTCTCTTGAAATCAAACCCGCCGGCAGAGATACGCGCCAGATCGATCTCGAGCAACCGTAAATTCTTTTTCTTGGAAAGGACCTTCAACGCATCAGGCTCAAAGCCGGGGGCGATCACGCATTCCATAAAACCGCTTTTGATGATCGCTTCAGCCGTCGGCAAATCGACATTACGGTTCAACCCAACGATCCCGCCGAACGCCGCGACCGCGTCGCAGCGCCAGGCGCTTTTGTACGCTTGCGCCAAAGTTTTATCTTCGGCAACGCCAGTGGGATTGCCATGTTTGATGATCACGCCCGCTGAATTTTTGCAATCCTTGATAAGATCAAGCGCCGCGTTAAGATCCAAAATATTATTGAACGACAATTCCTTGCCGCCGACCTGCTTAAGGCCGGCCAAACCTGAATCTTCACCGAGGTCTTTATAGAACGCCGCTTCCTGGTGGGGATTTTCTCCGTAGCGCAGGTCCTGGACTTTCCGGAATTGCAGGGCCAGCTCTTTGGGGAATTTTGAAAATTCCTTCGCCGCCAGACGCTGGCGCAAAAATCCGGAGATAGCCCGGTCGTAATTGGCCGTATGTTCAAAGGCCTCCAGCGCCAGATGAAAGAGGACCGAATCCGAGAGCAGGCCGCTGTTGGTATCAAGTTCCTTAAGGATCTCCTTATATTTTTCCGGATTGCAGATGACAGCCACGTTCTTGTAATTCTTCGACGCGGAACGCAGTATCGCGGGCCCACCGATATCGATATTCTCGATAGCTTCCTCCAGCGACACGTTCTTCTTTTTTATAACGCTCTCGAAAGGATAAAGATTGACCACGGCCATGTCGATAGGCTCGATGCCGTGCTGGGCGATCTGGGCCATATGTTCTTTGCTTTCCCTCAACGCCAGGAGCCCGCCGTGGATCTTCGGATGCAAGGTTTTCACCCGGCCACCGAGCATCTCGGGGAATCCCGTATAGTCCGAAACCTCCCGCACGGGAATTCCAGCTTCTTTCAAACTGCGCGCGGTTCCGCCGGTTGAAAGGATAGCGACACCCAAAGCATGCAATCCCTGAGCAAAAGCGACAATGCCTTTTTTATCGGAAACACTGATGAGAGCGCGTTTAACTTTTAGCATTTTCTAAAAAGGTTATAGGTGGTAGGTTTTAGTTGTTAGTAACACTTTAACCTATCACCTATTACCTATCACCTTTAACTTTGTTTATAATCTCTTTTACGAACGCGGTTAAATCCTCCGGCTTGCGGGAGGTAATGATATTCTTATCAACGACAACTTCCTGGTCGACGTAATTGCCGCCCGCGGCCTTAAGGTCGTCTTTAATGGCGAAAAAACACGTGACCTCGCGCCCACGGATGATATCCGCCGAAACCAGAAGCCAGCCGCCGTGGCAGATCGCCGCGACGATCTTGCCGTCGTCGTGCATCTGGCGGACGAACGTAATGACCTTCTCGTATCTGCGCAGAAAATCCGGCGCGAACCCGCCGGGGATGATGACGCCGTCAAAATCTTTCACATTGACCTGATCAATAGAACAATCAACCTTGGCCGGATAACCTTCCTTGCTTCCATAACTGGTCTTGCTGCCGGTCCCGATCAACCTGGTCTCGATGCCGTCTTCCTTGAGCCTTAGGACCGGATACCAAACTTCGAGGACTTGATACATGTCTTCAACGAGGATGGCGATCACTTTGTTCTTGCGGGTTGACATGGCTTTTTCGAACCTAAGTTACCCCCTGCTGGTTCATCCCGGGAATATGATATTTCGGGATGAACCAAGCGCAGGGGTTCGCCACTGTAATCTACAGCGGCGAAAATAGTAGGGGCAAGCATAGTTGTTATCCAATGCTTGCCCCTCTCATCAAATCCACTCCACAGAATATATTACGCCGAACCACAACGAAATTATCTCGTCTTTTTAGCTTTAAAACGTTTTTTCTCGGACGGTTTGGAATAAAAGCGTCTTTCCTTCAATTCCATCATAAAACCGTCTTTTTGACAGGCCCTCTTGAAAATTCTCATCGCTTTTTCAAAACTGTGAGGGTCGGAGATCTTGACTTCGATCATGGCGTATTCACCTACCTTTATGCCTTTATGGGTTCCTGATTTTCTTCAAAGACAAGTTATTATATTATAACCAATGCAAATGTAAACAACTATAT
>CAYIMR010000178.1:0-2610 GCA_964364455.1 uncultured Planctomycetales bacterium | reverse complement strand
CGGCATCCTCCACAGCGCGCCGCAGCGACTCTTCCCGCGCGTCGAGCGCTTTAAGGATTGGGTTCCAGGCGAATTTATAAAGAACAACCGACAACACCAAAAAGGTGACCCAGGTCAGGACAACCATACTGGCGTCCGGGTTCAACAGCGAGGATTCAACTTCCGCCGGAGAAGCGGCGCGCAAATCGACAATGGCGTTGGTCATGATGGATATGTTCTCTAACTCTTAGGAATTAATGGCGATAATACAGACCACGATGCCGAACAGGGCGATCCCTTCAATGAGCGCGGCCGCGATCAACATGGCCGTCTGGATTTTGTTGCTCGCCTCAGGCTGGCGGGCGATCCCTTCCATCGCCGAGGCGGCTAATCTCCCGATGCCATGACCGGCACCTAATACCACGAGCCCCACACCAATAACCGCTATACTTCCATGAACATTTTCCGTCATAATACAGTTCCTTTCCTGTTTCGATATATTTGTGTTTTATCCTTAAAAGTTGGTCGTATTATAATGTGGCCATTCCGCCATGTAAAGCGTCTTCGCATCGTTCGATCAATGCTGCGGATGATACATCTGCCCGATAAAAACCGCCGTGAGCAAAGTAAAAATATACGCCTGTAAAAAAGCGATGAACACCTCCAGCACACCGATGCACACGGCCAAAAGGACCGATGGCAGGGCCACCAGGCCCAGCAATAAAACCAGACCCAGCATGGCGAAAATCACCATATGACCCGCAAGCATGTTGGCGAACAACCGGATCATCAAAGCGCCTGCTTTTATAAACAACCCTAGAAATTCGATCGGCACCAAAATAATCAAAATCCCCTTGGGCACACCCGCCGGGACAAGGGCCTTTTGAAACCCCTTAAATCCATTTTTATATATGGTGCCAAAAATCATGAAACACAATGTGAAAAACGCCAGCGCGCCCGTCACGTTAGGGTTCGCCGTTGCCGCTGAAAATATCGGGATCAACCCCATTAAGTTCAGTGTAAGGATGAAAAAGAACATCGTGCACAGAAACGGCGTCATACGGCGGCCGTCTTCTTCCCCGATGCTCTTGACGGCTATTTCATCGCGGATAAAGATCACCAGCACTTCCAGCAAATTCGTAAACCGCCGCGGGACGCGCGCCTTTTTGTCATAAATAAAACAAAAAAGCCCGACAAGAAACACTGCGGCGATGATCAGCATAAGGCCATGGAGGCTTAAAAAATATGGCAATTGCAGCGGAGGCAGAAACGGCAGGCGCCACTGACTGGAATCCTGCATATGATGCAGAATATATTCTTCAAGATTGAACGGTGCGTTCATGAAAACCCGATCATTTTTTGAATTTCAGAAGAGAATCTATTCCCCCTCGTAATAGAGAGGCCGTATGCCGCAGGCCTTTTGTTGGAGGGGTAAGCGCCGCCTCCACACTGTCCGCCAGTGCCCGGATAAATTCCGGGTGGCATTCGATGGCCAGGGACATGCGGTAATCCGTAACGCCAAGGCCTTCAGCGAACTTGCGGTATTCGATGTCGACCTCGCAAAGCGTTTCGATGTGATCCGTGACGAACGAGACCGGGACGATCAAAAGTTTTTTATAGCCGCGCCGCGTGACCGCCTCCAGCATGTCTTCCAAGGATGGTTTCAACCACTGCAAAGGCCCCACGGCGCTTTGATAGGCAATACTCCAGCGATTCGTCCGTCCCAGCTTCGTCAATATTTTCGCCACAGTTTGGGAAACCTGGAACGCGTACGGATCCCCTTCCACCAAAGAATATAAAGGAAGCCCATGCGGCGAAAAGATCAGATAAAAATCATCCAGGGATTCGCCGGGTTTTATTTGCTCACGGATCCGGTCAACAAACGCCTGAATGTAACCATCGTGCAAATAATACGCCGGTGCCTCCGTGAGCCGGATCTCAGAGCAGATCTCATCGGCCGCCTTCTTTAAATAGTGGATATTGGAACCCGTCGTTGCATGGGAATAATGCGAGTACAAACTTAAAAGTAACGCGTTGGTCCTTCCAGATTGCAAAATGGTGCGGATGGTTTCTTCCGGGAACGGCGCGCTATAATTGAAAGAAAAAATGACGTCCACCTTCCTGCCCCGCCTGGTCAGTTCTTGCTGTAGCGCCTCGGCCTGATGCTGGGTCGATTCAAAGATCGGGCTGCCGCCGCCAATGAGCTGATAACGCCCCATGGCCGCCTTGGTGCGAAACATGACCAAAAGCCAGGCAAAAAGCCGCTGGAACAAAAATGACAACGGGAACCGGATCAAAATCGGGTCCGTGAACAATTTCTTCTGGAAGTCATGAACATCCGCGTTGGTCTTCGGCCCTCCCATGTTCAACAGAACGACGGTTGCCTGGGACTCATCCAGCTTCTTTTGGTCCAGGGGATCGATCGCCGGGATCTGTTTGAGCCTCTCAGCTTCCTGCCAGGACGTCCGGTTGCGGCGCCACCGGCCGCCGATAATCTGGCCCGCGATGGCCAAGAAAATACAAACGGGGATGAACCATTTTGATGTTCCCACCGTCAGACGCATGAAAATAATGAGCGGGATCGAGGCGTGGATCCAGAAAAACCAGCGGAAAGAAAATTTGGGGCAGTTC
>CAYIMR010000177.1:0-2616 GCA_964364455.1 uncultured Planctomycetales bacterium | reverse complement strand
TAATTTCCGCCATAACGCTTTTTTTATAGGCCACAATATCCGTGAATCCGTCCTGCAAGGGCATTCCGATTATATGCCTGTTTTCCTCTCGGAGATCCCGCGCCTGTTCAAGACAAGGCAGATGCCTCTTCACGCGGCCTTGATCCAGGTTTCCCCTCCGGACAGGAAGGGTTTCGTGTCCCTGGGGGTCAGTGTGGATATATTGCCGGCCGCGATCGCCAGCGCGGACCTCGTGATCGCCCAGGTCAACCGGAACATGCCCGAGACCTGTGGCGAGGCGCGGATCCCTCTGGGGTGCATCGATTTTCTTGTTGAGGCCGACGAGCCGCTGATTGAATTCCCGCAGGGAGAGCCGGACGAGATCTCGATGAAGATCGGCAAACATTTAAGCCGGTATGTCCGCGACGGCGACACGCTGCAGCTGGGGATCGGCGCCATCCCCAATGCGGTCCTGTTGCATCTTAAGGACAAACACGATTTGGGGATCCATTCGGAGATGGTCTCCGACGGCACAATCGAGCTCTACCGCAACGGGAATATCACCAACAAGAGAAAACGCCTCAACAAGGGCAAGACGGTCATCAGTTTTGTGCTGGGCACGAAAAAAATATTCGAGCTCATTGACAAGAACCGGGATTTCCAGTTTTTCCCGACGGAATACACCAATGATCCTTTCGTCATCAGCCGCAACCCCAACGTCGTTTCCATCAACTCCGCCATCCAGGTCGACCTGACCGGCCAGGTCTGCTCCGACTCTATCGGGGCGCGGTTCTACAGCGGGTTCGGCGGGCAGGTGGATTTCGTGCGCGGGGCCAAGCGCTCCGAAGGGGGGAGGTCCTTTATCGCCCTTCCTTCGACGGCAAAAAACGGTTCTATCTCGCGCATCGTGACCAGCCTTGCGGCGGGCGCCGGCGTGGTCACCACACGCGCCGACGTCCATTATGTCGCCACGGAATATGGCGTGGCGTATCTGCACGGAAAAAATATCCGCGAACGGGGGCTGGCCCTCGTCCAGATCGCGCATCCCCAGTTCCGCGACGAACTGCTCGCGTATCTTAAAGAAAAGCACTACGTCTATATCGACCAAAGGACCATCAAGGACGACGACAGCCTCATCAAGGACAATATCCCCCACAGCGTGACGTTTGAGGGCAGGACCGTTTATTTCCGGCCGCTGCGCCCCTTTGACGAGAAGGCCATCCAGGATTTTTTTTACAGCCACCGGCCGGAGACCATTTACCAGCGGTATCTGACCAATGTCGAGGCCCTGCCCCACGAAGAGGCCCAGACGCGCGTGTCCGTCGACTACAACAAGGACATGGCCATCGCGGGGTTCGACGACTGGGCGCCTTACGCGCAGATGGTCTGCCTGGGGCGTTACATCCGCGACGGGAAGGACCAGGCCGAAATCGGGCTGGTCGTCAAGGAAAATTACCAGGGGATCGGCATCGGGAAATTCATGTGCGGGCACTTAGTCGAGGCGGCGAAGCTGCACGGGATCACGCGGTTGTTCGCTTGCGTGGCCCATTCGAACGCGCCGATGCTGGCGATTTTTAAAAGTTTCGGGTTCAGCGTGAAAGAAAGCCGGCAGATCCAGGGGTACTACCTTTCCCTGGACATTGCGCGATCCGCGTCCTCACCGTCCCTGGCCGTTTCCGGCCAATAGGCACCCTGCGGGTGGAACCCTTAAAGGCATTTTCCGATGACGCCTGTCTACCACGATATTTTCCTCGAACATGATACCGGGGCGCACCCGGAAAACGCCCAAAGGCTCAAGGTCCTGCAGCCATTGCCCCTGACCGACCTCATCGACGGTGAACCTTTCCTCCGTCTCGTCCACCATGAAACCTATATTCAGCATGTCAGAAATATCTGTCAGCAGGGAGGCGGGCATCTGGATCCGGATACGGTCGTTTCCAGGCGCAGTTATGAGGCCGCCGTCAGTGCCGTCGCGGCGACCATCATGGCGTCGCGGTCGCAGGGTTTTGCGGTTGTCCGTCCGCCGGGACATCACGCCCACCCTGACCACGCCAGCGGCTTTTGCCTTTTTAACAACATCGCCATCGCCGCGCAGGACCTGGTCCGCCAGGGTAAAAAAGTTTTGGTCTTCGATTTTGACGGCCATCTCGGCGATGGGACACAGCGGTATTTTTACGGGACGGACCAGGTGATGTACTGGTCCCTCCACCAGTTCCCCGCCTTCCCCCACGGGGGCGATGAAGACCAGATTGGAGAAGGGCGGGGAAAAGGGTTCACCATCAACGTCCCCCTGCCTCCCGGCAGCGGCGACGATATCTTTTTCAAGGCCGTGGAACATATCATGCCCGTCGCCCGGGCGTTCGGTCCCGACGTCGTTGCCGTCTCGGCGGGATTCGATGCCTGTCAGCACGATCCGCTGTTAGATTTGCGTCTGAGCGCTTCGGCATTCTACAAGATCGGAAAGATCCTGCGGAGCAATTTTGACAACGCCTTCGCGGCGCTCGAAGGCGGGTACAACACGGAGGCGTTGCCGTCGTGTTTTAACAATTTTTTGCGCGGCATGAACGGCCAGGACATCTTCCACGCCGAGCGGCCCACGGATTCACGCATGCAGGTCATCGAGGAATTTGACCTGCG
>CAYIMR010000176.1:0-2621 GCA_964364455.1 uncultured Planctomycetales bacterium | reverse complement strand
TCGTTGACCCCGACGGGCCTGATGGGCTCCACGCGTTGCGCCCGGATCTCTTCTTGAGGCACCTGCGGCGTAAAAGGATCACGCGCGGAAAGCATCTCGAAAGAAGAACTGTCAACGATCAAACGAACTCCTTGCGCTTCAATGGTATCCATTATAAGGAGAAAAAATAAAACATGCCACAATATTAAGAAGAAAATTATCCTATTCATCTTTAAATTGGATCGCCCCGATTTGTATATTGGCTTCCACGGTCTGCTTCCGGAATTCTTCCGCCCCCTCCTTGATTCTCTGCTCCTTCATTTTGGCAGACCATTGCCCCACCTGCAAAGCATAGGGAGCATCCTCCACGTCTTTCATGAATAAAACGATATTTTTATAGTTGTCCGAGGAGACATTGATCTGCACCCCGGCGACCTTGATATAGTTATCACTCTTTTCTTTAACGGGAGAAAACGAGAGGATCTGGACCTGCCGATCCGCGGCGAATTCGGAAAGCTTATTGATCAACTGATCCGTCAGGATCGGTTCAGGAAAACTTTCCAGGAATGCCGAATATTCACCCTTGAGACGTTCCGATTCTTTCACCGCTTCTCCCCTCTCCTCCAGTTGCTTGATCTCCCATGTCAACATTTCTGACTTTTTACCAGAACCCGTGACAATGAGAACCGTCGCCACCATCGTGACCAGAATCAATGTGATGTTCAAAACAATATCGATGCGCTGGCGCAACATCTCGCCGAGCTGCTGCGCGTCGATGTTCCGCAGATCATTGATATTGATGTTCCGCAGTGACGCCACCCAGTTTTTGATCTTATCAACGCTCACATTCATCGACATTTTAAATGAAAAAATGTTGCCGGATATTTTCCGTAAGGTTTGACCTGGATCGATTCAAAATCCATGCTGCTAAAAAAAGTGGAAAGTTCTTTATCGCCCTTGAAATTCGCCAACAGATCATTGACCATCTGGAATTGATCTCCAGGATTACTTGAATAAGCGTATCCCTTGATATCGACCGCCGGCTTGCCTGTTGGTTGCGAGGCCGCATTGGCTTTTGTCGCAACCGCCCCGACGCCTTTTTTCTTGTCCGCGTCCGATGACAAAACCTCCGGATAAACGATATCGATCTGATCCACCCAAACGCCCTCCGGCAGCAGATTCGGGATCATCGCCAGAATCGCAGAAATATCGCTTTCCGCTTGAAGACTCTTAAAATAGTCCAGCTTCTTGCTTAAAGTTTCGTTTTCCAGACGCAGCTTTTGAACGGAAGTGTCTTTCGACGATTTTAATTCCCTGCCCAACGCCGCGCTACGAAGCTCCTGGCCCTTGGCCTTGGCATTTGTCAAAAAAAACGCGGCAGCAATGATCGGCACGCAGATTAACGCCGTCACAACAACGCTCCTGTAATTAACTTTCCGCGTGATCGGCTCGGAAACCAGCTTGACCGTTTTAGTCTTCGACTCCAGCAGGTTCAGATCGGATGGAAGGTTTAGCGAAGGATATAATGCCGCGCCATAAGCCTTAAGAAAATTAACGTCCTGAGAAGGCGCGTTCGCCAAAACGGAATCGGTTGTTATGGAAATAACGGGCAGGCGCAGATCATCTTCCAGGCGGCGGAGAATATCCGCTGGATCCGATGATGAAAGAAACACCAGTTTCTTGACCTTAAACCGCTCTTCCTGACGGTTGAAATAATTCAAAGAGATCCTGACCTCGCTCATCATCCGCGTCATTAATGCCTGGGGATCGGGGTTTTCTTGCGCCGCCCCGGGGACGCACAACTGGAATTCCCGCACGAACTGCGGCATATGATTATCAACGACAATGATGTTCCCCATCTCATCGCCCATCTCAATAAGCGCGACGGTCTCTTCTTTGGGCAATAATTCCTTCGCGTCCATGATCCGGATAAGGCTTAACGTCGCCGGTTCAACGACATAAACGCGCAGCGCCGCCTGCTCCAGGATCTGCTTATAACTTTCCAGGACCGCTTTTTTGATGGCAACAAATATGATGCGGATGCGCCGCAGCTTCCCTTCAGTGACGGTCATGGGATAAAACGAATAAGACAGGTCATCCAAAGCGAAAGGCACGTATTTACTGGCCTCAAAGTCCACCACCCCCTTGACCTCATTAGGCTGCATCCAGGGGATAATAAATGAACGAAAAATAATGTCCCTTGCGGGTAACGAAACATAGGCCGCCCCGGAACTCATCTTATGCTGACGGAGCGTATTCTGGACGATCGAAACGATATCCATTCCGGCGGGACTGAACGGTCCGGCCTCAAGCGAGCCACCGATGGCATCCCGAGGCAGCGGCACACTAAAGATCGCGTTCGGCTTTCCGGAGGTCATCGCCACGACAAAAAGACTGTTCTTCCCCCAAAAAACGCCTAATTGTTTATTTTCGGCCATACCACATCCAAATAGTATTTTAGATTAATTGCTCTTGCCGGCTTTCCGGTATTGGGATCTTAACCACTTATCGATCTCTTTTTTGTCAAAACGCCAGACGCCTCCCATCTTGATCCCGGCGATCTTTCGCTGATTCAGCCAATTATAAATGGTCTGTTTTTGCAGTTTTAAATATTTGGCCAGATCTTCCACATCTAATAAATT
>CAYIMR010000175.1:0-2639 GCA_964364455.1 uncultured Planctomycetales bacterium | reverse complement strand
TGATCGCTTTGGCCTCGCCTTTGACCTCGCTCGTTTGTTTTTTGACCACACTGCCGAACCCGCTGAACAAGACGTTGGCGAGCGATCTATTCATCGCCTTGCACATGATCTTGGTGAGGATGATCCCGCTGGCCCCCACCAGTGACCCCGCCACAATGAGCATGCTGTTGATGATGACAAACCCCGTGGCCGCCCCGGCCATGCCTGAGTAGCTGTTCAATAGGGAAATCACGACCGGCATGTCCGCCCCTCCGATGGGGATGACGACCATCACCCCGAGAATAAGCGACAGGATCATGATAACAATGAATAACGGATAATTGTTGGCCGGATCGGCGCAAAAGATGATCCCGCCGACAAGTAGCGCTCCCAGAAGAAGTGAATTGACGATCTTTTGTCCGGCAAAAATGATCGGTTTGCCGGTGACGAATTTTTCTTCCAGCTTGGCCCAGGCGACGACACTTCCCGTGAAGGTCACCCCACCAATGAGAATAGCCAGGTACGTGCTGACCGTGGTCAACAGGGAAGAATCAGGTTGGTAGTGATAGGCGGCCCAGCCAACAATAAAGCTCGCCAGCCCGCCGGAACCGTTGAGCAACCCGACCATCTGCGGCATCGCGGTCATGGTCACCTTGACCGCCGCCAGAATACCCAGGCCTGTCCCCACCGCCAAACCGAACGCGATCCATTGCCATTCCATCATGCCGCTCGTTAAAAGTGTGGCGACGATGGCGATGAGCATCCCCACGGCGGAGAGTTGATTGGCCTTGCGCGCCGTGACCGGCGAGTTCATCCGTTTGAGCCCGATGATGAACAAAACCGAGGCGATGATGTAGCAGATCGTGATGAAGATCGTCCGGCTCATTTTTTCTCTCCCGCGGCTTTGGTCTTGAACATGCGCAGCATCCGGTCGGTGACCAGATATCCGCCGACAACGTTGACCGTCGCGAAGATGACCGCCAGCGTGCCCAGCACCGTGCACAAGGTGCTTCCCGGGGTAAGGCCGATCGCCAGAAGCGCGCCGACGATCGTGATCCCCGAAATGGCGTTGGATCCCGACATCAGCGGCGTGTGCAGGATCGAGGGGACCTTGGCGATCAACTCGACGCCTAAAAATATCGCGATGACGAAAAGGAAGATCAGGTTGATAAGGGAAATAGGATCAAGATGCGTTTCCATGCGCGCTCCTACTTTTTGAGATTTTTGATCTGCTCATTCACGATCTGTCCCTGATGCGTGATCAGGCAGCCTTTGATCAGTTCGCTGGCCGTATCGAGTGTGAACGCTTTTTGCTCCGTGTTCCAGAACGATTCGATCAGGTTGACCAGGTTGCTGGAATACATCTGGCTCGCGTGCACCGCGACGTGTCCGGGGAGATTCCCCAGGCCGATCACGCGCACGCCGTTGATGTCGACTTCTTTATCCAGCTGGGAACCTTCCACGTTGCCGCCGCTTTCAACCGCGATATCCACGACAATACTGCCCGGCTGCATCCGCGCGATCATATCTTTGGTGACGATGACGGGGGCTTTCCGTCCGAAAAGCTGGGCGGTTGTGATGACAATGTCCGCTGTGGAACAAATCTTTGCCATTCCTTCGCGCTGTTTCTGCAATTGTTCGGGGGTGAGCGCCTTGGCGTAGCCGTCTTTGGTCTGGCCGGTTTCGCCGAGATCTATTTTGACGAATTTCGCGCCCAGCGAGTGGACCTGTTCTTCAACAACGGGACGCGTGTCGAAGGCC
The DNA here is from genome assembly GCA_964364455.1 of uncultured Planctomycetales bacterium. Classification (GTDB taxonomy): domain Bacteria; phylum Omnitrophota; class Gorgyraeia; order Zapsychrales; family Zapsychraceae; genus UBA10015. Next base: position 899 of record CAYIMR010000175.1, on the reverse strand, counting down.
TCCACGCGCGCGCCCAAACGCCGGGCCGTCGCGATGGCCTGCAATCCGGCGACCCCGGCGCCGATAATAAATACGCGTGCCGGCGCGATCGTGCCCGCGGGGGTCGTCATCATCGGAATAATTTTGGTGAGCCGCTCGGCGGCCAGGACGACCGAAACGTAGCCGGCCAAATTCGCCTGCGAGCTCAACGCGTCCATTTTCTGGGCGATCGTGGTGCGCGGGATCATTTCCATGCTGATTGAACTTACTCCCGCTTTGACGAACGCTTCGAGCAGTTGGGATTCGTTGAAGGGGTCGAGAAAACTGATGTGAATGGCGCCTTTTTTCAGGCGCGCAATCTCTTCCAGCGGCGGCTTGCGCAGCCGCAAAACGATCTCCGATGAAGAAAGGATCGTGGCGTGGTCGGTCACCTGCGCGCCGGCCTTTTTATAGGCTTCATCGTTCGCGTGAATGGAAACGCCGAGGCCCGATTCAACGCTGATCGCGGCCCCTTTTTTCACGAGACGTTCGACGGAAGAAGGGATAAGGGCGACGCGCTTTTCGCCCGGGTGAGACTCTTTGAGGACTCCGATCAACATGGTTTCTAGATTAGCAAACCGGAAATTAAAGTCAAGCACAAATAAAGATGTTTGCAATCTTGACAAGGGTTGGAAGTGGTGCAAGGATGAATGTCTGTTGAAAAAAGTACGGGTCAAGGGGCAAGGAACAAGTAGCCCCTCAGGGGCTACTTGACCCTGATTGAGGAAAGAGAGTTGATTTATGGCTAATGTTTTAGGCACGCGAGAGAATCCCCTGCGCGTCGCGGTTGTGGGTTCCGGGCCGAGCGGTTTCTACGCGGCGGAATCCTTGCTGCAGTCGGATAAAAAGGTGCTCGTGGATATGTTCGAACGCCTGCCCGC
>CAYIMR010000174.1:0-2656 GCA_964364455.1 uncultured Planctomycetales bacterium | reverse complement strand
GTTAATAGGTGACAGTCACCTTTCTGCTGGGGACACACACCCCAAATATAGGTTAACGCGGCCGGCGCCCATTTCTCTTTAAAGTAAGGCAGTAGACGTTGTACGTAACTACCGAGCTGTCAAACAGATTGGAATAAAATACTTCAGAGCCAAATCCCCGCAGGAGGTAATTTTATGCAAAAAAAAATATTGTTAAACCCTGCCCTGTTAAAAAACTTTAACAAGAAATGGGCCGCCATAAAAGCGGTTGAAAGGGCTGAAACGCGTAAATTATCCTTCAAGCAGAAATTTCACCGCACCGCTTCCCTCATCCGTATGGGATCCGCCCTGAACATGAACTTTAACGAGGACGACGAAAAGCGCGCAGTGCGCCGCCGCTGGGCCCTTTTAAAGAGGAATGTCGAATGAAATTCCCCGGCCTCAAACCCCTGCTGGAACCGCTTTCGGCATTACAGCAACTTATGAGCGCCTGCGGCTGTCCCTGGATGGTTATTGGCGGCGTGGCGGCCAGCCTTCTGGGCAAACCCCGGTTCACTGGTGACGTCGATATTGTCACCCTTATTGACGATGAAAAAAAAGATCTTGCGTATATCCTGAAAATGGCATCCCGTTTCGGATTTCAGCCCAGGATAAAAGATGCTGCCGCGTTCGCGCGAAACAACAAAGTCCTGCTTCTTACGCATACAAAAAGCGCCATCAATGTTGATATTTCTTTAGGACTTTTGCCTTTTGAGCAGGATGCCATAAAAAGGCGAAAAACCCGCAGGGCGGGAAACGTCATTCTTTATTTGCCTGTACCGGAAGATTTGATTATCTTTAAAGCCGTCGCTCACCGGCCCCAGGACATGCTGGATATTCGGGAAATCATCAGCGTTCATCCCAAAATCGACAAAAAATATGTCCGAAAGACGGTTAAAGAATTCGCGCGCGTCCTGGAGATGCCGGAAATCCTGGCGGATCTGGAAACTTTATTCACGCAAGAAAAAGACGAAATTCTGTAATCCTGGATGCCTGAACTCAAACTATTTTAAGACCACGGCATGTGGCTGGGGTTATGATTTAATTCGCGCTTAGGACACCGCCGGTGGTCATGGTGGAGCCCCACGGGCGGAATCCCAAGACCGGTCCCGGGATAAAACTGCGGGTGCCTTGGCTGGCTTCTATAAAAATATAATAGGGTTATCCCCTTCACTACCACTTCCCGTCGAGAGTTCAATTTCTCACCTCGTCGGAGTATGGTCATCAAGGGCATATCCCTAAAATATAATTCTATCTAGACGGTGGGATAGAGTATATTATACTGACGTTATGATTAAAGTCCTCAAAAATCACACGGCCTTAAAGAAAATGACCCGGAAGGACGATTCCTACGTTAACGCTTCGCCCCAGGACCGCCTTGCTCTCATGTGGGAAATCACCTCTGAAATTTGGTCACTCAAAAACAAAAACGATGTTAAACGAAGATTACAGCGAAATATTACACGCCTTATTAAGAAATAAAGCTAAATTTCTTGTGGTAGGCGCCTATGCCATGGGTATCTACGGCTATCCGCGGGCAACTGGCGACTTTGACATTTTGGTAGAACCTTCCGTTGAAAACTCACAAAAAATATACAAATCCCTTCAAGAATTTGGCGCTCCTCTTAAAGACATCACCGAAAAAACATTCCACGAAGAAGGAATTATTTTCCAAATCGGCGTGGCCCCACGCAGGATCGATTTGATCACGCAAATTGATGGCGTAACATTCAAGGACGCTTATGCGCATAAAAAGCTTGTCAAAATTGAAAACCTCCGCGTCCCCTTCCTGTCGAAAAGCGATCTCATCAAAAACAAAGAATCAACCGGCCGGGAAAAAGATAAGCTGGACGTCAAGTATTTACGTCAAAAGGCTTTATAAGTCCTTCCCGCTTTCCTCTACCTTTAATTCGCCGTCAGCACGCCGCCGGTGGTCATGGTAAAACTGAGGGTCCCCGACCACCACCATAATTTCCACCAGCGTAAATCCGCGTCGGGCTGTTGTCATAATGTCCTTAAAAGGGTCCCCTTTTAAAGCAACCCGAATTGTTTTAATCGCCGGATGAGTTCTTTCTGCCACAATCCCCCTTTATCGAGCGGCGTGTAGATCAGGTCCATAAATTTTGTCGGCCACTGAAAACTGCGCTGGTCGTAATAAAGCGCGAAGACGCGTTCCCGTCCAAGCTTGCCGATCCAGTACCCAAGATGAAAAATGACCAGCTGGTCCGCGCGCAAGACCGCGTCTTTTGGTTTTCCCTCTTTGGGATAGACCCAATCGTCCGCCGAAAGGATGGCTACGACAAATTGGATATCGGGGTGTGCTGTCACAAACTCGGCCAGCGGCTTCTCGGCATACTTTTTATCCTGCATCACCAGCGGTTTGATACCGAGGTCCTTGATGACGGATACCACCTGTTTGTTCATCACCAGGTGTCGGCCGTACGTGATACAGACCCGTCCCGCCTCGCCGGCATTTTCCATTAAAAACGCCAGCCCGCCGGATAATATCTCCTCGACTGGTTTATTTTTATCGGCCGTCATTTAAGGATCCCTCCTACCGTCGCGCCGCGCGCTGTGCCCACGCGCACCGTTCTAAATTCATTTCTCAATGGCTGATCGGATTTGACCGCCACGCGCG
>CAYIMR010000173.1:0-2657 GCA_964364455.1 uncultured Planctomycetales bacterium | reverse complement strand
CACACAAACGATAATGGCAAAAATAAATGTGTAACGCGTGCTGCTGATATTCATAGTAAAAGATGCAAAGAATCAAGAAACAGAGAAGCAAGAAAAGCCTTTTCTTTGCTTCTTGCCTCTTGTATCTTTGCTTCTATCCCATTTTTTTAGGTTGTAGCCGTCTTTTAATGTGGTTTTCCACCACAAAATAATCGATCAAAGGCGCGAAGGCGTTCATAAATAGGACCGAAAGCATCACGCCTTCCGGATACGCCGGGTTGACCACGCGAATTAAAACGGTCAAAACGCCGATCAAAAACCCATAGATCCAGCGCCCGAGGTTCGTCGCCGCGGCCGAAACCGGATCGGTCGCCATGAAAACGGCACCGAAGGCGAACCCGCCCATGACCAGATGCCAGTACGGCGGCAGCGCGAAAAAAGCCAATCTGTCCGGCCCTTGTAATAAATAAAATACCGATGACATCGCCAAAAGCCCCAAAACGCAACCGAGGGTGACCCGCCAGCTGGCGACCCTGGCGATCAAAAGAAACGCGAGGCCGATCAAACAAGCGAGGGCGGATGTTTCTCCGATCGACCCGGGAATAAAACCGAAAAACATATTCTGGAAATTATAGCCGGCGTCTCCCAGGGCCTGAACCACGGCATGTCCTTTGGGCGTAGCAGCCGCGACCGCCAGCGGTGTCGCGCGGGTGTAGCCGTCAACAGCCACCCACACGGTCGAGCCGGAGATCTGCGCCGGATACGCGAAGAAAACGAACGCGCGCGCCGTCAAGGCGGGATTAAAAACGTTCATCCCCGTGCCGCCAAAGATCTCTTTGCCAAACACAACGCCGAAGGAAATTCCCACCGCCACCTGCCACAGCGGGATCGACGGCGGAAGCGTCAGTGCGAACAAAATCCCGGTGACCAAAAACCCTTCGTTGATCTCGTGCTTGCGCGTGACGGCGAACAGGACTTCCCAAAATCCACCGGCCGCGTAACTGACCAAAATAATCGGGATGACTTTCCAGGCGCCCGCTTCCATCGCGCCCCAAAACGAATGCGTCAACCCCTTGGCGATCTCAATTTGATAGCCGGTATTGTAGATCCCCATCAGCGTGGCCGGGATAAGCGCGAGAACCACAAAGATCATGACCCGCTTCATATCGACGGCATCGCGCACAAAAGGCGCCTTCGTCGCCGTCTTGCCCGGCGTCAATAGAAACGTGTCCATCGCCTCAAAAAGTGGATAAAATTTCTCGAGGGGCTTGCCTTTCTCGAATAATTGCCCGACTTTTTTCAACTGTTCTTCAATAAATTTCATCTCTAACCCCTGACCTAAAACCTATCACCTAAAACCTGACTTATCCTTCTTTTTCAATCAAATCCAACCCTTCCCGAATGATTCCCCCCACATCCGTTTTGGAAGGACACGCGAAACTGCACAACGCGAAATCTTCTTCGTCGCATTCGAGGATGCCAAGCTTCTCGGCTTCCTCAATATCCCCGCCGATGACAGCCTTCAGCAAAAAATAGACCATAATATCCAGCGGGACCAGCGAATCATAAATGTGGTTAAGGACGATCGCGCGGTCGCTGCCCTGCTTGTCCGTGGTCAGCGAAACCTCTTTTTTCTCCGGTAAGAACGAAGAAACAAACGTCCTGGAAAAAGTATATTTGTCGAACCCCGGAGACAACCACCCTAAAAATGTCCTTTTCCCGCCTTCGGGGATAACCGTGACCTGGGAATCATAAAAGGATAAAAATCCGTTTTTCCCGACATCTTTACCCGCCAGCACGCCTCCGGAAATACAGCGCATCCCCTCCAGGCTGCTTCCCTCTAATAATAAAGAAACAGGGGCGCCGACGATCGTTTTGGCGTAAAACTTCCGGCCAGCCCCTTCTCCGGTGACGGCTACAACGCGCTCGGCCGGATAGACACCTTCCAGGAATAAAGAACCGACGCGCAGGACATCCTGCGCCTCGACATACCAGACATGGTCGCCTTTGTGGATCGGATCAAGATAATGGATATGCGTGCTGACGTTGCCGGCGGGATGCGGCCCCATAAAATAATGCGTCTCAACGCCACGGCCTTCTGTCAACGCCTTTGACCGGGATCCGTGCTTGGCGCATAAGTAAACTTTGCCTTTCGTTAACCGCTGCAGGACGTTTAACCCCGCCTGGAACTGCTCTTCTTTGCCTTGTAAAATAAAATCGACGTCGGGGGCGAGCGGCTCGGTATTCATGGCGTGGACAAAAATGGATTTGGGCGACTCGTGCGGGTGGGCTACTTTAGAGAACGGCCTTTGGCGCAAGACCGGCCAGAGACCGGATTGCAGAAGCGTTCTTTCTACGTCTTCTTTGGAAAGGCCGGGGATCTCACTCGCGGAAAACTTGCGGAAAACCAGCGGCTCCTGGCGGCCGTCGGGTTCCAGGAGGATATCCTGGAGGAAGCGCTTGTCGCCGCGGTCGACCGCCACGACACGGCCGCTGACGGGAGAAACGATTCTTATTTCCGGACAATGTTTATCTTCGAAAAGCGGCGTGCCGACTTTGACGGCATCGTTGACTTTCACGCAAAGGCTGGCCTTGATCCCTTTGAAATCCGACGGGACAACGGCAACCTGCCGCGGCAAAGATAAAGTAACGATCTCTTTGGGCGCCGCGCCCTTGAG
>CAYIMR010000172.1:0-2686 GCA_964364455.1 uncultured Planctomycetales bacterium | reverse complement strand
AGCCTTGCAGTATGTGCGCCGGGGCGCTGGTCTTGGCCCGGATCCGGCGGATCTGTTTTGGCGCCGCGGATCCCAAGACGGGCGCCTGCGGGTCGGTGTTGGATATCGTCGGGCATCCACCGCTCAATCATCACCCGGAAGTTAAGGGGGGGGTCATTGAAGAGGAATGCGCAGATCTGGTCAGCGGATTTTTCCGGCAGAAAAGAATTCCTTGATAATGGAAAGGCTATCGAGTATTCTAGAAAAAGATTTTTTGGGACGAGTTACTTCTCGCCTTTGGCTCGAAGTCCTCAAGCTTTTTCTAAATAAAATAATGTAAGCTTTCGGAGAGGTGGCGGAGTGGTTGAACGCAGCTGCCTGCTAAGCAGTTGGATGGCGTAAGCCGTCCCTCGGGTTCGAATCCCGGCCTCTCCGTTATTTCTTCAATTTATGCGAAAAATTTTCTACCCGAAAGGGTGAAAGTTTTTCGCTTTTATTTTGGAAAGAAATAACGGACCCCGAAAAGGATTCTTTTCGGGGTCACGGTTTGCCGAGATGTGCAGGGGGGGATCCCAGCCTCTTTGTTTTCTCGTGTTATGACAACCATCATCCTCGCCGTATTTTTTATATTTTAAAAGTGGTAAGAATTACAATTGATTAAGATTCCGCGCGGTGTATAATACTTTAGAAAATTTTTTAAAGGAGCGCGTATGTCTTCGTTAATGTGGGTGTATGTTTTGACCGGCATTGTCAGCGTCGTGATCGCTTTATTGCTGGTGCGTCTGACCCATGTCTCCGGACAGGTCAACCCGGAAACGGGGCCGAATCCCGCAAAGACTTTTGATCCTCATCTTCCCGCCAGCGAACGTCTGCAAAAGATCATCAACGAGGAGATCAGTAAAGTCGCCGGGTCCGAGAAACGCTCGCGCGAGATCGGCAGTCTCATCACCAACGTTTTCACCGATGAGCTCAATCAAAAAATAGAACAGAACAAACTCGAGCTGCGCCAGAAATACGAAGCGGTCATCGATCGCAAGACCGAGAACGAAGCGATCGCCTGGAAAAAATACAAGAAGATCATTAATGAAAAGAAGCAGACCGAGGCGGTCATCCGCAGTATCGCCGAGGGGCTGGTGGTCGTCGACGCCCAGGGCAAGGTCGTGATGATCAACCCCGCGGCGGAGAAGCTGCTGGGGGTCTCCCGCCAGGACAAGGTCGGCAAGTCCCTGACGGAGGGCATGAAGGACGAACAACTGATCTCGCTGTCCCAGGGATCGCCGGATAAAGAGGAAAGAGAGATCGAACTGACCAGCAGGCAGGATGAAACTAAAAAGGTCCTGCGGGCCAGCACGGCCGTCATCGAGAATGAGAACGGCCAGACGATCGGCATGGTATCGGTCTTAAGCGACATTACCAAACAAAAAGAACTTGATAATCTTAAATCAGCCTTCGTCGCCAACGTTTCCCACGAATTGCGCACCCCTCTGGTCGCCATCGATAAATCGTTGACTCTAATCCTCGAGAAGGAGGCGGGTGAGCTTTCCCAGACGCAGGAACAGTTCCTGTCCATCGCCCAGCGTAATCTCAAACGCTTGAGCGCCTTGATCAACGATCTGCTGGACCTTTCCAAGCTGGAAGCCGGGAAGATGGAAGTCCGGCGCAAGCGAATGGCCATCAATAATGTGATCCAGGAGGTCATCGACTCGCTCAACAATTGGGCGAGATCGAAAAATATCACGCTGGAGAAGAGAATCGAGGATATGCTTCCCGACGTGGAGATCGATCCCGACCGTCTGGCCCAGGTGCTCACCAATTTAGTCGGCAACGCCGTTAAATTCACCCCCAATGACGGAAAGATCACGCTGGAAGCGAAGTTATCCGATGGTAAAAAAGAATTGGAAGTCAGCGTCAAGGATACGGGGATCGGCATCGCGCCGGAAGACCTTCCAAAAATTTTCAGCAAATTTTATCAGTGCGGCGGCGATCGGATGATCTCGGATGTCAACGGGACGGGGATTGGCCTGTCGATCGCCAAAGAGATCGTGGAGTTGCATGGCGGAAAAGTTTGGGTGGAAAGCGAAAAAAACCAGGGGGCGAGATTTATTTTTACCTTACCATTAACATCTTGAAAGAAAGCCGGAGGGATTTATGGAAGAAGATAAAAAAATTTCAGTTTTAGTGGTCGATGACCAAGCGGATTTTCGGGAATTGTTGACCTTTTGGCTGCAGTCCAAGGGCTACGCGGTCATCACGGCCGAGCATGGGAAAAGAGCCATCGAACTTATCAAGGAGAAAGCGCCGGATATCATGTTCATTGATCTGCGCATGCCGGTCATGGACGGGATCGAGGCCATCAAAAATATCCGGCAATTCAACACGGATCTACCGATCATCATTATCAGTTCTTATGTCGATGACCCTCGGGTCAAGGAGGCCGTTTCGTACGGAATATCCGGAGAATTCTTCAAGGGAGCGGATTTTAAGGACGGTTTATCCCTGCTAGAGACCATTTTGAGGACCCATAAGAAGCTCAAACGGCAATAAGTTGCATAAAAATATTTTGCTCAAAGCTCATCCTTCCCAGCGATGGGCTTTTTTGTTACGGTTCGTAAAAAACCCCGTATATTTTATCGACTATTTTATTGACAGAGTATCGTGGGGTGTTATTATAAAAATTATTATAATAAATGAGGGGGCTGGATGTTTT
>CAYIMR010000171.1:0-2698 GCA_964364455.1 uncultured Planctomycetales bacterium | reverse complement strand
TATTTCGTTCGCTTAATTTCGCCAATATCTCCTGACGGGTCGTTTTGAGGGTATTGACACGGACACTTAAGATGTCGGGGCGGGAAAAACTCTGGACAACTTGATCATAACGCTGCGGGCCCACGATTGTCTTGAGGCGCTCTAAAAAAACCAGGAAATGTTCCTTACTCATACCGCAACGCCTCCTCCGGCGCTCCGGAATTAAAGATGCACCAGAATTTTCTCTTCCAAAATCTTCTTGAAATCGCGCAGGTGCATGGCCTGGCTCGCGGGCAGAAATTTCTTTAACTCCATCTGGAAACTGGTATTCTCCCGACGCAGTAGTTTCAGCACATTTTTCAGGTTTTCTTTTGTCCTGGCCGCGGGATAATCGCCGGACAAAAGAAAAAAATAATCATAAAAATCACGCGGCTTGTGTCTGTCCGCCAGCGCCTCAAGCTTGCCTTGGATAATATCCTCCAAGGGAAGATGCACCAGTGTGTAGGCCGGGATGTAATCGCTTGCAATCAGTGCCCGTATTTTCTTAAACGCTTTTCCCCTTCTCAACGAAACTTCAATCTGGACGTTGGTCTTCATGTCATACGCCTCAAATATGGCAATGCCCAGATAACCGCCTGTTGTTTTTGTGGCTTCCTCGAGGTGGACGGTCATTCCCGTTTTCTCAATGTTGGCCAGTGTGTCCGTGAATAATCCCTCGATCTCTTTGTGAGTGATTCCGGCACCCGTAAAGTCCAGATCCTCCGAAAAGCGGGGGCTTTTTAGGATGACCCGCATGGCCGTTCCGCCTTTAAAAAGCATTTTTTCCGAACCGGGGTTCTGGTAGAGATAGGACAAAAAAAGATGCTGGCAGTATTCGCGCACCACGTTCTGGACGGATGTCTGTTGAAGTTTAGTAAATTTTTCGAGGTTGTCCCTGCTGAGCATAAATTTCCTTTACTTTTTTCTGAAGGCCTTTGCGCTTGAAAGCGCCGGTAAACTTAAGGAGCCTTCCTTTGCGGATGCTTTTCAGGTTGAGGCGGTCATTGAGGGACATTTTCTTGAGGTCCACAAAATAAAGATAATCCGCGAGGGCTTTCTCGGGTTCCGCCAACAAAACAACATGGCCCTCGATGGTGACCGGACTGTAACCGGCAAACACGCTTTTCTTGACCCGCTGATAGGAAAAGACGGATTTGGGCGTCTTGAATTCACGGGTCGGTTTGGTGGTCACCGAAGTTACCGCATAAACCACCTCGGGTATAATACCGTAATGAGAAAGTGCCGTCTCAAGCGACACATAGGAAGGCTGGTAAAGTTTATTGGCAATCACATAAAGCGGCAGATGGCTGTCTTTGAGCATGTAATAATTGTTGCGCAGCTTCAGGAACAATCCGCTCTTGAGATTGCGGGAGATAAAAACCGACCCCGTCTTGAGCGGGATCCCCAGGACGCCGCAAAATTCCCGGGGGGTGAACACGAACAGCCCCCTTTCTTTTAACTTTTCTTCAGCTTGTATACGATTCATTTTATTAACAATTATGTAGTGGAAGTGAATTGATGATCGATACAAGCATAAACCAGAACGGGAAGGATGTCAAGGTCGGGTCTTTTCCAATGCACGATGAGCCTGCAGATCTCGGGGGGGGCACCTATGAGTGGACGATAAAGCTGGCCATATTGTGTGTACCCTACTTGTTTGCATTTCTCGTAGATCATCTTTGTATTTCTGTTTCTTCAGACCGACTTTAAAGAACGAAGGACTATGGTCAATCTTATTGTGCTGGAGCCGCCAGAGAACTACAAACGCGAACTTCGGTGTCAGGGTTATTCCGGGGACATGTATCGATCTCGTTACGTACGTGCCCCTGGAACTTATGGAACTTACGGGGGAAAAATTTCAGGGCAAGAGTTTGGCCTCGATAACGAGATTGAAATCAACACGCTTGGCTGTCTTAAGTAATCTTAAGTGAAAATTTCAGAATATTCAGCACCTGTATAACGGTTGAAAACTTGGGATCCGCGCGCTCAGAAAGCGCCCGATACAGATTCTCCCGGTTAAGCCCTGTTTCTCTGGAGAGCTTGGTAAATCCGCCATGCACCCTTGCCGCCACAGAAAGCGCCGAAAGGAATGCTTTTTCATCGCCGTCTTTTTGATACTCTTCAAGGGCGACCTGGATATAGCTTTTCAGCTCTCGCGGATGTTTTTTGTAACGCTCAACCTGCACTTCGTCAAATGTCCTAAATTTTCTTTTGTTCATGATAATCCCTCCAATATTCCGATGCCTTCTTTATGTCTTTGTCTTGAGAACCTTTGTCTCCTCCGACAAGCAATACAACCAGCATATCTCCGTCTTCTCCGCAATAAAGCCTGTACCCTTTACCGAAATCTAAACGCAATTCAATAATTCCCTGAAAACGTTTATGGTCGCCGTAATTACCCTGCCCGATCCTGTCTATGCGTGTTTCAATGCGATGCCGCGTGATTTTATCGCGCAAAGAAAATAACCACTCAGCGAAAGGTTCTTCATTGCCCTGAGTTTTATAAACTATAACGGTCTTTTCAGCCATCCGCTATAAATGTAGCTTATAAGCTACACATTGTCAACGATATTCTATAGCCCATCTATAAGCCCATCTTCCCGATACAACCTCACTCTTGGGTAATTCCTGGGGGGGGGGGGGGGGGGGGGGGGTTGCGGGGGGTGTGGACGGGGGGGGG
>CAYIMR010000170.1:0-2705 GCA_964364455.1 uncultured Planctomycetales bacterium | reverse complement strand
GAAACGCTATTTTGTTTGCCTTGGGGTTCGCGGTTATGATGTTCGCAAGCCTCACCCCGTATATTACTGTTGGGATATTCATGGCTTTAATTATGGCGTTAAGTTCTGTGGCGACATTAATGTATTTGCCGGCATTAATTGTCAATTTTAGAAAATGGTTACCTTTTAATGGAGGGCGATAAAGATGAGGTATATGAAAGTATTGATTGCGGTATTGGCGTTAGGAACAATTTGGGCAAGGATGTCTTTTTCCGGCGATGCTTTAACTCCGGAAGAGATCGTCCGCGCCTGTTACGTCCATTTTTATTACGCGGGCAATGATATGAAGGCAAGGATGTTGATGAAGTTGATCGACAAAGGCGGCCAGGAAAGGGTAAGAGACCTTACCATGCTTAGAAAGAATTACGCCGAAGGAGGCGAGTCCTCCTACGCTGAAGCTTCGGAGGGCAGGCAAAAATATTTTATCTATTTCCACCAGCCTTCGGATGTCAAAGACACCACCTTTATGGTCTACAAATATCCCGATAAAGGCGATGACCGCTGGCTGTTTATCCCGGCCATTGATTTGGTCAAGAGAATAGCGGCGAATGACAAATTCTCCAGCTTTGTGGGAAGCGATTTTACGTATGAGGATATATCGGGAAGAAAACCCGAAGAGGATACACATACTTTATTGAGGAAAGAGGAATTGAGCGGCCGGGCCTCTTTTGTCATTGAAAGCATCCCGAAGACAACCGCCGAATATACAAGGCGGATTTCCTGGGTGGACGCGACAAATTTCCTGCCCTTAAAAGAAGAATTTTATGATAAGCAGAATGAACTCTCCCGGCAATTCGAGGCCCAGGACATCAAGGATGTGAACGGCATCCCCACCATTCTCACGCGGGTGATGAAAAATATCAAAACCGGACATCGGACGGAAGTCACCTTTCAGGAAGTCGAATATAATTTAGGGATAGGAGATGATACCTTCTCTGAGCGATACCTGAGGAAACCGCCGCTTCAATGGATAGAATAAAAGTCAGAGCAATTTCCGCGATCTTTGTTCCAGGGGTCTTTTTTTTTATCGCGCAAAGCGTTTGGGCGCAGCCACCCAGATTTCAGGGTTTCGCGGAAGTCGCTTATGGGCTTAAAGTGAGTGATGATAATACCAAAAGGGATAATTTTAATTTACTCGAACAGCGCCTCCAGCTTAAGACGAAATATTTTTTTGAAGATGAGGGATTCCTGGCGCAAAAGAATTCTTCCATAAACTTTAAAGGCGATTTTACGGTTGACGAATATTTCGGCGGCAAAACGGATTTTGAGTTAAGGGAATTCAATTTGTCCCTGACGCCGTATCCCTTCATGGATGCCAAGCTGGGCCGTCAGGTCTTGACATGGGGAACTGGAGACTATTTGTTCGTTAATGATCTTTTTCCGAAAGACTACATCTCATTTTTCATAGGGCGGGACGATGAATATTTAAAGAAACCTTCTGATGCGATGAAAATGTCTTTTTATCCTTCTCCGGCTAATATTGATTTTATTGTATCCTCGTTTGAACCCAATACCACAGCGGAAGGGGATCGATTATCCTTTTTTGACAGTTTTCAGGGAGGGATCGCGGGGGTTAACTCTGACCGTGATCTTTCAGAACCTCCATTGCGGCCCTCTAACCTCGAATATGCTTTAAGGATTTACAGGAATCTGGGAAGCGCTGAATCAGCCTTTTATTATTTTCGCGGGTTTGATAAGAATCCGAACAGTTTTAAGGATGAAGCGGCCCGGCAGCTTTTTTACCCGCGATTGGATGTTTATGGATGGAGTTTGCGCGGGCCTTTGGCCGGCGGCATCGGGAATGTCGAATTCGGTTATTACAATTCACGGGAAGATCCAGATGGCAAAAACCGCCTCATCGAGAACTCCAAATTCAAAGTTTTAACCGGCTATGAAAAAGATCTTGGGAATGATTTTAAAATAGGACTCCAATATCTTTATGAACAAAAGCTGAATTATGATAACTACAGCGCGGACCTTTTGCCCGCGGATTTTGTTTTTGATGAATTTGGGCACCTGTTGACACAACGAATAACAAAACTTTACAAGAATCAGACGGTCAATGTGTCGTTGTTTAATTTTTATTCTCCATCCGGCAAGGACGGATATGTTCGTTCGAGCGTTAGTTATAATATTACGGACCAGTGGAAGACGACTTTCGGGGCCAATCTGCCGTGGGGTGAGGACGATTTGACGGAATTCGGACAAATGAAAAAAAATAAGAATGTCTTTGTCCGATTCCGGTATGGTTTTTAATGAAAAAGACAGGAAAGGAGATCCAGAAATGGAAAGACAATTAAGAGGCATCGCGGGGGCGTTCATTATCCTTAGCTTGCTGTTGGCGCACTATGTCCATCCGGCGTGGCTGTGGTTTACGGCCTTCGTGGGGCTCAATCTTTTTCAATCGGCTTTTACCAACTGGTGTCCGATGATGTGGATATTAAAGAAATGCGGGGTAAAATAATCGCCCTGAACAAAGGAGGCCGCTGTGATGTACGATATTCTTAAATTGCTGCATGTCATCGGTTTTGCATTTATGTCGGTACCGCTGTTTAATCTTATTATTGTGAACGAGCGGGCGCTTTTGGGGTCAGAATTTATTTATCCCGTCGACCGGTACATGGAAAATCTCATTAAGGGAGGGGTGGCCCGTTGTTTTGTTTTTC
>CAYIMR010000169.1:0-2710 GCA_964364455.1 uncultured Planctomycetales bacterium | reverse complement strand
ACAATACTTAATTCGTGGAAATAAGTATGATGTCCCCCTATTTCTGTATCGTTCAGGCGAAATAGGGGGACACAATACTTAATTCGTGGAAATAAGTATGATGTCCCCCTATTTCTGTATCGTTCAGGCGAAATAGGGGGACACAATACTTAATTCGTGGAAATAAGTATGATGTCCCCCTATTTCTGGAAATAAGTATGATGTCCCCCTATTTCGGAGGAAAAAACAATGACGCACCGCTTGCAAATTACAGCCGAATTAATCGCCGACCCCAATAGCGGGGGGTACACGGCATATTGCCCCGAATTCGACGTCATGACCCAGGGCGATGATCCCGATGATGCCCTGACAAATCTGAAAGAAGCCGTCCGGGGATATATCAAGGTTACGGGCATTAAAAAGGAAGTCATCATATCCTCGAGAAAGTTTTCCCTGACGAAAAAGTGATCACCGTCCATTGGCTGGATCCGGCGAAATGGCTGGATCCAAAAACCCGGAGGGAGAAAAGGCTATGAAAAATTCGTTGTGCGCCCAATGCGGCGGCAAATTGCATCAACGGAAGACGTCCCTGGACCGATTGGTCGAAGGACATCTTTACCTTTTTGAGAACGTCTCCGTTCAATCCTGTGATCAGTGCGGAGAAATCTGGATCCCGGGTAATCTTGCCGAACGCATGGATCAAGCTCTCCAGGGCCATCTCAAGCCTAAAAAATGTATTACTGTGCCCGTCTATTAGGGAATAGGGGGACACAATACTTAATTCGCGAGTTAGGGCTCTTCTTACTTTCACCGCGAAATGTCCGCTTAAACCATCCCATCGGATTACCTCATTTTTAAAGGTACTGGGTGTTAGGTTATAGTTGATAGTAAAAACCAGCCACTTGAACCTTCTCTATCTATAGAAAATTAGGGAAGAGGTTCATTTGACAAACTTATACCCTATCCTGTGCACCGTAATAATATGTTTTGGATTTTTCGGATCATCCTCAAGCTTTTCGCGGATGTTCCAGATATGGGTATCCACCGTACGGGTGGTGACGTCGTCGCTCCAGATGTCTCCCAGGATCGTGTGACGGCTCACCGGATCGCCTTCATTGGCGAAAAGAAGTTTCAGGATCTTGTATTCCGCGGCCGTGAATTTGATCTCTTTGCCATTTTTGGCGACCTGGAACTTCTTGAAATCCGCGGTGATCAATCCGAATTTATACGTCTCCGGGACAGCCTCTTTGCTCCCTTGCGCGCGGCGCAGGATCGTTTTCACCCGCGTGACCAGTTCCCTGGGGCTGAATGGTTTGGTCACATAATCGTCGGCGCCCAGTTCCAGGCCCGCCACCTTGTCGGATTCCTCACCCAGGGCGCTTAAAATGATGATCGGGGTCTTGCTGCCCTCCTCTTTAAGCTTGCGGCAGACCTCCAGCCCGCGCAATTTCGGCAGCATCACATCAAGGATGATCAGGTCCGGCTTCTCCGTTTTGACCTTCTCGAGCGCCTCCTGGCCGTCATACGCCAGGACAGGATTAAAGCCCTCCATCTTGAGGTTATCTTCTATCCCCAGCGCGATGCTGCGGTCGTCTTCGACTATTAAAATCTTATTCATAGTAATCGTAATAATAGAATGTTAGGTGTTAGTTGACAGGTTATAGGTGATAGTAAAACCGGCTTTGCCCTATCACCTAACACCTATTACCTATCACCTAAAACTTTCGGTTACCAATTTCTATTACACTGGCAATACAATTGAGAATTTACTTCCCTTTCCTTCTTCACTCTCGACCCGCACCTTCCCGCCGTGCGCTTCAGCAGTGTATCGCGCCAGGGTCAACCCCAGGCCGCTGCCTTCGATCTGGGCCACGTAAGGTTTGGACACGCGATAAAATTTCCGGAATATCTTTTTCTGCTCGGAGGCCGGCACGCCGTATCCGTGGTCGATGACCTCGATGACGACCGAGGAGCCACTCCGGGAGTGTCCCAAAAGGACACTCCCGGAGTGGCTCCCGGCTCTTACATTTACATTTATTTCCGCGCCCGGAGGCGAGTATTTCGCCGCGTTCGTTAAAAGGTTCATCACCGCCTGGCCGATCGCGTGAACGTCCATTTTGACCGGCGGGCACGGGTCCATTGCCAGCGTCACCGGGCGTTTATCATCGATCATGTATGTTTTGAACCGGTCGACCGTGTCACGCACGATATTCGCGATATCCGCCTGTTCGAAATTGTAGCGGATGCGTTTGCGTTCAATGCGGGAAAAATCCAGGATGTTGTTGGCCAGGTGGGTGAGCTTGCCGCTTTCATTGGCGATGATGTTGTAATATTCCTGCTTCTTTTCTTCGCCGGGGATGCGGCCTTCTTTAAGCATCTCGGAGAACATCTGGATGGAGGTGAGCGGCCGGCGCAGGTCATGGGAAAGATGGGCCACGAACTCGCTTTTAAGCTGGGCAAACCGCCATTCGCGCGCCAGGGCGCTTAAAGTGTAAAAACTGCCGATCAGGATGGAAAATGCCGAGAACGCGATAAGGCCGATATACAACACCAACCCTTGCCGCCTTGCTTCCAGCCGTTCCAGGATCATCGGATAACGCTCATAGACCGCGATAATATAAGGAAGCCGCTCTAAAGGACGCGAAAATATTGCTTCCGCCAGCGCCCGGCCTGCCACACCGTACACTCCGGGAGTGTCCCGGGGGACACTCCCGGAGTGTACGGGCAGAGG
>CAYIMR010000168.1:0-2715 GCA_964364455.1 uncultured Planctomycetales bacterium | reverse complement strand
TGATCCGCAAATCTCTCTATGAGATCATGCGCATTGAGGGCTACCGCGTCCAGATGGCTGAGACGGGGGAAGCTGCCCTGGGTATTCTCAAAAAAGAGCGCATCGACGTTATTGTCACGGATTTTCAGCTTCCCAAAATGACCGGGATCCAGTTATTGGAAGAAGTCAAACGCTGGTCCCCCAAAACAGAGGTCATTCTCGTCACCGGCTATGGCACCATCGAATCGGCCGTCGCGGCCATGAAAAAAGGCGCGTTCGATTACATCACCAAACCGATCAATGACACTGAAATAAAGATCATCATCCAGAAATTGATCGAAAGAAAGCAGATCGTCGCCGAGAACGAGGAATTAAAGCAAATCATCGCGAAAGGACGGCGTGATCATTTTTGCGACTTGATCGGCGTCAGCGCCAAGATCCAGGAAGTTTACCGCATCATTGATTCGGTCGCCAGCAGCAACGCCACGATCCTCATTACCGGAGAAAGCGGGACCGGCAAGGGGTTGATCGCCCGGGCCATCCGTCAAACGGACCAGACACGCAAGGACAAACCCTTCGTTGAGATCAGCTGTGGCGCCTTGACCGAGACGCTCCTTGAAAGCGAACTTTTCGGCCATATGAAAGGGGCCTTTACGGGAGCCATCAAGGACAAGGAAGGCCGTTTTGAGTACGCCCACGGCGGCACCATCTTCTTGGATGAGATCGACGCCTTCTCCCCAACCCTCCAGGTAAAACTTTTGCGTGTCTTGCAGGAAGGCATTTTTGAACGGGTAGGAGACAACATACCGCGCCGGGCTGAAGCGCGTATCATTGTGGCCACGAATCAGAACCTCACGGACCTGGTGCGTCAGGGTAAATTCCGCGAAGACCTTTATTACCGCATTAACGTCATTTGCGTGCAGGTGCCGCCTTTGCGGGACCGCAAAGAAGACATCCCGATCTTGACCGGCCATTTCTTAAAGAAATATTGCGCGATCAACAATAAAAAGATCGCCGGGATGTCTGGAGACGTGCAAAAAATGTTCAGCGAATATTCCTGGCCCGGGAACATCCGCGAACTGGAAAATGCCATTGAAGGGGCCGTCATTATGGCCAAATCCGGCATCGTCAATAAAGCGGATATTCCCAATTTTACAAAATTCACGATCGCCCCGCCGAAATCTTCAAAATCACCCGAAAAGAATCTCAAGCGCGCCGTGGAACAGCCGGAAAAAGAGCACATTATTTCAATTCTCAAAGACTGCAACTGGAACCGTAACAAGGCGGCCGCCTCTTTGGGGGTAAACCGGACGACACTGTACAACAAAATGAAGAAATACAATATCAGCGAAGAGACGATCTGATGCTAAACGAAGACGCTTCCCGACAACTTGCCCTGAAAATCATTAATAAGGAAAAATGGTGGGACATCTTGTCGCGCTTTATCGATGTTTTGCACATCAATATATTTATTGTGGACCGTAAAGGGCTTACTATTCTCCCTCCCGAAGAAGGCAAATACGGCGGGCGCCTGCTTACGGAGCGCTCCTTAGGATTTCATCCAACCCAGGAACCGGCCGAATATTTGAAAAAATTCGAACAATACGGGTCCTATCTGGAATATACCAGCCCTCTCAATTTACATCAGTTCGCCATTCCCATCAATATAAACGGGGAGGGGGGGCCTTTGGGATACATGATCGTCGGTCCGGTCATCCTGAACAAGCGCCTGGAAAATGCCGAATATACGACCCTTGCCCGTGAACGTAATATTCCAGTGCAAGATCTTATCAATGAGGTCAACGGGTTGCGGGTGGTTTCCAACGTGATGATGAACTCCATTCTGGATTTGCTCTACGAGATCGTCAAAAACAACATCGAATTAAGCGGTATCAAAAGTGAAATGCGCCAGCAGGGGGAGGGCAAAGAAGGCTTCTCTGAAGAGATCAAAGAGGCGGCAAAGGACCTTTACTCCACTGTTTGCCTGGATGAACTGCTGGTGACCCTCCTGGATGTAGCCTTGAAAATGACCAATACCGAATGCGGATCAATCATGGTGGTGGACCAGGAAAAGCAGGGAGACTTAACCATTAAAGTTTCCCGTGGGCTCAATGAGGAACGGGTCAAAAATACCCGTGTGCGTATCGGGGAAGGCATTGCCGGCCTGGCCGCCAAAGAAAATAAGCCCTTTGTTATCCACGGACAGAAGGGGGGCGACAACCGGATCACACCCTTTCTAAAACGACCGGAAATTCAACACGCCCTGGTTATGCCTCTGATGGCCAAACGCCGGATTTTCGGAGTCCTAAATCTGCATACCCGTGAAGCTCAATGCAGCATCGAGAACAATATCGAGAACCTGCAATATCTTTCCAATCTGCTTTCATCCGTTGTTTGATCCCACTCAATAAAACCGTAAATAAAAAGCTAAAAAAAGACATTGCGTCCCCGGAAACTTAATTTATAATAAGCATATGCTCAAATTAAATGGCAGGTTGTTATGAGCAATTGCTTACAATAAATACATACCATGCAGGGGCTTCAATAATGCGTCGCGGCAGACACAAAAAGATCCGCTTCATCCAAAAGATGCCCAAAACGGCCCAATTCAGCCCCAGAGGAAACCCGGGGCGGCCTGACGAAGTACAGCTCAATATCGACCATTACGAGGCTATAAAACTGGCCGACTATCAAGGCTACAACCAGTCTGAAGGCGCTAAAGCCATGGGCATTTCC
>CAYIMR010000167.1:0-2745 GCA_964364455.1 uncultured Planctomycetales bacterium | reverse complement strand
GCGCTGATGTCCATCGGCGCCATCCGCGGGGTGGAATTCGGCGCGGGGTTCGCGGCGGCCGAGATGTCAGGCTCCCAGCACAACGATAAATTTTATTTAGACGGTGACCGGGTGCGCACGCGTACCAACAACGCCGGCGGCATCCTGGGGGGAATCTCGACCGGTGAAGACATCGTCGTGCGCGCGGCGGTCAAGCCCGCGTCTTCGATCGCGCAGAAACAGCAGACCGTGTCCAAAGACGGAAAGGCCGCCACCATTGAGGTCAAGGGCCGCCACGACCCCTGCATTTGTCCGCGAGTCGTTCCGGTCGTTGAGGCCATGATCGCGATCGTTTTGGTGGATGCCGTGATGTTGCAGAAAGCCATGAAATAGTAGGGACAGGTTTGAAACCTGTCCCTACAAAAATTATGCCACAATTTTTCAACCCTCCAGTTGTTTTCATCACCGGCTGCTCCAGCGGGTTTGGACTTTTGACCGCCGCGCGCCTGGCCGCCAAAGGCTACACGGTCGTCGCCACGATGCGTGATCTCAAGAAAGAAGGGAACTTAACCAGTGAAGTCAACCGCCGCGGTGGCGCCGTTGAGGTCCTGCAGATGGACGTGACGGACAAACAATCCGTCACACGCGCCGTGGAGCGTATCAAGAGGGGCCACGGGCGCATCGATGTTCTGGTCAACAACGCCGGCTACGGGATCGGCGGGTTCTTTGAGGATCTGACCGACGAAGAGATCCGCGCCCAGATGGAGACGAACTTTTTCGGCGTCCAGAACGTGACGCGCGCGGTCATCCCCTTGATGCGCCAGTGCCGCCGCGGGAAGATCATCAATATCTCCAGCGTGGCCGGGTTCTCGGCCTCACCGGCTTTTAGCGCCTACAACGCCAGTAAGTGGGCGCTGGAAGCCTTTAGTGAAGGCCTGCGTTACGAATTGCAATTCTTCGGCATCGACGTCCTTTTGATCGAACCGGGTACCTACAAAACAAAAATATTTTATGAGAACGCGCAGTATGCGCGGCATTTCGATAACCCCGATAGCCCCTACTTTGTCTGGTCGCAGCATTTACGAAAAAAAGTCATGGATTACGTGAATGATTGCCACAAAGACCCCGAGGAGATCGGCATTATGGTCGAGAAATTGATTCGGGCGAAAAACCCGCCGTTTCGCAACATCCCCGACATTGAAAGTCAGGTGCTCTACTGGCTGCGCCGGATCCTGCCGTTTCGAGTTTACAGCGCGATGATCAGGATGTTTTTCATGGAGGGGTTCGGCAAGTCACGATCCGTTGAAGCGGATCACACGCCCATGCGTTCCGAGAGAAATTCTTCAATGTCGGCGCAAGTCAGGTAAGGATTGGTCCTTTTTTGGGAGGCGAGAGTAGCTGAAGGGGTCGGGCCGTAATTATGGCCAGGGTAAATGACGGTCGTGTCGGGAAGTTCCAGGATGACCTTGTAAAGTGAATTATACATCTTTCTGGGGTCGCTGCCGGGCAAATCGCAGCGGCCGCAGCCGTCGATAAAAAGGGTATCGCCGGAGATCAGGACATTTTTATACAAGAAACACTGACACCCGGGGGTGTGTCCCGGGGTTAATAGACATTCGATCTCAATCCCGCCGATCTTGATTTTTTGTCTGTCCTCGACTTCTACGATATTTTTGTGTTTTGGTTTTAAAAATGGCGCTTCGTGGCGGGAAATATACGCTGGCACATCGTGACGCGCGAGGATCTCTTTGAGGCCGTTGACGTGGTCCGGATGCCCGTGGGTCAGCAAAACGCAGGTAATTTTATAGCCGTTCTTCTCCGCCTCGACGCACAAATGATCCACGTCCCATGAGGGGTCCACCACGGCGATCTCTTTGGAACGCGCGTCACCCAGGAAATACTGAAAGTTTTCCATGGGGCCGAGTTCCATTCGTTTTAGAATGAGTTCTTGAGGTGTGGACATGACTGATATTATACTTACGGTTATGCTTCGCGCAATGAATAATCTTTGTGATATACTTACCTATCATGCATAGCAACCAAATAATCGGCGCCCTCCTTAAATTTTGTCTTGCCATTTTGTTCCTGAAATTCGTGGTCTTCGGATCGTGGTTGAAATCGCCCACGCATAAAGGCCCCGGATATTCGGTCCTCAAACCCGTTGGATGGGAGGTCATCAAGGACGCCACGGGCGTACAGCCTATCTTCGCGGCTAACGAGAAGCCGGATGTGGTGGTGTTCGCGTCGCCGGAGAAGATCCCTGGAACCTCTGTCCCCGCGGCAAGCATCGCGGTTTTGGTCGTGAAACTGGCAAATCCCACCTGGATGGAAGATGAATTCCCCACGCTTCTCGATGCCCTGAACAAGGCGGGATATCTTGTTTTTGATCAGGGACAGATCAAGGTCAATAACGAGATCTTCGATTGGGTGCTATATAAGGACCCGACGACTTCGCTGGTCAATCTCGAGTTTTATTCGGTCAATGAGCTCAACAAACTTTTTAAGCTTCAATTCCAGGCCGCCCCTGATGCGTTCAAGACTTATCGTCCTGTTTTTGAAGCCACGAAAGAAACCTTCAAATTCTCCCAACAACTTTGGTAACAGGAGGAAAAATATGGTTTTACTGGAATCTATTACGATCCCTTTGGGAACAAAAATGCCGGCCTTCGAGCTCAAAGATCCGAAAGGGAAAATATATAAAAGTGATGAACAGCATGGCGAGCGGGGGCTCCTGGTCGTTTTTACCTGCAATCACTGCCCTTACGC
>CAYIMR010000166.1:0-2752 GCA_964364455.1 uncultured Planctomycetales bacterium | reverse complement strand
TTCTCGGAGACGCAAAAACGGAAGATCATCGCCGGCTTGAAGGAATGAACGGCGGCCTGGCGATGAGGTAAAGGTTATTTATGAATCGAAAAGAATATTTATTAAAAGTGTGGAGACTGAAAGCAGGGAAATCGGGAAATCGGGGACAGGCTGGTTTTGCAGATGAATGATAAGCAACGGGGAAACAGTTAATGCTATCCAAACAGCTGGCGAAAAATACGTACCGGAAACTTCTCGACGATATCGCGGGGATCTATCCCGCACCCAGTCCCGCCTTTCGGCGGGACGGGCGGGATTCCGCTCTACAGGAATCCCGAAAGAAAAGAAACCACGGCTGTTAAGCCGTGGAGCTTCATGACCGCGCCCTGCGCGAAAATATCATAACAGAAACGGAGGCAGATGATGATTAAACCTCTTTTGATCCAGCGTTCCAAAGATGTCCTGGGAGGCACGCCCGTCTTTTTCGGGACAAGGGTTCCGGTAGGCACTTTGATCGATTATCTCGAAGCGGGGGACAGGCTGGATGATTTTCTTAAGGATTATCCGTCGGTCAGCCGCAAACAAGCGCTCAATGTCCTGGAGTTGCTCAAAGAAAAGGTATTAACGAAGTGAAAATACTCCTTGATGAGTCTCTTCCCGTAAGACTCGCTCATGAATTGCACGGACATAAGGTTACCACGGTAACGCGGGAGGGCTGGACCGGCACAAAGAACGGTGAATTATTAAAGTTGGCGGAAGGCAAGTTTGATGTGTTTATCACGGCAGACCAAAACCTGCAGTATCAGGTGAACATGTTGCGGGCGAAGATCCCTATAATCATTCTTGTTGCTAAAACCAATCGACTGGCTGATTTGAAACCTTTAGCTCCTAAGATATTATTGGCGCTGCGGAATTTGAAAAAAGGAATAACCCGATTGTCCTGAATACAAACGGAACAACGGGGAAGCGACTAATGCCATCCAGACAGATAGCGAAAAATACGTACCGGAAACTTCTCGACGATATCGCGGGGATCTATGACCGGGCCCTCAAAGACGTGCACGTGGCGGTGGAGGCGATCCTCAAGACGGCGTACTGGAAGATAGGCCAGCGCGTCGTGGAAGTCGAACAGGACGGCAGCATCCACGCGCAGTACGGCACTCATCTTTTAGAGCACATCTCCACCGACATGAGCAAGACCAACCGCAAAGGATTTTCGGTGACTAATCTTAAGAATATGCGGCTGGTCTACCAGGCATTCTCAATTCGTCAGATATCTGGCGAATTGGGTTGGAGCCACTTTGTGGTCCTTTCCGCGGTTAAGGATAAGAAGGACCGGAGGGCTTACTTGAACAAGGCCGTTGAGAAAAAGTGGAACGTTGAGCAGCTGCGGGAGGTCCTTCTCCGCGACCAGGTCAAAACGATCCCCTCCGGTAATGGCGCGGCCAAGCGGTTGGTTGCCACGCCGGCGAAGGGGGAAGTCCTCCGCCTTGCCTTCAAGCGCGGCGTCCTGAATATCTTCCGTGTCGTGGAAAGTTTGACGCCGCAGAAGGAAGACGGCACTGACATCTGGCTGGACTGCGGCTTCCGTGTTACCAAGAAAATAAAAAGGGGCGCCCTGGGATCATTCAAGGCCGGTGATATCGTCGCGCTCTCCGGAACCCTGGATAAGGTCGCGGGACTAAAAAAGATCGATCCCAAAGACTTCCGCGCCGATTCGCTCCTTTACACCTATGCCTCCCAGGTCGTCCGGGTGATCGACGGCGACACGGTCAACGTAGAGGTGAACGTCGCAAAGGCGCTCTGGATCAGAAAGAAACTGCGCCTGCGGCGGATCAACACGCCGGAGATCGACACGCCCGAAGGCAAGAAGGCGAAGGATTTTGTTGTCAAGGCGCTCAAAGACTGCCCCTGGATCGTCATCAAGACGTACTCGACGGACATCTACGACCGCTATCTTGTCGATATCTTTTATTTACCAGGGTGCGACGACCCGGCCAAGATCGCGTTGGAGGGAAAGCTGTTGAACCAGGAACTCTTGGACGCCGGCCTGGCGGACTTCTGGCGTACGCCCGACCCGCTGGATCTGGCGATGCTAAATTAGAAAAATGCGCACAAGGGATTATATAAGTGCATCAGCCTTTTGAGTATCAGTTTGAATGGGACCCGGTTAAAGCCCGCGGCAATTATAACAAGCACGGCATTACTTTTGAGCGGGCCGCGTCTGTTCTTAATGATCCCAGGGCGTTATCCATACCCGATGAGAAGCATAGTGAACGTGAGGAGCGGTGGATCATTCTGGGCTTGGACCAGGGCGGTGTGCCTGTTGTTGTCTGTCATGCTTTTCGGTATGAGGAGGGACATCACAAGGCGCGCGTAAGGATCATATCCGCCCGAAAGGCGACGAAAAAGGAAGTGCAACAATACAAGGAGATCTGAACCCATGAGAAAAGAATACGATTTTTCGAAAGCGGTACGGGGGAAATTCTTTCACAAAGGAGCGTTGTTGCGTTTGCCCATTTATCTGGACAGGCATTTGCAGAACCGCCTGCAGCGTATAGCGCAGAGAAATCATGAGCAGTTAAGGGAGCTCGTCCAGCGTTTATTAAAAAAAGAAGTCCGCGCGGCTCAATAATAAAAGAATAAGACAGCTGTCCGATGTGCGACGTGACCAGGGCTGGCGATACGATAACGAAAGGACTGACTATGGAGTTGGACATCCGTGAAATCCAAAAGATCATTCCGCACCGGTTTCCGTTTTTGATGATCGACA
>CAYIMR010000165.1:0-2762 GCA_964364455.1 uncultured Planctomycetales bacterium | reverse complement strand
ATGAAAAATAAACAACCAGAGAACGACAAAAATACTGATAGCCGCGTTGCGCAAACGTGGATTTCCTGAAAGATTGACGGCTATAATCGGCGGGGAATCGGCAGACAAAATACAACCAAAGGCAAACACCGGCAATGATCAATAGCGCACGGCCAATTCAGCTTTTAAATATCCCCATTGGACGTTATAACTCCATTCTCTATTGAACGTCTTTTTCGCCAAAGACCTGCGCCGTGAAGATCTCGATCTTTGTTTTTGGATTTTTCCAGGCATCTGGAGCAAGGCCGGCTTTTTGCGCGCACAGCTGATTCAGGAACTCCTCTTGCGACCATCCCGTTTCGGTGGCGACCTGCGGCAAAAAAACTCCCTGGTGCCCCGGCCCCTGACTGACGATCACGCCGTGTTTCCCTAAGACGATCTCATCAACATTTTGGATCACGCGCGGTTTTGACAATACTGAAACTTCAATATCCATGTCCTTCAGCTCTTGTGTCTGGACAGGATCAAAACGCGGATCTTTGGCGGCAGCGGCAATCGCCATATCCCGCACCGTTTGGTACAACGGCCCACGCCCCAGGATATTGCCGATACACCCGCGCAATCGCCCCTGTTTATGGATCGTTACAAAGGCTCCTTCCTCCCGCGACAAACGTGGGTCGGTCTCCCGAAACTCAAGGATCTTCCCCGTGCGCACGTATTCATCCATTGTCTGCCGGGCAATGTCAAGAAGGCGCTTCCTTTGCGCCGGAGTTAAAACATCTTTGTCTTCATTGTTTTGCGGATCGCCATATATGATGATCGATGTATACCCAACAACGCCGTCCCGATCTCCGGTCACGTCACCCGAATTGGCATAGCGCAACATCTGCGCATGCGTGAATCCGCGCTGGCGCGCGTACAAAAGCGCCGCGGTCGTTGGCACAAATCCGCACATTTCCATGGCGCTGCGCCGTTGGCATCCTTCCCAGACCGCTTTAGCATCAAAGGAAATGATCGCCTTGATCGCGAGCGCGTCCATCATTCGCGCTTTTATGTCCGGATGATAATGCGACAAATCCGTACTGACAACGATCAGGACATCCTTGCGCGCGCCGATAATTTTATTTAAACTGGCGGCAAATTTTTCCAACAGCGCGAAACTAGGTTGCCCCATAATCACAGGAACAATTTTAAAATTGGCAAATGTTTTCTGCAAAAACGGGATTTCAACTTCAAGGGAATGTTCACGTTCGAAGGGTTCCGGATCGAAATAAAATTTTTCGTCTTCCGCAATAAGCCGCTTCACAAACTCCTGGTCGACATTGACGACGCCTAGCGGCGTTTGGAATCCGTCCTGCTGGCCAACGGAAATGCCATCAAACCCGACATAATGACTCGGCGCCAAAATAACGATCGTCGCGTATTGCTTGCGACTGGCGGCCTTAAAGCCATGCGCGGCGACCGCCCCGGAATACATGTACCCGGCATGCGGGGCGATCACGATGTCAATATCCTTGTCCACAGGCGCGACATCCGCCCGTTGAAGGAATTCTTCGATCTGCGCAGACAACGCCTGCGGTTCGGCCGTGTAAAACTGGCCGCTGACATTGGGACGTTTGATCTTTGTGTCGGCGTGGGCCATCGGAAAAAAACTAAAGGTCACAAACAAAATGACGGTAAAAATGCGGGTCATGCGTTTTCATTCTACGCCAAATACCTGTCCAAACTGCAACGCTCGGCTTCCTCCATTCGGAACGAAAGGAACCAGGTGAGGACAAAGACCGCCGCATCGAATGCCAGGACGACCGGCAATGGAAACGCGATCAATGCTCCAAAGCAGCCGCATTCATCAATAGGCAAATTACGAATAAGCGCCTGAATGACAACGACCATGAACATTAACAATAACGCCATTACCGCGCGCAACGTCCATTTGAGCCAAAGGCCTAACACAAGGAAGATCCCTAGAAAAAATTCGACCCAGGGCATCAGACGGGCAACGATCTCAGCCAGCGAAAGCGGCAAAAAGGAATAATTCTGGATGACATAAAGAAAATTCTGGTATGGCCCGATGAGCTTTTCAAAACCGGAAATAACAAAAACGCTCCCGATGACCATCCGTAACAGCGGATATCGGCTATTTCTTAATTTCCGAAAGTAATCGTTCAAGTTCGGACTCCAGAGATTGCATGCCGACAACCATCTTCCCGTTCACGTAATACGTCGGAGTGCTTTTGACCCCGCGCTGTTCACCATCCAGATGGCTCTGTTGAATAAGGGCGTCAACGGATTTATCGTTCAGGCACGCGCTCAATTTGCCGGCATCGAGAGCGACCTCCTGGGCAATGAGCGCAAAGGCCGGAGTCGCGTCCATCAGACGGCTCCAATTGGCCTGACGCTCGAGCAGGGCGTCATGGAATGGCCAGAATTTCCCCTGCCGGGAGGCGCATTCAGTATAGCGGGCCGCCAAAAAACCATGGCGGTGACTGGGCAACGGAAAATATTTGAGATCCAAACGGATCGCCTCAGGGTGCGCGGCCA
This sequence comes from uncultured Planctomycetales bacterium, assembly GCA_964364455.1. GTDB lineage: Bacteria > Omnitrophota > Gorgyraeia > Zapsychrales > Zapsychraceae > UBA10015. Next base: position 242 of record CAYIMR010000165.1, on the reverse strand, counting down.
TCATCCGGGCCAGATATTCGGCACCGCGGGCGCAGGCGGGACATTCCAGGTCGATAAATTCGGTGATATGGATCGGGGCGTTCTTATTTCCCTTTGCCCGCATCTCAGCGGGAGAACGCGTATCGTGCAACGCAGGCGCGACCCCTAAAAAAAACTTTACCGCCAGGACGACTATGACGCTAACGGTAACGATAAAAAACGTAACGCGTAATTTGGATCGTTGAGGCATAACCGTTCTTTGG
>CAYIMR010000164.1:0-2774 GCA_964364455.1 uncultured Planctomycetales bacterium | reverse complement strand
CCCCGTAAACGCCCGTCAAGTCCGCGACCTGAATGAACAAAAGATTTTTGTATTGTGAATACCCCAGGCTGGCCCAGCCAAACCCGGTCAAAAAATGCGCCCGGATAAATTCCAGGATCGTCCAGAGGCTGGCGATGCCGAAAAGCCTCCAAACTGTTTTCGATCCGGCAAAAAAAGTATATCCAACCCCGAAGAGCCCGAAATAGACAGCCAAGTACGCGACCAGCAAAACCATCCCCGGTAACGTCACGTGGATGAGCCAGTAAAGCGTCCCGCCGAAAAATAAGATCCCGCACAAATACGCGCGAGCGAACGCGCGTAGCGGAGGTTGGCCGTCCAGACCGCGCAGCAAAGGGACCAGGCCTATCCAGGCCAAAGGCCAGATATCCATTTTGGGGAACGCCAAAATGAACAGCCCCGCGGCGGACGCGCTTGACAAAATATCTCTTAACGAGAAGATCCCTCGCAAAAACGGCAAATTCGCCTCCTACCAGTTAAACGGCGCGAAATACCTGATCGGGCCCAATAACTGGCTCATTCTGCTGACGGAAAGTATATTGCTGTATTGGTCCGTCCAAAGGCGCGTTTTCTCGACAACATTGGGGTCGGGTTCGATCCATCCGAACCGTGAGCGCAACATCTGGAAATGGCCCTCATCCCAGGTCATCACGACCCATGTCGAAACGATATCGACAAAAGATCTCTGCGCTCCCACCTTAAAACCGACATGAGCACCCAGCGAAGCCCCCGCGCGGGCCAAAACATTCTTTAGGTCCAGATAGCGATTGCTGATATGGAACAGCAAGATCCCGCCGCTGTTGAGATGCCGGCGGTAGAGAGCGACACCTTCTTGCGTCAGAAGATGGAAAGGAACAGCGTCCCCTCCGAAGGCATCCACGACCAGAAGATCATATCGCGTCATTTTATTTTCCTCCAGCGAACGCCGGGCGTCTCCGAGAATAAAGTTGATCCTGGCGCGGGAATCACGCAGATAGGTGAAATACCGGTTGGCGATAAAATAAACATCGGGATCTAATTCATAAAAATCTACCGTCTGGCGCGCCGACGCATACCCCGACAAGGTCCCTGCCCCCAATCCAATAAGGCCGATACGCCCGAAAGAAAAAACGTCCGCGGCGAGGATCTCTCCCCCCGGCAACTGAGGGCTGTAATACGCGAGCAACTCACCTCGTTTATCTTGCGCGAGATACTGGGCGCCGTGCAGGGTATCCCCGTGGTACAGGATCCGGATCCCGTCGGAATCGACAACTTTGCTTATACCATAATAGTTCCTCTTGGTGTATACGACCCGGTCCGCATTCCACAAATCCGGCGGATAATAGGCGAGCGCTGCCATGGAAACCAGACCGCACAGAACCGCGGCCGGAGCCTGCTTGAAGATAAAATGGAACACAAATCTAAACAGCATAAAAATCATCAGGAGCCCCCAAAGATTATATTGGGGAAACAATACCGGCCACGTGACAACGGCGATGATCAGGGCGATCGTCCACAATACGTGACGCCGGCTGAAATGATTTTCTTTCCCATCAAGAATCAGCGTCGTGGCGATCACCACAAGGCCGGCCAAATATTCGACGATCGAATGGGAGACCAGCGGGATCACCCACGTCGTCAAGAACCCTCCCGCGAACCCTCCCAAAGAAAAAACGACGTAAAAAAAAGTAAGGTGACGATCCGCCTTCGGTTTAAGCGCGAATAACCGGTTTTGGCAATACATACACAGGATAAACTGGATACCACACAGCAAGATCAAAGCGATCGTGACGGGAAAGATCCTCCGCTCAATGAGAAAAAATAAAAGCGCGGCGGATCCCAATAAAAAATAGATATGGCTGACGATCCACGATGGACACCAAGGCTTCTCGCGGAAATTAAGAACAAAAGATAGTAAATACAATCCAAGGGGAATGACCCATAAAAGCGGCGCCGGGACGATCTCGCCGGTGATGATATTGGTAGCGGCAAGAAATATGATGACACCCGCGGCCCCTAAAAGCAGCCACCGTATTTGTTGCGAAAATGTTATGGCCTCTCCCGGGCCCTGATGACCGGAAACCGCGGTTCCCGTTATTCTTATCCGTTGGAACATCCAGATACTTAACCCCAGCATCAAAAAATAAAGGGCCCGCCAGAACCAAATCTGCCGTGAAAGATCCCAATACACTTCAAAAACAAAGGGATAACTCAATAAAGCCGCGAAAGACCCGAAGTTGGATATCGAATACAGCGCGTAAGGATTAAACTTTGAAGAGAGCGAGGACGCACAAAGCCACATCTGGGAAGCGACACTGACCGTCGACAAAACGAAAAAGACCGGGCCGATCGTCGCGCACAGCCGTAAAAAAATATCCAGAGCCAGCGGCAGGGCATGACCGCCGAAGCCCACTGTCAGAGGCCGGCCGGGGAAAAACAGCAACGGCAAAAGGGTAAGGACGAGGTGCGCCCAACGGTACCGCCGCATGCCATATTTTTGAATAAGCCCATGGGCGAAAAGATACCCGGCCAGCAACGCCGCCTGGAAGAATACGACACAGGCCCCCCACACCAGATAACTGCCCCCATAATGCGGCAAGAATATTTTGGCGATGATCAACTCTATCTGAAATAACAAAAAGGCACTGATGCCGGTAACGGCCCTCAGAAGCCAGAAGTCGATCATGGACACATTTATTGTCCGCAACATTTCTTGTATTTTTTACCGCTGCCGCAGGGGCACGGGTCGTTGCGCCCGACCTTCGGTCCGGTATTGT
>CAYIMR010000163.1:1509-2783 GCA_964364455.1 uncultured Planctomycetales bacterium | reverse complement strand
TATTTCGCCCTGGCCTCTTTGAGGACCTCGGCCATCTTGTGGGTCACCAGCAGGATGCCGGGGTTGAGCCCGGTATTCCCCGCCGGCAGGAGGAACAATCTGTCCCCTTCGTCTTTGACCGTCTTTGAGAATTCGGCCTTGCCTTCCAGGACTTCGAAGAGCCCCGGCCCGGAGGGGGTTTTGTCCTTTTTCTTCCCTGACAAATGCCGTGGGTTGGCGTCGATGATCAAAACCTTGTGCCCCAGATTGGCCGCGATGTATTTACCGATGCCGTGGGTCACGGTGGTGACCCCCTCGCCTGTCCTGGATGAGGTCATCAGCAGGGTCTGGAATCCTTTGTCTTTCATCAGAAGATAGATCTGCTCGGAAACATTTTGATACCCGCCCGGACCGGCGTTTTTGCGGACTCCGCCCAGGAAGGGAATGCCCAGGCCGCGCTCCACGTCTTCGGGGGATTTGAAGGTCTGGTCGATGTATTCATAGACAAAGGCCAGCATGACGGCGAGAAAGATACTCATGACAACGGCCAAAGCGAAGGTGAGCGCCTTCGGCGCACCGGCCGGTTCCATGGCCACGGAGGCCTGTTCCATGATCTTGACGCTGGCCGGGCCGATGGCCTCAATATCACCGATCGGCTGGCCGGAAAGTGTTTTGTTAAGAGCGGCAATGCTGTCCGCGATGAGGTTGACGGTGGGATGTTTTTCCCCGTATTTCAGCTTTAATTCCGCCAGTTGCTGTTCCAGGTCGAACATGACATAGGAACGGCTGACCACATTGGCGATAAGGGCCGCCCCGACGGGGTTATAGTCTCTCACGCTGATCGTGAACATATTGGTGTCCCGGATCGGCTCGACCTTGATGTTTTCTTTTAAGGATTCAACCGCGCGACGAAAAAGAAAGGCTTCTTTTTGTTCTTCGGGGAAGTTTTCTATCTCGCGATTGAAGGCCCTGACGTTATGATCGATTAGCATGGCCTTCAAGGGTGAACTGAATTGTTTTTCATCATCCAGGGGACGCTTATCCAGGGCCAGGGCGCGCACCACGCGGCTGATGACAGGATTGGATCTGACGATCTCGCTTTGGGTGAGGGTCTGCTGGACGTTCCTTCCCTCATACATCTCTTTGTAATAAGTCGCTTCCACCTGCTTCTCGGCGGTGATCAGCATTTTGACTTGGGATTCGTAGACCGGGGTCTGTAACTTCAAGCCGATAAAAACGGTCGCGCACACCGTGATCACGGTTGTCGCGATCACAAGTTTCTGCCGGAATAATAC
>CAYIMR010000163.1:0-1409 GCA_964364455.1 uncultured Planctomycetales bacterium | reverse complement strand
GGTTTCATAACCGGCTTCATCCTGCTTTGGCCTTAAGACCTTCACGCGGGATGAGGAACCGAATTTGCTAAACCCCCCGGCCATGGAAATGGCCCTCAAGACGGTTGTATTTTCCGCGATCGCGTAGGCGCCGGGTTTTATGACCTCTCCGTAGACAAAGAATTTCCGGCTGCGGGATTCCTGCAAGGACACCACCACGACCGGGTATTTCATATACCCATCGGCCAACGCGGAGCGCACTTTCTCCTGGATCTGCGGGACGGCCAGATCCTTGACCTTAACGGTGCCGATATAGGGAAATGTGATCGTCCCGTCTGGGGCCACGTTGACAACGCGCAGAAGTTCGTCCGGCTGCAGGACGCTGATCTCCAGAATATCGTCTACACCGACGGTGTATTCCTTCTCTTGCGCGGCTTTGCCCTGCGCCTTGCAGGGGATAACTACGACGGTTATCAGCGCTAATGTGATTGCCAGGAAAAAAATGTATTTCATGTTTAACCTCCGGGTTACGTTTTGCGTCATTTCGCTCCGATCCCGAAAAGCACGACGGGGATCGTTTTTAAAAGAATTTTAAGATCGAGCCACAGCGACCAGTTGTCGATGTATTCCAGGTCCAGTTTCGCCCACTGGGAAAAATCCGTTATCTTGTTTCTGCCGTTGACCTGCCAAAGGCACGTGATGCCGGGGCGCATGCTCAATCGCCTCCTGTGCCAGTCATCATACTGCGCGACCTCGTCGATGAGCGGTGGCCTGGGGCCGACCAAACTCATGTCTCCTTTAAAGACATTCCAAAGCTGGGGCAGTTCGTCAATGCTGAGCTTTCGCAAAAACTTCCCTACCCTTGTGATCCGCGGGTCGTTTTTCACTTTAAAGGCGGGCCCTTTCATTTCGTTCCGGGCTTGCAGCTCTTCAAGCCGGGATTCGGCATCCGCCACCATCGTCCGGAATTTGTAGAGCTTGAACTTTCGTCCGTTTAAACTGCCCCTTTCCTGAACAAAAAATACCGGGCCCCGGGAAGTTGTTTTTATGAGCAGCGCGATGACCGCCATGATCGGTACCAACAGGACAAGGGCGACTGCCGATAAAACGATGTCAAAGAGCCGCTTTACTAACAGCGGTAATAACCGCTCCGGCGTGCTTTCAAAGGTCAAAAGAGGAACACCGCAAAATTCTGTCTGCCTGGCACTGGTCAATCTCTGGCTGAAATGGTCCAGCGCGATATCGACCTTGACGCCGACCGTTTCAAGGTAACGGACGGGATCTTCGATCTTGTCGAACAAGGTGTAGGGGACGGCAAACAAGACCGAGTCCAGGGCATTTTGGCGCTGGACCGCGGGGATATCCTCGAACGTACCGATGATCTCATGCCCGGCAACGTTCTCGCCAACGCTATTTTTGTCCGCGGCAAT
>CAYIMR010000162.1:0-2799 GCA_964364455.1 uncultured Planctomycetales bacterium | reverse complement strand
CGCATAACTTTCCGGGAGAGCGAGGCCGAACGTCGAGTTAATTTTTCCTCGCCGGCCGAGTAGGCTCCCTGCGGGAGGGAAAAATTAACGTCCCTGCCCCGAGGAATCTGAAAGATTCCCGGATTAGGTACCCGAAATTTTTCTGAATTTCGGGTACGAACAGTGGGGCAAACGGAACACATTATAATGAAAAGGAGAAAAAAATGAACAAATTGACAGAACGGATGTTACGCGCGGCAAAGCTCGACCCGCATCTTTACGAAGAAGTGGAAGCGGACACAACGGCGATGAATCAGGCGATGCTGGTGGTCGTCCTCTCAAGTGTCGCCGCGGGTATCGGCAGCGTTGGAATGACAGGGCGCCCGAATTTAATTTTGATCACCATCGGTGCTTTGATCGGCTGGTACATCTGGGCGTTTATGACCTGCTGGATCGGGACCAAACTTCTGCCGGAAAAAGAAACCAAAACCGATTACAGACAGATGCTGCGTACAATCGGCTTTTCCAGCGCGCCGGGGATCTTGCGGATTTTAGGCATTATCCCGTTTCTGACAAACCTTGTCTTTACGGTCACGGGGATCTGGATGCTGGTGGCGATGATCATTGCCGTGCGCCAGGCGCTTGACTACCAAAGCACCGCCCGCGCGGTGGGAGTGTGCGCGATCGGATGGCTTATTCAAATGCTCTTTATGGGGATTTTGCTGGCACTGATGGCGGGATCTAACGGAATTTAAAAAAATGGGCCACGCAGGACTTGAACCTGCCACCCACTGATTAAGAGTCAGTTGCTCTACCAGATGAGCTAGTGGCCCAAAATGATATCTTTATGCCCAAGTTTTATAGCAAAATTTAATTGTGAAGTCCAGTGGTATTCACAATGAATAATAAACTATGGTCTTGACGTAAAAGATTATCCGCGGTAAATTCATTAGCACTATGCCCACGAAAAACATCGACATCCAGATCCTGCGCGCGAAAGCGATCCTGATCCGCCGGGAGATCCTGGAAACGCTTCACCGCGCCGGCTCCGGACATCCCGGCGGCTCCCTTTCCGCGGTGGAGATCCTCTTAAGCCTCTATCATTACAAAATGAATCACCGTCCCAAAGACCCCAAATGGGAGGACCGCGACCGCTTGATCGTCTCCAAAGGCCACATCACTCCCGGAGTGTATGTTGTCTTGGCGGATTGCGGGTATTTTCCTAAAGAAGAATTGCAGACATTTCGAAAAATGAACAGCCGGTTGCAGGGCCATGTCCACAATAAAGTTCCCGGAGTGGAATTCAACACCGGTTCTCTCGGACATGGATTATCCGTCGCCAACGGCATCGCCCTCGGCGCGCGGTTGCTCAATAAAGATTTCCAGGTGTACTGTCTTTTAGGCGACGGGGAACTCCAGGAAGGGTCCGTCTGGGAGGCGGCCATGGCCGGCGCCCATTACAAACTTGACCGCGTCTGCGCCATCGTGGATTACAACAAAGTCCAGGAGAACGGCCCGGTCAATACCATCAAAAATCTCGAGCCGCTGATCGAAAAATGGCGCAGTTTCGGCTGGCACGCGATCGAAGTCGACGGGCATGATTTTGAAAAACTTTTCAAGGCGCTGGATGAGGCGACCGACGCGCGGGACAGGCCTTCGGTCATCATCGCCCACACCATCAAAGGCAAAGGGGTTTCCTTTATGGAAGGCGACCACAAGTGGCACGGCAAAGCCCCCAATACTGAGCAATTGGCTAAAGCCCTAGAGCAATTAAAATAAAATATGAGTACGCTGATCGCCACGCGTGATGGATTCGGTGAAGAACTGGTCAGGCTCGGTAAAGCCAACGACCGGATCGTGGTCGTTTCCGCTGATCTGGAGGACGCCACCCGCGCGGAATATTTTAAAGCAGCTTTCCCCGACCGTTTCTTCTCGATGGGCATCGCCGAACAGGACATGGTCGGCACGGCCGCGGGATTAAGCCTGATGGGATTTATTCCTTTTATCAATTCCTTCGCCGTTTTTTTGACCAACCGCGCGTATGACATGCTGAGGATGGACCTCTGCTACAACAATTGCAACGTAAAGGTCATCTGCTCGCACGCCGGCCTGACCGTTGGAGAAGACGGCGCGTCCGCGCAATGCCTGGAAGACCTGGCCCTCATGCGCGTATTGCCCAATATGGTGGTCATCTGTCCGGTGGACACCCTCGAAGCCCAAAAGGCCACCCGCGCCATCGCCGCCGCCAAAGGACCGATGTACCTGCGCACCAGCCGGGCGGCACTGCCCGTACTTACCAAAGAATCCGACCCATTCAAGATCGGCAAAGCCAATGTCCTTCGGGAAGGTAAAGACGTGACGATCTTCGGCTGTGGGACGATGGTTTCTGAAGCCTTGCAAGCGGCCGAGATCCTGGGAAAAGAAAAGATCAGCGCCAGGGTCGTCAACATGCACACCATCAAACCCATCGATGAAGATATGATCATCCGCTGCGCCAAAGAGACGGGGACAATTGTCAGCGCCGAGGAACACCAGATGAACGGCGGGTTGGGGAGCGCGGTCGCGGAAGTTTTGGTCCGGCACTGTCCGGTCGCCATGGAAATGGTGGCAGTGCGCGACACTTTCGGTGAATCTGGCACGCCGCAGGAATTATTAAAGGCCTATCATTTAAAAGACGTCGATATCGTGCAGGCGGCAAAAAAAGCCGTGAAAAGAAAAAGGTGAGGTAATCCTTCATGGCTAAAACGACCATCCAGCAACTGGCAGATTACGGACAAAGCGCGTGGCTGGATTACATCAGCCGTTCTCTGCTTGAAGGCG
>CAYIMR010000161.1:0-2804 GCA_964364455.1 uncultured Planctomycetales bacterium | reverse complement strand
ACCCGCGCAGGGTCAATTGGGGGGCAGCGGTCTTTTCTTCTTCGTTGATCGCCTCTGTGACGGCGGGTTCGTGGAGGGCGGCGGCCGTCGGCTGCTGTCCCTTCAACTCGTTAACGATCCTGGTGAGCTCTTCGACTTTTTTTTCGAGCTCGCGGATGCGCTCGTTGTCATCTCCGTAAGTAAAACGCGGATTCCCAAGGATCAATAAACATACGCCAATAACGAACAACCTCTTTTTAACCATTCTCAGATCTCCCATTATGTGTGTTCCATCTGGAGGGGCAGCATGACGGTAAAGGTTGTCCCTTCCCCGGCCTTCGACCGCACCGTCATTTCGCCGCCGTGTTTTTTGATGATCTCATAGCTGACGCTTAATCCCAGCCCTGTTCCCTGGCCAGCAGGTTTGGTGGTGAAGAACGGGTCAAAGACCTTGCCCAGGTTCTGCTCTTCAATGCCCTTGCCCGTGTCACTTACATCGACACAGACAAACTTATCCTGTGTGTACGTTTTGATCTCGATGGTCCCCGTCCCCTTGATGGCGTGCAGGGCGTTGACGATCAGGTTGAGGAACACCTGTCCCAGCCGCTTGGGGTTGCATTCAATGAGCGGCGTGTCGCCGTAATTTTTCTCCAGTTTGGCCTTGTATTTGATTTCGCTCTGGACGATTGTGAGGATGCCTTCGATGACCTCCTCGACCTTGACGTGCTCCATTTCATTTTTGTCTTCCCGCGCGAAGACGCGCAGGTCCATGACGATCTTCTGGATGCGTTCAATGCCGTCACGGTTATGCTGTAATAACTTGGTTGTGTCGCTGATGACATAATCCAGGTTGATCTCTTCCTTAAGTTTGTTTATTTCCGCGACGATGGAGTGCGCTTCCGCCAAATTCTCCCCCTCGACGCTTTCCGTGAGCCGGTCCGTCATGTTCAGGATTTTGGCATAATCGGCTATGTATTGTTCCAGTATTTCCATGTTATTGCTGATAAACCCCATGGGATTGTTGATCTCGTGCGCCACCCCGGCGGCCAGCTGGCCGACAGAGGCCATCTTTTCCGATTGCAGCAGCTGGTTCTGGGACTGCTTGAGGTTTTCATGGGCCTCTTGCAAATCTTTAAACATACTGTGCAGCGCCTTTTCCCTTCCGGTAATTTCTTTATGCGCTTCACGCAACTCATTCTCCCGGGTTTTGCGTTCTGTGATGTCGCGGATGAAGGCGTTGAATTGATACTTTTTATCGCTGCGCACGGCCCAGATTGTGAGCTCAATGGGAAACTCGTGTCCGTCGCGGTGCAACGCGGTCAATTCCAGCGTCTTCCCGATGATCGGCCCCTCCCCTGTCCCGATAAAACGGCTTAGCCCTTTAAGATGGGCTTCACGGTGTTGAAAGGGGATAATCGTCTGTGCCAGCGGTTTTCCAATGGCCTCCTGCCGGGACCATCCGAAGGTGCGTTCCGCCGCGGGATTCCATTCCAGGATGGACCCCTCTTCGCCCACAGTGATAAAAGCGTCATTCGCGGTCGTGATAATGTTTTCAAGGTGTATTTTTGAGATAGTCGTTCTCTTGAAGTTTCCGATCAATTCCTGAATGCCCCGCGCGAGGACTCCAATCTCATTGTTCAATTTTGTGATTTCGGGGGCAATATGAAAGGGTGATTCCGGAGAGGAAAACCCGCGCATGTCACGCATTATTGTGGCGAGCGGCTGGATGGCATCGCGCGCGACAAAGACACCTCCCGTGATGATCAGGAGTGATCCGGTGGACACCAGGATCGGCATGAGAATGACAAGGAAATCGATCGACATAATATTAAGCGATTCGAGGAGTTCGACGATCGAGTGGACCAGGATCCCTATCGAAAGCCCGGAGGAGATAAGAAGCATCCCCCGCCGCAATAATTTGAATTTAAACGCCAGGGCGAAATTCAGGGCGGTTACCGTGATGGCGATGCCCATGGCGATAAGGTTTAAAATGGAGGAAGCCTTTCCACCGGCACTCTCCGAAGACGTTATCAGATCCCTCGCCAGATAGTCCCCGGTCTCTTTAAGGGCGTCGATTTTTTCCGTGGCCGTCTTGAACCAGAACAAAGGATCCACGCCCCACGGCCCTTGCTCGTTCTTAAAGGCGAGGCCCCGCATCTTCTCAATTTCGTCCATAAACGGTCTTCGCATTTTACTGGAGTAATAATCCTTCTGCCCGGGGGACGCGTAGGACAGAAATTTTTCGACGAAGATGTCCTGGGCGGTTACCGCCGCCCGGGCCGTCCGGAGACTCCACGGGTCAGAGGTGTCTTTGATAAAAAGGCTGTAGAGCGCCCCCCGTTCCACGCCGGCGTTCTCTTTGACATAGAACAGGTTCAGGTAAGCGGTCAGGGTGGGAAAGAATTCGCTCTTTGTCATCAACGGCGGGACGCGGGAAATGATCCGCAGGAAGGAATCGGTCAGCCGCGAGTAGTACTCAATGGTTTGTTGCGGGGAAAATTTCGCGGAATCGACCGACTGTCTCACATTTTCGAGGCCGGCCATGTTCTTCCACGCGGCGTTGATGGCCCCGGCCAATTCGGCGTCGGCAATGCCTTTTTTGTGCCGGGACAAGTAATCCGTTATTTCCCTGGCCGCCGTATCTGTTTTACCCCTCTGCTCTTTCAGTTCCGGGTGCGGGACGGCGCCCTTTCCTGTCACGAAACCGGCGGTTTTTCCCCTCTCGGTTTGTAGCTCATGCACCAGGGATCCTGCCTTGACGGCGAGTCCGCATAATTGCCGCAGGGAAGCCGCCTGGCGCGCGATGTGGATCTGTCCCGCGATGA
>CAYIMR010000160.1:0-2806 GCA_964364455.1 uncultured Planctomycetales bacterium | reverse complement strand
GGTCGTGATCAAAGTGTACGTCCCGCCGTTATCCAGGGAATAATAAATGTTGACGTTATTGGTGTTCGAATTGAGCGTCCAGGCGATCGTCTGCGGATAACCATTGGGCCACTGGCTCGTGGAAATGGGGGCCGTTAACGTAATGATTCCTCGCGCTTCAAAATTCGCGTTGCTGGCATCGAGGATATCAGCGTTGGTATTGGAAATAACCCTGACTTGGGTGGTCGTCGCGGCCGCGCCCAAAGGCACAGGGTTCCACGCGAAACTCCCTGCCGACGCGAGTAGCGCCGTGGCGCCGGTGATATCCGTCCAGACGGCGTGCGGCGCGTCGATCGAATATTGCAATTTGACCGTCGTAGCGAAATTCCCCCACTTGCTCCAGGTAATACTACGCGCGGTATCGCCTACGTACCACAATTCGCCGCCGTTGGGGGCGGTCACCGAGAGTTTACTCTTAATAGTAAGGGCTGCGTTGGAAGTGTCTTTCTGGGTGGCATCCGCGGCATTGGAAACTCTTACCAAACAATCTATTTCTTTTTCTAAAGTAGGCAAAATGGGAACTAGTGTGGAATCATACCCCACCGTCCAGGCGTACGTATTAGCGGCGGCCGCTGTAGATGCGATGATCGTCTTCCAGGTGCTGCCGTTATCATCGGAATATTCGAGCTTCACGTTGGCAACCGAGGCCGCGGTACGCCAGGTGATATTATAATTATCATTAACGATCAACGTGTCGCCGCCGTTGGGGGTCTTGACGGTGATCGGCGCGAATTGAATGGCGGAAATCGCGCTTTGGCTGGAAACTGTCGTAGATCCGGCCGCGCGGATGCTTGCCAAGGTCGTCCCGTTAAGCAAATAACTGCCGATCGATAATTCATCAGTAAGTGTGTTTGCATTTGTACCGCTGGTGGCCCGCCTACTGCGCATGATCATGGTGCGGGTTGTATCCACAGCGGTGATCGTGCTTATGATGGCCTTTTGCGCGTAATCCGTCGCTGCTGAATAAATCCCGCTGCCGGTACCGTCGGAACCGTCCAGCGAAAAAGTCGTATTGTTGGGTACCGTAACCAGCCAGTTTCCGTTGGCGGCCACGTTACCCTGCACGTTACTAATGTCAACCAAATCTCCGGTAGCAAAATTATGGACAGCGGATGTCGTAATGACAATCGGGCTGGCATTGGTGGCATCGTTGACCAAAAAGCGGTCCGCAGGACTGGTTAACCAGTCATGGGCTGCGGTTTGTACGGTACTTGATCCATCCGTAAGGTCGACCACATAATACTGAACATAATTTTCCGTATTGGCCACATTGGGGGCATAACGGCGGGTAAAAGTCAGGGTCGTGGCATTAGTCAATTCACCGGTCGTGTACAATTCCGCATCCGCGCCATTCTGGTCAATATTGCCGACAAAATATGTAAAAATAATCGGGTTGGAAACCGAGGCGATCGTGGCGGTAACGGCTTGATCGTTTGTCGCCGTACCCGGCACAGACATAGTCACTGCCCCCGTCTGCACAGTGGCATCATACAGAAATTCAATTACCTGCCAGACGATTTGAATAGCTTTATTGCCGCTTGCGTCTTTTCGCTCCAACCGCAAGGTATTGGCATCCGGGAAGGTCGGCAAAAGAAATAATTCATGAGTTTGAGTAAGCGTGGTAAAGGCGGCGCGGGTCTGTATAATGGGCACCGCCTTGGTGGTATCAATAGGGGTAGTAGGAAGGGTGATATTCTTGATCTTGTTCGCGGAACCCGTGGACTGCATACTGGAAATACCCCGTTGCACCCGGACACCGTCTTCAAACTCAATGACTTCCCAAAGAACGCCCGCCGGGGAATTACCGCCGGCACGGTCAATGGCGATCGTTTCATTGGACTCGAACTGTCCGGTAAAAAAGGCATTTTGCTCCCGGGTGTTCCCGGAAATATCAAAAGTATTGGTCAGAAGGATGATCGACTTGGTTTGGTCTACGGGATAAGTCAATGCAGCCGTTTGGACAACGTCATCCGTATCAAAGTTGACGAGCCCGCGCTGGACGCGCTTGATCTGGACCGCGTGCGCGTCGGCGGCCAATAAAAGAAAGACAAAAGCACAGGCCAATCCTGCGCTGATCATTTTGCCTTTTTTATGCCAACCCGGTCCCATAAAGCCTTCTTTCCCTAAATGAACTATTCCTCAGCCTCATCGCTGATCATTACATCCGTTTCTGGAGGCGGAGGCGGTGCTTTTTTGACGAAAATGATCTTTTTGACTACGTGCCGGGCGAATTCATTGTCTTGTTTATCTTTCTCACTGACTTTTTCATACTCCACGGTGACGGTGTCTCCCGCCTGGATCTGGGTCAGGTCCTTAACGCGCTCCAGCTGCGGGGCCCCTTCAATATAAATACCCATCTCATTTTCACTGTTTTTGCCTGTCTGATAGATCACGCCGATGTAGTCTTTGCTGATAGCACTCACCTGCCCGGTGATCTCTTTGGATTCCGTTTTAATGACGCTCCGCTCCTCTTTGCTCTCGCTTTTGTCCACCTTTTGCGTTTTATCGGATGTCTCGCTCTTCTGGATCTTGGCTTCTTCCTTCACAACGGTTTTCCCCACCTTGCCGGAAGATTTTTCTTCGGCGGCGAAAGCGGGGACGGTTAAACCGACGGCTATGCCGAGAATCAATATCATTTTTAGAAATGTGGGTTGCATCTTCAGTCTCTCCTCAGGTTACCCCCACTGTTTCGTTTTGAGTTATTTGATGTAACAAAACGAAACAAGGCGTGGGGGTTCTTTGCCCGCCTCTGCGGGCAAAGAAAAAT
>CAYIMR010000159.1:0-2811 GCA_964364455.1 uncultured Planctomycetales bacterium | reverse complement strand
ATCAATAGACCTGTTTTTACGAATGGTATCGACAAGTTCCCTGGCGATCATTCGAAGTGTTTCATTGCCCAATACTTTGACCGCGCTGTCATTGACTTCCAGGGCATCGTAAAAGGCGATTTCATCTTCAGTAAGCCCTTGGACCTCTCCTCTTTGATTAGCTTCGCGGATCTTCTTGGCCAGCTCGATCAATTCTTCAATCACTCTTGCCGCTTCAATCGCCTGGTTCTGATATTTTCGAATGGATTTCTCGAGCATTTCCGCGAACGATCGGCCCTGGATCAAATTCTTTCGTGAACGCGTCTTAATTTCATCATTTAATAATTTCTTAAGTAACTCGACCGCTAAATTCTTATGCGGCATGGCGCGAACTTCTGCCAAAAATTCATCTGAAAGAATCGAGATGTCAGGTTTATCGAGCCCGGCTGTTTCAAAAATATCGACAACCTTGTCCGAGCTGATCGCCCGAGACACCAACTGCTTAACCGCTGAATCAAGTTCTTCTTCTGTCTGCCCTCCCGCGCCGCCAAACTTTGCCAAACATGCCCGCACCGCCTGGAAAAATCCGACGTCGTCTCTTATTTCGAGCGCCTTTTTGTCAGGCACGGCCAGAGCAAAAGCCTGTGACAATTCAGTGACATATTTTAAACATCTGTCTTTTCCATTCTCCTGCTCCAGAATATGTTCCTGAGCCAAAACCAGCATCGACATCTTGTCTTTGGTTGACGCCCTAAAGAACCGCTTATAATCAAATCCATGAAACAACCCTGAAACAATTTCATATTTCTCGAGCATCACAAGAACCGCTTCTTCCTTATCCAAAGTCGGCCGTCCCTTACCCCCGCTTTGGGTATATTCAACCAGCGCCTCTTTAAGATCAGCCGCGATTCCCAAATAATCAACAACCAATCCGCCGGGCTTGCCCTTAAAAACCCGGTTCACCCGGGCGATCGCCTGCATCAGCCCATGGCCTCGCATCGGCTTGTCCAAATACATCGTATGCAGACACGGCACGTCAAATCCCGTCAACCACATGTCCCGCACAATGACAAGCTGCAAAGGATCCGCCGGGTCCTTCATTCGATTCCCCAAATCCCGGCGTCTTTCTTTGTTGCGGATATGCTCTTGCCACTCGGGACCATCATCCGCGGAGCCGGTCATAATCACTTTGAGAGCACCTTTATCATCGTCTTTGTGATACCACTTGGGGCGCAATTTAATAATCTCGTTATGAAGATCAACCGCGATACGCCGGCTCATGCACACAACCATGCCCTTGCCGACATTGACATCCAGTCGCTTTTCAAAATGATCGACAAGGTCTTGGGCGATCTGCTGGATACGTTTTTCCGACCCGACAATCGCTTCCATCCTCGCCCATTTACTCTTTAAGAGTTCTTTCTTCGAAATTTCCTCGCCTTCAGTCACTTCTTCAAATTCAGGATCAAGCCTTTCTTTTTCCTTCTCCTTAATTTCGAGCTTAACCAATCGGCTTTCGTAATAAATCCTGACCGTTGCCCCGTCTTTGACAGCCTGTTCGATATCGTAAATATCGATTTCATCACCGAAAACCGCGCGGGTGTCCCTGTCCTCTTTTGAAATGGGAGTTCCAGTAAACCCGATAAATGAGGCATTAGGCAAGGCGTCGCGCATATGCCGGGCAAAGCCGTCGATAAAATCGTACTGGCTGCGATGCGCTTCATCGGCAATCACAATAATATTGCTTCGATCAGATAAAAGCGGATAAACGCCGCCCTTCTCCTCCGGGAAAAACTTCTGAATAGTGGTAAAGACAAGTCCCCCCGAGGCGACTTTGAGCTTGTCTTTAAGTTCATCCCGCGAATTAGCCTGTACCGGTTCCTGCCTGATCAATTCCTGACAGCGGCTGAATGTTCCAAAAAGCTGATCGTCTAAATCATTGCGGTCGGTAATAATCACAATCGTGGGATTTTCAAGCTCAGGCGCCAGGACAAGCTTTCCGGCATAAAACACCATGCTCAAACTCTTTCCCGAGCCTTGCGTATGCCACACCACCCCGCAGCGATGATCACCTTTAACATCCGCCGCGTCAATCGTGGATTGAACAGCTTTATTAACGGCATGATACTGATGATAGGCAGCAACTTTCTTAAGCAGGGCATGCTGTTCTTGTTCAAAAACACTAAAATTCTGGATTAAGTCCAAAAGGATCTTCGGGTTAAGCATCCCTCTGATAAGCACTTCAATTGGTGGAACAGCAACAGGAGCCTGTTCAATGCCGTCGATCGTCTTCCACGGCAAAAATCTTTCCCAGTCCGAAGTAATCGTGCCGACCCTGGCTTCGATGCCATCACTGGCAATCAAAACTTCATTAAAGTGAAACAGAGAAGGAATTTCCGCTTTGTAGGTTTGAAATTGCTTAAAGGCAGAATACGTACTCGCGTTTTCATCGGCGATATTTTTTAATTCGAGGATAACCAAAGGCAGGCCGTTAATAAAAAGGACAATATCCGGACGACGATTGTGCCCGCCTGCCGGCGAGGCAGGATTATTTTCAATAACCGTAAATTGATTAACAGCAAGAAATTCATTGTTTTGTGGATTCTTAAAATCCACCAGCCAAACCTTGTCGCCCGCAATTCGCCCGTCTTTCCTGTATTCAACGTCAACACCATTCACGAGAAATTTATGAAATCGTCGGTTATTGATGGTCAAATCCGGACTTTCACTTCGCAGGACTTGCTTAATGGCTTCTTCTTTGGCTTCAGGGGGGATTTTGGGATTAAGCTTATCAATCGCCTTGCGCAACCGGTCGAGCAGGACGACTTCAGA
>CAYIMR010000158.1:0-2848 GCA_964364455.1 uncultured Planctomycetales bacterium | reverse complement strand
GATCACCTCATCGATCCAGCGCTTGTCGATCCTGCTGCGCTGGCAGATCCCCTTGATGGCGAAGGTAGCCAGCTGGGCGGCGGTAAATTCCTTTAATCCCCGGTAAGGATAACCAATGGGAGTGCGCGCCCCGGCAAAAATAAAAACCGCGTTGTCCGGTCTTTTTTTAGGCATAGTCTTAAAAAGACGCCAGAATGGCGTCTACATCCACATATTTTTTCACCAGCGTGGTCACTTCGGTGATCTTGTCTTTATCGGTTTTCTGGATCTTGCAGATCAAATGTTCGATCCTTCCGGCGACGGTATATGTATCCTCGTCCGTGATCAAAATGGGGATCTGGCTTTTTTTCAAGAGATCGATGATCTTGGGCGTGGGCTGCAAGCCGCCGGTCAAAATAATACCGGAGATATGAAATCCCTGGCTCTCGCGGGCAAGATGGGAACTCACGGCGAGCAATATATTGTCCACCCGGTCGCCGGAGGTCAACACCAACGTCCCTTCTTTAAGATAATGGATCATATTGTGCGGCTCCATCGCGCCGACGATGGTGTGCTTCACCCGCCGTCCGGTACCCTTGTCCCCGCACAACAGCTTTAAATTCAGGGCGTTTTTGACCTGTTCGACCGTCGGCGTGCTCAGCAACGGATCGAGTGGAATAACTCCCAAAAGCTTGATCCCTTTATTGAGCAACCCCTGTCTTAAAGCGCGCTCGACCTTTTCGTACTTCTCCGGCAGGACTTTATTGACAATGACGCCGACGATCTCAACACCTTTGAGATCGAAAAGGGCTTTGTTCAAGACGATCTCGTCGATGCTTTTGCCGATGCCGCCCTCGCTGATAATGATCGCTTTAGCCCCCAGGAGTTTGGCGACATCCGCGTTGGAACAATCAATGACGGAGCCGACGCCCGCGTGCCCCGTCCCTTCGATAATAAAGGCTTCTTTGCCGCGTTTAAGACTGTCAAAGGCCTGGAGGATGGTTTCCTCGAGTCTTTCTTTATGAGGGTTGAAGATGTATTTCTCGGTATAGCCGCGGCCTATCGTCACCGGGCTCATCTCCTTGAACTTCTTTTTGGTATGAAAAACCTCAGCGATAAGATAGGAGTCTTTATCGATATCCCAGTCGCCCACGTGCACGTACTGCTGGCCGATGGGTTTCATGAAGGCGGTTTTGACCTTGCGTTCTTTGAGGATTTTGTACAGACCCAGCGATATGGACGTCTTGCCGGCGTTTTGATAAATAGAGGATAAAAAAATATTTTTAAGAGCGTTTTTCGCCATGAAGGCATTCCCCCAGCTTTTCTTTAAATACCGCCGGGATCTCCTCCGGGAAATCAACGACCACCACACCCGCATCTTTTAAGACGGTCCGTTTGGCTTCCGCCGTGCTGTCGCCCGAGGAAATGATCGCGCCGGCGTGTCCCATGCGCTTGCCCGGCGGGGCCGTGCGTCCGGCGATGAACCCGACGACGGGTTTGGTGGCTTCCTTCTTGATATACTCCGCCGCGATCTGTTCGTCCTCGCCGCCGATCTCCCCGACCATCACGATCCCTTTGGTCTGATCGTCGCGCATGAACATTGCCAGAACATCGACAAAGCGTGTCCCGATGATGGGGTCGCCCCCCAACCCCACGCAAGTGGATTGCCCGACGCCGTGGTAGGTAAGGCTGTAGACGACTTCGTAAGTGAGGGTTCCGCTTCTGGAAATGATCCCGATGGGACCGGGTTTGTGGATATGGCCGGGCATGATGCCGACCTTGCTTTTACCCGGAGAAATAACCCCTGGACAATTCGGACCAATGAGCCGAATCCCCGTCCCTTTGAGCGCGCCCATGACTTCCACCATATCGAGCACGGGGATCCCTTCCGTAATACAAATGACAAGATTGATCCCCGCCTTGATATCTTCCAACATCGCGTCTTTGGCGAACTTCGCGGGGACATAAATAACCGCCGTGTCCGCCTTGGCCTTTTCCTTCGCTTCCGCGACCGTGTTAAAGACCGGCACGCCGTGAACATCCTGGCCGCCCTTGCCCGGTGTGACGCCACCGACGACCTTTGTCCCGTAGGAAAGCATCTGCTGGGTATGGAACGACCCGTCCCGGCCGGTTATGCCCTGAACGATCACCTTCGAATTTTGATTAAGAAGAATGCTCATTGATTTGCTATTGCCACGACCTGGCCGATGGCCTCGCGCATCGTCGGATACGTGCGGATATTGTGCTGGGCCAGCAAGGCCCTGGCTTTCTCTTCATTGGTCCCGATCAAACGCACGACCAATGGCACGGATAAATTCAGCTTTGTCTGGGCATCCACGAGCCCGCGGGCGATGTCGTCACAGCGCGTGATCCCGCCGAAGATGTTGATCAAAACGGCCTTGACTTTCTTGTTGCCCAAAATGATCCGCAGGGCATGGACGACCTTTTCGGGGTTCGAACTGCCGCCCACGTCCAGAAAATTGGCCGGCGCCCCGCCGGAAAGATTGACGATATCCATCGTCGCCATGGCCAAGCCAGCCCCGTTGACGATACACCCGACGTTGCCGTCAAGCCTCACGAAACTCAAGCCATACTTTTTGGCCTCCATCTCATCAGGCTCTTCATAGCGGATATCCCGCAAAGCCGCCACATCTTCGTGACGGAACAGCGCGTTATCGTCAAAATTGATCTTGGCGTCCGCCGCGTACATCTGTCCCTTATCGTCGATGACCAGCGGGTTGATCTCCGCCAGGGAACAATCATAGGCGAAAAATACTTTGATAAGACCGCGGAAGATCCCGGCACCTTTGGCCTGAAAATGGGGACCATCAAAAACAGATTCAAGGAAGGCCTGCCACTTCTTTCCACC
>CAYIMR010000157.1:0-2855 GCA_964364455.1 uncultured Planctomycetales bacterium | reverse complement strand
GTCCTGATCTCATCTTGTATTTTGATCTCCAGCGGCGAGGGGACCGCGATCGTCAGGATCCGGCCGCTGATCTTAAGCGGAACGAACCCGTAATAAGACGCGATCTTTACGGGGACTTTATCCAGGACGGTTTTCTCAACGGTAATGTCCTTTAATTGGACGTAGGCCAGCCGCAATTTTTCCGCCAAGACGGTCAGGATGTCTTTTTCGCTTAAAATTCCGCGTTTAAGCAAAATTGACTGTAATCCCTCCCCAGAGCTGTCAGCATCCGGCACAAGGACGTCCATCTGCTTTTGGTCGACCAGCCCCTTCTCCACCAAGGCATCCGCCAGGATTAAATCGATCTTTTTGGACATATCAGTCTAAAAATTTGGGTACGTTCTTTTGAATATACAGTTGATACCGCTTGATCACATCATCTATATCTTCCCGGGAGGCCAGCGCCAGCTTGAGTTCCAACCCCTTGGCCTCGTCCTCGGCCCGCTTGATCGTCCAGGCATCGAGAGGATTATTGATGGCCATTGTCACCGAACGTTCATCACGATCAAACGGGACACAATGGTAATCAAAGATCAAGGACGAGCTAAAATACTTAATGATGCTCCAGTCGATCTGCCTGTTTCTCAGATCCACGAGCGGTAAATTATACCGGTCGGAAAGGGCGGCTAAAAGATCTTTTTCTTTTATCCATTTTTTTCTTACAAGAATAGTTCCAAGGAATTCTTTGGTGATTACTTGTTCACCAAGAGCCAACGCAAGCCGTTCCGCGGTTAAAAGGCCTTTTCCGATAAGGATCTCACCCAAAAGTTTCTTTTCCTTATTAACCTGGGTTCGCGGCGGCTCTTTCGGCACCCGTGGTATCGTTTCGGCAGGTATGACCACTTCTTGCGCGGCTTCCTTTACAGCTTCTTTCCGCGGGGAAGCACCGATCTGCGGGACGATATGCGTGCCTCCACCGCGCCATTTCTCAAGAACATCAGCAATATCACTTTGTTCGGCCAGCGCGACCTCTATTTCGTAACCCAGCTGAATTCTTATCTCATCCTGGATCTGGGTATCAAGCGGAGCAGCAACCGCGATGGTCAGAATTCTCCCGCTGATACTAAGCGGAACAAATCCGTAGTAGGACGCGATCTTTACGGGGACTTTATCCAGGACGGTTTTCTCAACGGTAATGTCCTTTAATTGGACGTAGGCCAGCCGCAATTTTTCCGCCAAGACGGTCAGGATGTCTTTTTCGCTTAAAATTCCGCGTTTAAGCAAAATTGACTGTAATCCCTCCCCAGAGCTGTCAGCATCCGGCACAAGGACGTCCATCTGCTTTTGGTCGACCAGCCCCTTCTCCATCAAGACATTCGCCAGCACTAGATCAGTCTTCTTGGACATATCATTCCAGAACTTTAGGTACATTCTTCTGAATATAAAGGTGATACCGTTTAATCGTGTCCTCCATGTCACTTTGTGAAGTCAACGCCAGTTTGAGCACCAACCCCCTGGCTTCTTCCTCGGCCTTCTTGAGGCTCCATGCATCCAAAGGATTGGTGACGGCCATCGTCACCGAGCGCTCATCGCGTTCAAACGGAAAATAATGATGATCCAGGATCAGCGACGGGCTGAAATGTTTCACGATCTCCCAGTCGATGTACTGATTCTTCAGATCCACCAGCGGCATATTGAAATGCTCGGAAAGTGCCTGCATCAGATCCTTTTCCTTGACCCATTTCTTTTTTAAAAGGATCGCCCCCAGGAATTCCCTCGTCACTTCTTGTTCACCGAGCGCCCAGGCCAGCTGGTCCCGGTCAATGAGCCTTTTTTCAACCAGGATCTCCCCGGTAAATTTTTGTCTGCCAGACATATTTTTTACGTTAAAGCACCTATCAAATAAAATTCCTCTTCAGGCCGGTGGTCTACTTTTCCCATGATGATCCGCTCGCAGCCATCGAGTGACTGGGCGAGGCTGACGTACTCTCCCGGCTTGCCCGTGTAAGGTTCGGCCACATAAAAGGGCTGCGTCAGGAAATTCTGTAGTTTTCTCGCCCGCTCATAAAGGGTACGATCCGCGGCGGAAAGCTCATCGATACCGATAACGAGAACGATGCGCCGCAATTCTTCGTACCTTTGAAGAATCTTGATGATCTCTTGGGCGATCTCAAAATGACGGCTTCCAACGATATCGATGTCCAGATTGGCGCAAGATGAGGCCAAAGGATCAACGGCCGGATATAACCCCAACTGGATTTTCTCACGGGAAAGGACCAAAATCGAGTCTAAAAAGCTGAATATCGCCACAACCGCCGGGTCGGTCAAATCATCCGCCGGGACGTACACAGCCTCGAAGCAAGTGATCGAACCGCCTCCCTCCGGCGTGGAGCGGATCCGCTCGTGGAACTCGCTGGCCTCGGCGATCAACGTCGGCTGGTATCCCGTCTCCGAGGGAACACGGCCAAGCAAAGTCGAGATCTCGGCGCCCGCCTGGATAAAACGAAAAATATTGTCCACGAACAAAAGAACGTCCTGGTTCTTGCGCTGGATAGCTTCCGCCATCGTAACGCCCGTCATGGCCACGCCAAAACGCGCCCCCGGAGGATCATTCATCTGTCCGAAGACCATCATGGTTTTATCGATAACTTCGTGTTTTAAAAGCTCATAATACAATTCGTTCCCTTCACGGATACGCTCCCCAATACCGGTAAAAACACAACTGCCCCGGTATTTCTTGACGACATGCTGAATGATCTCCAAAGTCAGGATACTCTTACCCAGCGCCGCACCACCGAGGATCCCCGTCTTGCTGCCCTTAACAACGGGAAACAGAACATCGATGATCTTGATGCCCGTCTCCATGCGCTCAAAGC